>JAUNPN010000058.1 GCA_030536655.1 bacterium | reverse complement strand
TGCCGGAAGAATGCATCCGTTTTTATCCTTTCCATCCCAATAACAGCTATTTTCACCTTCAACGGCTTCATTTCCTATAGAAATCTGTCCGCAGTTATAATAAGATGCAACTATCTCATCGGTAATATCAGAACGCTTTTCATGTGTAAGTACATTTTCGTAACTTCCATCTTCACACTTTATTACAAAATCACCTGCAGTATCAATTTTATTCTCATCAGTGATTCTATTATAATAGATATTACTTAAATCCAGTTGTATCTGATATGCCGCAGTATTACTGCAATTAAAATGAAAAGTTCCTCCCAAACCTACATACGCCTTGCCATCAACTATTTCTCCATTCTCATATATACCACCATCAAATGTAAAATCTGAAATTGTTCCAAATTCATGTCTGTCTGCCTTAATGCTCTTCGGCAAATCTTCACTCGGATACTCAAAGAAAATTTTACAGTTATCTCCCGGTTCAAATGCTAAATTAACCAATAGACCGTTGCGATTCTCGCCATCAACAATCGTTTCACCTCCATTTAAAAATGCTCCATCTGTTTTTCCTAACTTATTTTTAATTTCCATATAATCGGAAACCAGCGGCTTTGGACCTTTTTCACCATTCGTAATTCCTATTGAATGATATAAAGGCTGATTAAAAGAATCGCTTTGCTTCGTGCTTAGCATACTGCTATATGTACCCCAAAACTGCGTTTCATATCCAGTCATACCATTTAAGTCTGCATAATAAACATATCCGTCCTTTGTCAGAACATAATACTTTGAATACTGTCTGCCATCTGACCAAAATGTAAGATTTTCAGCATACATTCTACCCGGTATCTCTCTCATATCGTCTTTTGCCACTGTTACATCAAATGCAACTAAAGAACTCGTTTCTTTAGCTGACGTGAACGGATTATCTCCTACTGTACCATCCACATCAATCTTCTCAAAATCAATACGATATACACCTGTTTCTTGTGCTGCATAGATAATAGGGTTGTATCCATCAGTTGTACTCACTTCATTTCCTGACAGAATAACACCATTAGGTCCCGCTGCTTCCTGTTCCACTGTAGCTATATGTCCTGTTTCTTCTGTTGATTCTAAAACAATTTTTTCCCCTGACGGAGTGGTAATAACAACCGCTTGTTCAGATACCACATATGTACCAATATGCAAGTTTTCTCCTTCATTTGCATATACATAAAAAACTTGATTCAAATGTTTTGGCAACGAATCACTTGAATAACGTTTATACAGTAATGGTCTTACACCCTGCCCACCTGCACTCTCCATTATGTTTCTGCTTCCCTCTGCAAATGCTGTAGAAGCTGTAAACATTATTGCTGCGGTTGCCATTGTAAATGCTGCAAGTCCTATTATTTTTTTCTTCGACATAATTGTTGTCATTTTCTTTCATTCCTTTCTCATAATTTTTTTATTTACTGTCAGAATGCGTCGTATTTCTCAATGGAATCATCCTCTTTCTATTCTTAAACTAACTTTTTAATCCTTGCTCAAATTCTTTTTCTCACACGGAATATACTTGAATACCAGTTTATCATTGCTATACCGATACAAATTATCTGCAAGCCATGTTTGATGATTAAGCAGGATATAATAATCCACCTCACGGGCATTATGATACTGTCTTGACCGCATCGGGGTTTCCAATGTACTGCGCACGCGTTCATTATCATCGTTATAGCAGTCGGCCAAACCGAGAATATGACCGAACTCATGTCCGGAAGTATACATAAATTCTTCTTTTGTACTATTCCTTGCACCTCTGTACACAAATTCCGTTCCGGTATAAAACACTCCGTCACGTCCGTCTGCCGTATACATCCATATCGTTCCCGACTGTTTATCAGCGTAGCTTATATCCTCCGGCTTTTCGGTCTTGTTAAATATAACCTTAATTTTTGCTCCGTTATATTCCGGGCTTACGTGCTGCAAATGTACTTTCACAGGCTTGCCCTGATATTCACCGCTCCACATTTCCGTTACGCCTTGAAAAAACGCATTCTCATAGGTTATATTGTCTGTACCGATAAAATCGTCCGCAATCTCGCCGAATACAGCAATTCTCGCATAAATATCAATGCTGCTGCCTTCGACCACTTCTACGGCTCCGGCATAATTTGTATCAGCTTTACAGCAGAACAGACAGAGGAAGCAGCAGAAAATCACTGATAATATATACGCTGTTTTTCTCAGTCTCAAAGCTGATTCCCCCTCTCCGAACCATGCTTCGATTTCTGCCCCGCAACAATTTCCTTTTTCTGCCTAAGCCGTTCACGAAGTGACGGACGCTGTTCCGGAGTAGTTTCCGTTTTTGTATGCTGCTTTTTATTCGGGGTATTCTCTGCTTCTTTCTTCTCCGCGCTCACATTCTCCGCCGATTGTTCCTCATTCGGTTGTTCCGTTTCTTTCGGATTATCCATATTAAGCTGCTCGTCTAACTTTTCTAAACGCTGTAGTTTCTCATTCAGTTCCGCTTCATACGGAAACGGCTTTCCATACTCCTCTTTAGCTGCTGCATATCGCTGCTTCAGGTCGTTAAGCTCATTCGATGTTTTGATACACTCTTTTCCCGATTCTTCTATTTCATTTAATTTACTGAACAGCCACTGTATATTACTTTTACCGTGTGCATACATATCGCGGGAGTATGACATATTTTTCTGTAAAATAAGCGTATTCTTTGAATAAAACAGCTGATCTTCTTCCGGCTTCCTGATAAAAATATCAAAGCCCCGGAAGCTTCCGACCTTACTGCGTTCTCCTGCGCTCATCAACCCCGCTGCTGCCTGTAAAGCCTTTCCGGCTTCTTCTTCATCCGTATATTTCGTGCCTGCTATTTCTACTGCGCTTACGCTATTATCCTCTTGCTGCAAAACCTCTCTGTCCTTCGTATATCCGGCAAGCAGTTTTTCTGTTTCCGCTATCTGTGCCGGGTAATCGTTTATATTACACTTCAACACGAACTGCTCATTTTGATAATTAGCCTTAGAGATTTGCAGTTTTGAAACCTCTATCTCTAAATCCATTTTCTCCTTAATACGCTCATCACCGGCGCACAAAGCCTTAACCTCCGCATATGAGAGTGTTGCTTCATCCGCATCTTCACACGCCCTTACCGGATTTTTTGAGGTCATAATCTGAGATATGAACCTTTGCTTATTTTCGATAGTCTGCCATAAATAAGCGTCAAATGTGGATTTTGTTACATAACGGAAAATATCAACCTCTTTATTCTCATTACCCTGCCGGACAATTCTGCCCATACGCTGCTGCAAATCCGCCGGACGCCACGGGCAGTCCAAATCATGAAGTGCAATAAGCTTGTCCTGCACATTCATACCGACTCCGCATTTTGACGTAGAACCGATTAATATCCTGATATTTCCGCTTTTAACCTTTGAAAACAGCGATGATTTCTGCATATCCGTATTTGCATCATGAATAAACGCTATTTCATGTTCCGGAATGCCTTTTGCGACCAGTTTGCTCTTGATGTCATCATACAAGTTAAATTTATCTTTGCTTCCGGGAGTGGAATAGTCACAGAATACAAGCTGCGTTGAACGCTTATCCGCTGTTTTCTCCCATATATTGAATACATTCTCAATACATAGATTAACCTTTGTCCCCGGCTCATCCGGCAGCTCCGGGTTTATCAGCCGCTGGTCAAGTCCTATTTTTCGTCCGTCCGTTGTTATATTAAGCATATTATCCTCTGACGGAGAAACCTTTCTGTCGTGTATCCTGCCCGCACGTTCTGACAGCTCCGCAACCATATCCTTCTGTATTTCCGTAGGCTCTGCCGCAATATTATGGAAATTTGCCTTTGGAACAGACAAATCAAGCATATCCGCTGTCTTTATATCCGCGCACTCCTTAAATACACTCATAAGCTCCGGGAGGTTTGAGAACTTTGCAAACCGTGTTCTTTCTCTGTAACCGCTTCCTTCCGGTGCCAGCTCGCTCTTTGTTACAGTTTCTCCGAAGTTTGCCGCCCACGCGTCAAAGTTCTGCCATCCCATCTTTGTAAGAGTATCAGCCTGCAAATACCTCATCATGGTATATATTTCTGTCATGGAATTGCTCACCGGAGTTGCCGTTGCAAACACCAACCCGCGGCCGCCCGTAAGCTCGTCCATGTATTGGCACTTCATTTGCAAGTCCGCTGACTTCTGCGCCTCTGACTGCGACAATCCGGATACATTATTCATCTTTGTATAGAAATACAAATTTTTAAATCCATGCGCCTCGTCCACATACAGTCTGTCTACTCCCAGCTCCTCAAAGGTTACAGTGTCGTCACGCTGAGGACTCTCCGCAAGCTTTGTAAGCCTTGTTCGAAGATTCCGGCGCATTTTTTCAAGCTGCTTTATCTGAAATCTCTGACCTTCCTTAAGCTGAAATCCCGCAATGGCCTCTGTTATATCGTCTATCCGGTCATTCAGATACCGTTCTTGTCTTTCCTGCGAAATCGGTATCTTTTCCAACTGAGAATGTCCGATTACAACTATATCAAAATCTCCGGTAGCAATCCTTGCACACAGCCTGCGCCGTCTTGCTTTTGTGAAATCTTTTTTTGAAGCTACAAGCACGTTTGCAGACGGATACAGCTTTAAAATATCCGCTCCCATCTGCTCTGTAAGCATATTCGGTACTACAAACATTGACTTATGACACAATCCGAGACGTTTGCTTTCCATCGCGCTTGCTACCATTTCATAGGTCTTGCCTGCACCCACTTCGTGTGCAAGCAATGTATTTTTACCGTACAGCGTATGTGCAACGGCATTAAGCTGATGAGTACGCATAGTAATCTCAGGGTTCATTCCCGGAAAAACTAGGTGCGAACCGTCATATTCACGAGGACGTACACTGTTGAACAAATCATTGTATGTACGTACTATATCACTGCTGCGGTCCGGATCCTTAAAAATCCAATCCTTAAACTCCCGTTTAATCAACTCCTGCTTCTGACGTGCAAGCGTTGTTTCTTTTTGATTGATTACCCGCCGTTCTTTTCCCTCATTGTCAAGCTTTGTATCATAAATTTTCGTTTCTCTCAGATTAAGCGAATTTTCAAGCAGCTGGTATCCATCGACGCGTTCCGTTCCATAGGTTACGGACGCAAGCGTGTTTCCGAAATCCAATCTTTTTCCTTCTATACTCCATTCGGATGTATACGGTGAGTATTTTGATTTTATATTGTACTGACGGTACAGCGGAGTCTTGAATGTATCATAAATAAATTGGTCAATATACTTAGTATCAATCCATGCTGCGCCGAGTTTTACGTCTATTTCTCCCGGCTTCAAATCAGGAGGAATAACCGTTGTCAATGCCTGTACATTTTTCTCAAAAATGGGATTGGACTTTGCCGCAAACTCCGCTATATTCAGTTTTTCACGCACATTGCCCGATAAGTACTCATCTGCTGTTTCATATATGTATCCGCCGTCCTTCGGTTTTGCGGGATTGGGATAGATTATACCATTCAAATCCGATATTATCTTGTCCTCGCCGAATCCCGTCAAACGGCACATAAACGGAATATCAACACGGGCTTTTTCTCCGACGGATACAGCAAGCGCTTCTGCAGCTGTATCTGTATGCTCAACCGGAACATACCTCTGCACCGTCCTTTTTGTGAAAATATCCGCTTTGGACTTCAGCTTTCCCTCATCGTCAAGATTTTCAAGTGACGATAATAACGGATAGCTGCCGTCCTCATTAAAAGCCCTTCTGTTTCCGGCTCCGTTTATCAATCCGTATTTTTTGGTAAATGTATCATAGATTTCATTAAGCTTTGCCTGCTGAGGTTTAAGCTCCTCATCAGACACATCGTTCAGCTGCATATCTATAAGCTCTCTCATACATTCACGCAGCTCTATCATTCCTTTGACACGCTCCGATGTTGCCTTCGGCAGCTTCTTCTGAATCATAACGGAATCTTCACGGAAATATATTTCCCCTTCCAGCACGGCATAGCTGTAGTTTCTTACATCAGGCGACGCCGGAACAGTCAGTAGTTCCCCGTTTTCTTCTTTTTCCGGTTTATATTCAGTAAGTTCCGCATGAAGGTTCTTCAATGCGTTAGTCAGCAGCTCAGATAAGTCGCTTTTTTCATACGGAACACAAAGAACATCTTCACGTCCATACATATTTACACCCTGTTCAAGCCGTCCGAGAACCATCTCAGGATGTTCGGCAAAATAATTGTTGACCGTAAGTCCATCCTCTGTCTTACCGAGATACACCCATTCCGGCTCTGTTTCGACTGCCCTGTCTCTCTTTTGCAAAAACAGAATATCGGCTATTGCCTCAGTTCCGGCATTTGCCTTAAACGCATCGTTCGGCAGTCTGACCGCGCCTATAAGGTCTGCCCGCTGTGCGATGTATCTTCTTACAGACGGATTTTTCTTATCCATTACACCCTTCGGCACGATTACCGCCGCTATACCTCCGGCGCGCAGCTTATCCAGCGTTTTTGCGATAAAGTAATCATGAATAAGGAAATTATGCTTATCATAACGCCTATCGGGAACCTTAAACTGTCCGAACGGCACATTTCCGACGGCAGCATCAAACAGATTATCCGGTAAATCCGTTTCTTCAAAACCCTGCACTCTAATATCCGCATCAGGATACAGTTTCTGCGCTATTCTTCCCGATATACTGTCAAGCTCAACGCCGTACAGCTTCGATTTTGACATTTCCTCCGGAATCAGTCCGAAAAAGCTGCCTACACCGCACGAGGGTTCAAGTATATTTCCTTCACGCAGTCCCATGTCCGAAAGTGCAGCGTATATGCTTTTTATAATCACCGGTGAAGTATAAAACGCCGACAGCGTTGATTCACGCGCCGCATTGTATTCTTCTTCTGTCAGCAGAGATTTCAATTCACTGTTTTTGGAATTGCCTTCCTTAAAACATTCCGAAAGTCCTCCCCATCCCACATACCGCGACATAATTTCCTGTTCGTCATGCGATGCCGGACGCTGCTCCGTTTCCAGCTTTTTCAAAGTTTTTATAGCTTCAATATTCCATTTATACTTTTCACCCGCTGTGCCTTGACCAAGCATATCATTTTCTATTCTGAAATTGTTACGTTCATGATCTAATTCTGTAAGCCCTTCGGGCGCGGTTTCCGTTATTGTTTCCTCTGTTTTTTCGCTGTCTGTACGCTCCTCAGATTTTTCATAATGAACATCTATATGCTGCGCTTCTTCCTGTTCGCTCTCAGGCAGTGTTTTTTCCGTATTTTCAGCTTCATTTTCTGCCGTTTTTTCGTCCGGCTCGTATGGAGCAAACCATTCATGCTCCGTTGCCATTATCGCGTCAAGCTGTTTATTTTCCTCCTGCGTCAGCTCCGTATGCTGCTCAAGATACGGCAGCAGCACTTCCTGTGCGTGCTTCAAGCTTTCAATTTTTTCGGCATATTCTTCCGGATTGTCATTCTTCCAAGCTATGTTTATAGGACTTTCGGGAGAAATGCAGTAATCATAGTATGCCTTAATATGCGCAAGCAAGCTTCCGTCGCCGTCCCCTATGTCAAATCGTCCGTTATAATTAAATTCTTCACCGTTTATAACCGCATGAATTTCAAAATCCGTCTTATGATACCAACCGATGTCCTTTGTTTCACGTTCCGTATTCTGCTTCATGTCGAGTATGCCCAGCAGCTTATTTGCAAGAGCAAAACTCATATCTGTATTTCTGTCAACAAACCTTCCGTCCTCACGGTAATAAAACGCCGGATGCTCCGAAAAGCCGATTTTCACCGTCAAGCTGTCCTGCATATTTGCTTCTGCCACACGCACAACTTCGCGTCTTCCGCTTTCGTCAGGTTCTGCAACAGCCACATTTATACCGCTTGACGTTAAAGCGTCTATATATGTATCTGCAATATGCGTCGGAAAACCGCACATCGTAACGCTTTCAGTATCCGAAACAATACGCTGCGTTGTTTCAATTTTTAAAATTTCCGCAGCACGCACCGCATCGTCATTAAACAACTCATAAAAATCACCCATACGAAACAAGAGAATGTCATTCTCATGCTCTGCTTTTAAATCAAGATAGCTGCGGTAAAGAGGCTGATATTGATTCTGCTGTAATTCAGGTTCTGCTGTTTCAGTAAGCTCCGCTGTTTTCACAAGCTCTGCCGCTTCGGTAAGCTCATTGAGTTTTATTGTTTCCTCCCGCGTCAGCTCCGTATGCTGCTCAAGATACGGCACAAGAATATCTTGTCCATGCCTAAGATTTTCTGTAATACTCTCATATTCGCCGCGTTCTTTCCAATCATGAACATACTCACATTCCTCCGAAAGATAATATTCGTATGAGGCTTTGATATGTGCTGTAAGACCGCCGTTTTCTCCGCCTATATCAAACGTTCCCTCGTATTCAAACGTTTCACCGTCTACAACAGCATGAATTTCAAAATCTGTTGGAAAATACCCGCCTGTTCCGGCATACATTTCATCCATTCCTGCCAATACCTTATCGGCAAGGGCATAGCTTAATTCTCCCGCATCTGCAATAGCCGGATGCTCCGAATAGCGGATAACCACCGTTATACTATCCGCATCGATAATTTCATTTTCCCTATTTTGCGAAAGAATATCGTAAACATTATCTGCTATAAGCTGATATGTCTGCTCCCTCATATTTTCACTGTCAACAAAATTCCCGAAAAACGGCGCAATATCTTTAAGAGTATATCCGTCTATACTGCTTCTTTCATCTGCAAGACTGCACAGCTGATATTCAGCAGCACGCCTGACTCTATGATAATATTTTGTAATATCATCATAAGAATTCTTTACACCTCTGTCTTCTGAAATCACGCTCGATGCCCAAATAATAAACTCGCTCTGTGAGAGTGCATTTCCGTCAGATACCTCGCCGTTGGTTTTGCTTTCAATCATTTGTCTGTGATAGTTCAGTTGGTAATCTTCTTCGCTTTTTTCCCATGCCTGCGCTGCCCGCAATGCAAACCATACCATCTCATCATCGGTATAGAATTTTGAATATTCGTTATAGCTGAGTCTATAGCCGTTCTCTGCCGCTTCAACATGTATAGCTGCGCCGAATTCCGCATCAAAATCAACGCCGCTTTGAATATAATTTTTGATAGACTCCAGCCCCGCATTGCCTAAGCTTACGGCAGTCCGCATTGCACCAAGCCTATCTTCATACACGTCCGTTGCCATATTCTCAACAAGTGTGTCCATTTCATCATTAGCATTCATAGCTCTGATTATTTCCGGCACTCTGTTTTCAATACAATCAACCGCAAACTGCATCGGCTTATCTATCTTTTTATTCTCTGAAAGCTCCGAAAAATACTGTATATCCTCTGTAAGAAGATGTGCATTGCTGCGTGCATGAACATCTGTTGTTGACATTTGTATTTTTTCAAGGGCATTCAGCATCAACGCCCGCGATTTAAAATCACTGAGTACCGTTGAAATCTCACTTTCATCAGCATTCTCAAGCATCGCCAAGCCAAAGTCACTAAACCTTTTCCTATCCGTATTATCAATTGTCGAAATACAGCAGTATATAAGCTTAGGCAGCTCATTCTGACGTTCTTCCCGCGAGCGTCCCCGCATATCATTAAGATACTGTATCTGCTCACTCCGTATACGCTGTTCCTCCATGCGTCTGAGATAGTTAGGTACTCCCTCAGAAAGCTCATTTTCGGTAAGATACTTTCCCTCTGCAATAAGCCTGTCTATACGTTTTGATACCTCAGACCATTTCATTTCCGCTTTGCTGTCTATTCCGGTTCTTCTTAACCGCATTCCCTTGGAATTATAATCAACGCTGTAGCCTTGATCGCCGTATCCTCCGGTTCCGTAATGTTCCTTGAGATATTTAATACGTTCCTCGTTACTTGTATGGTCTTTAAAGTATACGTAATTCTGTATCCTCGTATCGGAAAACTTATTTCCCCGAATAAGAAGTGTTGTTATTTCATCCTCGCTGAGAAAACGTTTCGGCAGTTCCGGTGTTCCGTTCACCTTAAATTCACGCTTTTCAAGCTTCAAGCTTTCAAGTCTTACCAGCACCTTATCGGGAGAATACAGCCTGAACCGCATAACATCCGCATCTCGTATATATCGTTCAGCTATAGAGGCTGTTACTTCTTCCAATTCGTTTAAAAATGCCGCATCTTTCATTCCTTCGGCAAGTCTCGCGGTGCTGTCCGGATACCCGCCCGTAAACCATTCCGGCTTAAACAAACTGCGCAGTTCAGGATAATTGTCATAATTTACATCTTGGTGCATATACCAAAAATTCCTTGCTGCGCGTTCCCTGTCAAAGCTGTCTGTCTGTTCTATGACCTCTTTCGGCGCATAATTTCCGGCTTCAAGCATTCCGTTTATACGTCTGTCCGCTTCCTCCCACGTAACCAAACGCGCGTTATCCTTTACGGAATTACCAATTGATAACCGCATTCCTTCTTCATTCCATGTAACCGCACAGTGTCCGTGTCCGGTTATAACACCCATGCTTCCGGTTCCGTATTCATTTTTAAGAAACTCAACATTTAGCTCACTCGGCTTATTTCTGCTGTATTCGGTGCATATACTCAGAACGCTTTTCTCGTTGTTTCCGCCTAAACGCAGAACTGCGTCAATTACGTCATTTCCTATCTCCGGAACCGGCTCCGCTGTTTCCGGCTCATTTATCCCGGTTGTTTCAGGTGCGTCAAACAACGATATCTGTGCTTTTTGCGGTGCAGACCTGCGATTATTCCTGCTGCTCAGCTTCTTTACCGCGTCCTGTACTTCTTCACGGCTGTCCACAATATTCCCGCGGGAACGCATTTCGTCATATATCCTGCTGCGCTGTTCAAAGGCAGCAGCCCTTGCCGCGTGTTCCGCCTGTCGGATAATATTACCCGACATATAGTTCACCGCTGAACCCAGTACGCTTATCTCCTGATATGTACCGAAATACCGTATATCCTCCAAATCCTCTGTTTTGACATAATTGTCGGCATTCAGTCCGCACCTCGCCAGAATTATATACTCCGCGCTTTTTGACGCGGTTTTTCGGAATTTTTCTATTAGTTCTCCGTGTTCCAATTCGCCGGATAAGCCGCCGTAGGCTTCCATACGCTTTAACGACCGTTCCGCAAACTCTCCGGCAAGCTGTTCTGTTCTCGCGCGTACCGCTTCCGTAAAGCTGTTCCGAGACGCATCGATCTCTTGTGCCGCGGCGCTTTCATTCTCCTCTGTAATACGCCATTCCGTAAGCGTCCTGTTTCTTTTTCCGTTATTCGCCGCATAGGTATCCGCTATATCAAACACATATCTCAAACCCGTACTGCCGTCAGGATTGGATTTTAAAAGCGCTATTCTTTTCGCATTGTTTTTAAGATAGCGATTCATTCTGTTATTCCATACCGCCTGCTCTGCTACAGCAGACACGTTAGGATTCTGTGCGTATATCAATACCTGCTCCGCAAATTTATACTTATATACATTAGCCGCTGAAGCCAGAAACCTTTTCCACTCCTCCGTATTCCGTGCAAACTCGGAACACCTCTCAAGCAGCAAATCACCTGTTTCTTCTATAACATTCTGCCTGTCATATGGCATTAACACACCTCTCTCCTATTTTTAAACTTTATCATTCAAAAGCGCGCTGTATTCGGATTCCGACAAATCCGTTACTTTCACAATAGTTTTTTCTATAAACTTTATCATATCTGTATCCTCGGTGTTCTTAACTGCTTCCTCAAGCTCTGCGATACACTGCTCTTTGCTCTGTATACCTAAATCCGTAATAATAGCCTTTTCTTCAAAATCAAAGCTCATCTGTCTTACCTCCTATCCGATACTAATTTCACTCGTTCGATGAGAATGCTGTTCCCGCGTCCTTCCCTCATTTACTTTTTGTATATTATTTTTAAGACGGTCACGAACCGAACTTCGCTGTCCTAAATTCTTTTCGCTTACCTTGTATGTGCTGCCCCGGCGTTCCGAACGTGCTGCACTGCTTCTGCTCTGCTGTGCCGTATTGCTCTTTGCCGCCTGCTTTGGTTCTGCACCCTTCGAGTTCTGCGGTATCGTTGACTGCGGAGCTGACGAGATATTAACATAGGCTGCATTTTCGGAAATCTTTTCTCCGACTGTTTCAGCGCCGTTTTCCCATGCCCTGTCCTGCTGCTTTTCCGCCGATGCACTGACACTATTATCCAAGGCTGCCGAAAAGGCTGCGGCAACTGCTTCTTTTGTTATCTTTTCCTTCTGCTGCAGCTCCTTTTCATCTTGCTTACGCCGCTCAATCTGCTCTCGTTCCATTACCTGTTTCCGGTCATCAGCGCTCCGGCGTTCCTGTTCGAGGCGTTCTCTCATCTGCTCGTCCAGCTGTTTCGTCAATTCCGCTGTTACGTCACGAACCAATTCCAGTGCTTCGCGTATTTCATGTTCACTGCGTCCGCTCATTCCATCGATACGATATTCCTGTGCTTCGATGCCGTAACGCCTGCATACAGCGTATGTTATCGCCTCCGCTTCTTTAAGACTGCCCTTACCTCCGCGCTTGGCAAGCTCGTATTTGGCTGCTTCCATAATTGATGATTTGAGTTTCCGGAGCTGTTTTGTGTTATTCTGACTTACTCTGAATTTATCAAGCTCTGAAGGAGGACGCTCTCGTCCGTTCGTCTGTGAAACATCAAATACCGAAACAGCCTTGAACTTCGGCTTTGCGACTTCTGTTTTCTCTGTAACCGGTTTGCCGTTACTATCCAATACCGGCAGCTTTGTTTTTGGATCGAGCTTTATACGCTCCTCTGCCGCCTTCTGTATATACGGCACTATAATCCGTATCCCCTTTTCTCCCCGGTTTACATTTCTTCCAAAATTTTCTTTCCACGTCTTAAAGCTTGCTAATTCCGTTGCGCCCGGTTTCTGCATAGCTATAAGCATGATATTGTTTAAACTGTATTTTGGAAATTTCGCAGCCGTGTTCAGGAAATCTCTGTACTTATCCGAATCTGTCATCTGAGCTATGCCATTTTTAAGAATTTCCTCTATCTCCTTCGGCTTCTCAATCATTTTTCCGGTCGTTTTATCAGTCTGTCCGGCAACGTTTTTATCCGGTTTTATCTCCTCCTGCTCGTCAGCAGTTTTATCTGCTTCCTGCTTAGACTGCGTATCGGTCTGCTTATTTTCATTTTCCGCCTGCTTAACAGCTTCTGGTGAAGCCTCTCCGGCGTATATTACCGATTCTGCTCTCGATTCTTCTTTCGGTTCTGCCCTCGGTTCTGTTTTTTGCTGCTCTCCGGAATACTGTGTCCGGCTGTCACTGTTCTGCTGTGACGCACGTTCTTTGTGCTTACTCAGCTGTGCGCTTATTTCCTCCTGAAGCCTGAACACCGTTTTGTTCAGGCTTGCCATAGAACTGTCAAGCATTTTTGATAACCCATCAAGCTGTTCTGTGCTTAACCTTTTAAGCATTTCCGTTTCAAGCAGTGCAGACGCTGCACTCGCAACCGCATGACACGACGCTCTTATAACCTCAAACAAGCCGCGCCATCCCATAGGTGCTTTTTCCCGTTCCATCGGCATTTTCTACACTCTCCTTTTTATAATTCTGGTTCGTTCTTTCTTGTCTTATTAAGATTTCTGTTCTGATTTTTTTGTTTTGCTGACTTCTGCTTATATAAATGCAGCTTCTGAAGTACTGACGGTCCGGAGCTTCTCTCATCAGGTCTGCGTACATAATTATCATTTTTCCCGGTATGTACCTCTGATTTATCCTCTCCGTTAAGCCGGCTTTTAAGAATATCTCTGTTCTTTTTCAGTTCTTCCTCTGCTGCGCGCATATCCTTTTGTATTTGGTCTATACCGCTGACAGTGTCATTCAGCACAGCCGTCAGAAGATCGTCAGGCTTCGGTTTCTTTCCAAAACCCATTTTTACTCACTCTCCCGAATAATCATGCTTCTCAAAAATGCACCTATATCTTTTATAAAGTTTTCCTCTGTATCTTTACCTTCGGCTATTTCCGAAAGACGTTCTTCCCATTCGGCTGTCATATCAGCCGATTTAATGCTGTCCGGGACAAGCCGTATTAAACGCTTTCCCTTATCCTCCGGGATAAGATGTTTACCCTTTCGCAAAACAAATCCGCGCTTTACAAGATTTTCAATTATTCCTGCTCTCGTTGCCGGAGTTCCCAGCCCCGCACGTTCCGCAGTTTCCGACTTAACCGCATTTTCCATAGCCGATAACAATGTATCATCGGTAAAATGCTTCGGAGGTTTGGTCTTATGCGATTTTACCTCCGCACTCTCAATTTTTAAGCAAGCTCCGCTGTGCAGCTCCGGCAGTTCAGTATTTTTATTTTCTTCCGTACCGGACATGAATTTTCGCCAGCCTTTATCCGTTACGGTTTTCCCGTTCGCCGTAAATTCAAATCCACCGCACTCAATCATCAGCTTCACAGCATCATATTTATGCGGTTCTGCAACAGCGCATATAAGACGCCGGCAAATAAGACTAAGCACCTCACTTTCACCGTTTGACAACACGGATATATCAGTTTTTGCCAATGTCTTTGTAGGCAGCAGTGCATGATGGTCCGATACCTTGCTGTTATTTGTTAATCTTGACGGTTTTATATTTTGGTCTATTTGTACACCAAGCATTTTTTCAGCTATTTTTACCAATCCGGGAATGCTTTTCTCAACATCCTCTGTTATGTAACGGCTGTCGGTTCTCGGATAGGTAATCAGCTTCTTTTCGTACAATGACTGTGCATATATCAGCGTCTGATTGGCGGTAAATCCTATTATTCGGTTTGCATCGCGCTGTAATGCGGTGAGGTCGTAAAGCTTAGGCGGCGCTTCTGTCTTATGTTCTGTTTTTACCTCTTTGACTACAGCTTTTCCGCTGTTTACACAGGCATTGCGTATTGTCTGTGCAATTCCCGTATCTTCTGTTTTTTCTCCCGCTGCCGTAAATGTGCCGCAGTCTATTTCAACCGTATAATAGTCCTCCGGCACAAATTTTAAAATTTCCGCTTCACGCGTCACCAGCATATTCAGAACCGGGGTCTGAACTCTGCCTATATTCAATGTTACCTCGTTTTTCACGCTGTACAGTCTTGTTGCGTTCATACCGATAAGCCAGTCAGCTTTGCTTCGTGCCGATGCGGCATGATACAGATTCTCAAACTCGCGTCCGTCCCTGAGATTATTAAATCCGTCACGTATTGACTGTTCCTCCAGTGATGAAATCCACAGCCGCTTGAACGGCTTCTTACATTCCGCCTGATTATATACAAGTCTGAATATCAGCTCTCCCTCACGTCCCGCATCTGTTGCACAAACAATCATCGATACATTTTTTGATTTCATCAGCTTCTGCAATACCTTGTACTGCTTCTCCGTTGAACTGACGACCTGATACTTCCATTCCTTCGGAATTATAGGTAAATTCTCAATGCTCCATTTACGGTATTTATCATCATAAGCTTCCGGCGCGGCAGGTGAAATTAAATGTCCGATACACCATGAGATAATGTAGCGTTCATTCTCCATATATCCATTTTTATGCTGATTCACCTTGAGGACACGAGCTATGCTCTGCGCAACGGACGGCTTTTCCGCTATTACTAAGGTTTTCATATATTCCTCCGTTTCTCAATTATCCCGGCAAGCTCATTGACATACTGCTCAGCAATACCGTTGAAAGAATAAATAATGAAACATACATTACAACAGCCGCTATCACGCTTGCTATAAATCCGTTACGGCAATATTTTGACTTCTCCGGTTCTTCCTTCATCCACACGAGCCACAGTATAAGACCGACAATCGGCACGCAGAAGCTGAGAATGAACCAGCCCGCTTTTGCGCCCTTCGATAAGCTGCCGTTCCCCGGCAGATTCTTGTTTGTTTTATTTTCCATTTTCTATTACCTCTCTATAAATAATATAGTTGTTACAGACACTATTCCGGTAGCTGCCAAAATTATTATATTGCTTGAGGTCATAAGTATATATACATTAAATATGAGTGCCATAACATGCATAATCAATATTATTAACGCATCAGATATAACTGATCTTATAAACAGCCATAAAAGATAAAGCACCGGCACTCCAACTAACACTATTACGCAACACTTAATAATATTAAATGCCAATCTATAATCCAAAAACATACATATGGATATACATATAATTGAAACCGTAGCAGCTAACGCTATAATTAAATTTCTTTTCATAAGTTTATTATCTGTTTTAACGGAACTTTTATTTTTCCCCACTATCCTCACAATCGACACCTCCGACAGCTTTTAAAAACATCTCGCTTATTCCTGCGTTTTTTCTATACTCGGCAATTCTTTTTCCCACTTCTGCCGCATTAATCATGAGCGTTTACCGCCTTTCTTGATACCCGTAATAACAATGTACTTACCGTTATTTCCTCTCAGATACATAAGCTGATAAGCGGTTCCGTCATTCAGTCTGCAATCAATCAGATAATCGTTATATACAGATTTCTTATCCGGCTGTCTGCCGCTGTGTTTATGGCTCCACTCCCCGCTGTACTCCGCTCTCACCGTAAGCCCTGTGACCGCTTTTAACAGCTGTTCAATGTATCTAAGCTCTTTTTCACTGCTGTCTATACCAAAGTGACAGCCTTTTAAATCTCCCAATTCCATAAAATCATTTCCTTTTCTAACCATAATTTTATCTTGTACTCACTTCTCCTTAAATTCACTAAAAAGAAGTGAGTACATGTATCGTTGAAAATTTATCTCACATACTTATCAAATATTACTGCTGCCGATACGGGTACTCCGACCGCAGCTGCCTTTAAAGCCTTATTTTTCATTCTGTTTCCTCACTTTCTTCATCACTGTTCTCATTATCTTCATTCTCCTCCTGCTCTTCATCTTCATCTTCTTCCTCCTCCGGAAGCTCGTATTTATCATCTTCATCTTCGGAATATTCCTCCTCGTCCTCATCATCTGCGGCTTCTTCGCTGTCGCCGCCGTTCTTGTTACGGAAGAAATATATTACCGCAACAGCACCTACAGCAATCAGCAGCATAATAACAATCGTTCCTCCGCTTACGCCGGTCTTTTCATTGCTTTTTACCGCTCCCTCTGTCGGTTCTTCGGTAGGCTTCGGTGTGGCTGTCGGTTTTTCCGTCGGCGATGCGGACGGTGAAGGCGATGGATTCTCTATAAACGCCGCCAAATCGGTGCTGTCAAACTTATTGAGCATATACACCTCATTATCCTTAGCGCGGTCTATTATCATGTAGAACTCTGTACCGTCCTTCGACGCCATTGTGAGAAATTCCTTGCCGTCCGTCAGCTGCTGACTATCCTCAATGATATACCCGTTACCATCCGTTGACGTCTTTTTCGGAACAGGTGTAGGAGTCGGTTCCTCCGTAGGCGCGGGTGTAACCCATGTAAAGTTCGTTCCGGAGCCGTCTCCCATCTGCATAAAGGAACTGAACAGCTTTTCCATATCCGCTGCACTAACGGCATCAGAGGCGCTTGTTTTTGCGCTCTCCGCCGATCCCGATGCATTTGAGCCGTCAGCTGTACCGCTGTTCTTTTGCTTATTAAATAAACCGCTGACAAGCTCCTTTATCTCCGACAGCAGATTCTTATTTTCCTCCTGCTGCCGATTAGCTTCATTCTGCTTCTGAATCAGCTCCTGCATCGGATCCGGAGTGACTTCAATTTCAACAAAAATCCCCGACTCGACCGCCGGTGGTTCTGTCGGCGCTTCCGACGCCGCTACTGCCGCCTGATCTACCCCCACTACTGCCGCCTGCAGAGACTGCCTTACCACCGGCAGTGCTATATTTACATACGGCTGATTTGCGTATGCGGAAACAGACGCGGCAAGCAGCGCCGCCGATACTCCGCATACTGCTTTAATTAACTTTTTGTGTTTCATTTTCCGACGTCCTTTCGGTATTTATATTTTCCTCACGTTCGCTTTCGGGAGAATTTTCAACTGCGCGTTTGCGCTCCTTTAGTCCGTCCCAAAGGAGCACAAACTCCTCATAGCTCAAATCCTTTCTGACGGACTCAACAATATCCTTATCCTCCTGTTCACGCTCTTGCTCCTTAAGTTCCTTAACTTTGCTTAAAAACTCATCAGCTTTTCTTTGGTACTTATCAATATCCTTCTTAATCTGTTTCAGGCTGCCCATTTCATCATTTATTCTCCTTTCATTGATTACAGTCCGTCCCATATCTCACTGTATTCTTCATCCTCGGTATAAACCTCATAGCAAACATTATACAGTTCAAGCTGCTCATCCGTAAGCTCGTCTATCAGTTCATCAATATCAGCCACTATCAAATCCGCATAAATTTCATGATATTCATCTTCACTGCCTTCATTGTACGTAACCTCTGATGTCTCCCATGTGTAGATAATCCCGAACAGTTCTTCAATACTCATCATGCCCTCGTCATCATATACCGACTTGCCGCTGACTGCATTGTAATATGCCATGAGTTTTGCCATATCCATTCCGATATTATCCAGTCCGTAATAATAAACATCATAGTTGTCCGGGTAATCATCATCCAGAGGATAGTTCCACAGCTCGTCCTCCATACTGACCCAATAGCTGCCGAAAGCCGACAGTTCTGCCGCATCCGTAACATTTTCTTCAACGTAACCGCCCGCAATAGCTGTAATCAGGATAATGAACAGCGATACACTAGTGGTAGAATAGAAAACGGACAAGTTAAAGCTTTCGGAAAAGCAGCATATG
>JAUNPN010000233.1 GCA_030536655.1 bacterium | reverse complement strand
GTAACGAATTTGACACAATGGGAAATATTTGCACGTTAAAAACGAAATCTCTGAATTAATTTAATGCTGCTTGACATATAGAGAACTTTTTTGTATAATTATAAAAGAAAAGTTCCCTAAAACAATAAAGGAGACGTTTATTGTTAGGAACAACGAAATATTTGAGCTGTTGCAGCAAAAAGCGGATATTGGGGCGCGAATAAAGCTGATGCCGTACAGCGGTTCGCCCGAAATAAAAGAAATAAACGATAAGAAATATCTGTATACGCGTAAGCGTATTGCAGGCAGACTGACTTCAAATTATGTCGGAGAATACAGTGATGAATTGTATCAGCTTTTGTTGCGAAACTCGAAAGAAGAAAAAGTATTGAACAAACAGCTGCGTGCAATAGATAAGAAATTAACCAATCTGGGGTACACAGGCGATGATATGTCCGACAGGGTTATGCAGAATTTGGATTTTGCAAGGGCAAACATGAAAACAAGTATATACGATCAGGCTATGCTTGTATTGCATAAAAACTCAAATTTTTATTGATGGAAACAAGCGTGCATCGGTTATATTTGCGAATCACTTTCTCATATCAAAGGGACAGGGGTTTTTGGTTATACCCGCAGATAATGTTCCGGAATTTAAAAAGATGCTGGTTGATTTCTATGAGGATAAAGACAGTGAAAATATCAGGTCTTTTATGAAAGAGGTTTGTTGGAAAAATTTTTAGCAGTAAGTTTTTGTGCAGCTTTATGAGGTAGGATTAGTAATATGGGCAAGAAACAAAAAACACATATAAAAGTTGACGGTCAGCTTTTACAAATGAACAAGCGTTTTTCAAATTTGAAGCAGACTCAGAAAGAGAAAATCACAGGCTGGCTGTATGAGGAATACTGTGCGGCGTATGCGGAAAAAGATATGCCACCCAATACCGGGCGCGATGCAGAAATTTTGATTAATGTGACGGAAAAGATTGAAGCGGCGAATATTTGGCTGCCGGACGGCGAGCTTGACAGACACTATTACAGCAAGAAAACAAAATTTGAAAACAGATATAAAAAAGCGAAAGAAAAAGAATTGATGAACAGACCTGTTATAGGCATAACGCCGCTGATAGATTATGAAAAAGACAGCTATTGGCTTGTGCCAGGTTATATGCAGGGTATAATCGAAGCGGGCGGAACACCTGTGATGCTGCCTCTTACCGATGATATAAACATAATAAGGCAAATGGCTGATAAATGCAGCGGCTTCCTCTTTACTGGCGGACAGGACGTTTCCCCATTGTTATACGGTGAAACACCAATACCGCAGTGCGGCGAATGTTCAACCGAACGCGACAAAATGGAAAAGTCGCTTTTAGAGCGGGCGATTGAGCTTAATAAGCCGATACTTGGAATATGTCGAGGCATACAGCTTATTAACGCGGTTTTGGGCGGTACTTTGTATCAGGATTTACCCTCGCAGATAAATTCTCCGCTTGAGCACCATCAAAAACCACCGTATGACAAGCCTATACACGATGTTACAATCATTGAAAATACTCCGTTGCATCATCTTCTCAGAAAAGAGGTTTTGGCAGTTAACAGCTATCATCATCAGTCCGTAAAAGATTTATCCGATAAACTTTTGCCTATGGCAAAGGCAGATGACGGTATTATAGAAGCCGTATATATGCCGGATAAAAAATTCGTATGGGGTGTTCAATGGCATCCGGAGTTTTCTCATATATCCAACGCAGATAGCAGAAAGATATTTTCAGAGTTTGTAAAGCAAGCAAAGGGCATTTGTTCATAAAGCTTATAAAAATGCAAAAAAAATAACGCCGGAAGATGACGAGAAAATCAAAATGCTGATAGATAAAAATAACGATATAACAATCAGAGAAATCAACTAAGATCCCGGACTTGGAGTGCATGATGAAACGGTCAGGCTGCACGTTGTTAAATTGGGATATACTTATAATATAAATATGATGATAGGATGTGATTTATATGAAAAAACCTTTACTCTGTGGATTCATAATGAGCAGCATGACAACCAATGCCGCAGCAGGAGGTGTTACACGTCCTATATATTCTACCGATATTCTCACATATATGGATGGCATCCCGATCCACAGAACTGCAAATATTAATACCTGCAAAGACAAAAACAACATTTTATATAGATGAGGTGTTAGCAACGGGAGATGGGGGATCTATTAATACGTGGATGTCTTTTAAAGACGCATAAATACTTTGTTTTACAATATACAATCTACAGAAAGGAAGGAATGATATGAACAAATTTATTATATCCATAATGACATTTACGTCTTTAGTTGCTTCTTGTACATTGAACGTGTTTGCACAGGTTTTGCCAGAGGTTATCCAGCCGGATAGTAACAGAGATTATGAATATAAAAATATACGGCTGAATGCACCGCTGGGAAGTGTGAGCAATGTTGTGTGGACTGGCAGAGAATATATATTCAGAAATGAATACAGAGATAAAACCACAGATGCATTATTTCTTAAATCAAGCGATTTTAGCACATGGGAACCATTGCTCGAAGAAGGTGATCTTAGTAAGGTATGGAGTTCGTATAAGACCGAATATTACATAAGATATTGGGGAGACAGATATATTGTGTATAGCAGAGATGATGAAACCCCTATGAATATTATCGGACAATTACGTTATGGACAGACGCCATTGCCAAGCTTCGTGTACACATTGGATGGAAATTTTAATTTAATAAATAAAGTAAGCTTTGAAAAGCCCGTGACGGCTGTAAGATATGTAAACGGAAAGTATTATTTGCAGACACAGGATTACAGAAAGATCGTATTTGTCGGAGGAG
>JAUNPN010000057.1 GCA_030536655.1 bacterium | reverse complement strand
GTCTATATTATACCATATTTTTTTCTGTTTGTACAGGGGTTTTTAGAGGTTGCCTGTATTTATTATACATGCTTTTGTGTATTTTGACAAGTACTTTTTATTTACGGATAGACTCTTAGTCATGATTATTAATAACGTCACTCCAATCTATTTTCTGTCCACACGAAGGGCAGTAGTTATCATAGTACGGTTTTATAAGAAATTTGCAACTTCTACATTCGTATATAGTTGTACCAGCCCCGAATATAAAGCGTCCGATTGCGACATCCTCATCTAATGTCACGGAAACGGGTTTCTGTGGAACATCTCTACTACACAAGCTCATTTATCATCACCTCCAAACCCTTCCTGTCCTTTTATCTGTCAGAACAATTCGCCCCTCTATTTCAAAACCGGCGAGTTCGCAAATATAAAAGATTGTATGTAATAATTTATGGAATCTATCGTCCTCGTTATCAAGGTTTCTCATGGCTTCGTAAGCCGTTGGATCGACATATCCCGAAGCATTTTTTCTTAAATCCCTGCTGTTCATATTTTACTCTCCATAATACGCTGCTCCCACCGCCCGGCTTTTGCACCCTGTACATCCAATACTTTCTGACAATCAATATTTTTCGATTCATCAAGTGCCTCCACACAAACTAAAACATCCGCAAGCTCTTCGTAAAAGTTCTCCCATAACTCATTTGTAGCCTTTGGCGTGGGATTATCATTTCTCATTTTTCTTGCAAGCTTTAAGCAAGCCTGTGCCAACTCTGAACACTCTTCGGCGGTCTGCTCTAAAACCGCCGGTAAACCTATCTCTTTAACTATATTCATTTTGTTATATACTCCCTGATTACGTATAAAATTTGTTCATATGGTATCATTGCTATTACATCACTGTATTCGTCCTTAAACACCATGACATGATCATCGTTAATATTGACTTTACAACATCGACCATCAAAATTTAAAACTTTTCCACTATTTAAATACGCTTTATATGTAAGCATTACTCATCACCTCCTGTGATCACCTCCGAATAAGGTAATCTCTCAATCCACTCACAGAACTCGCACCACTCATCAAGCTTATGATCGCGGCGATACTCGTAAATGTTAGACAGAACCTCATAGTTCAGCATAACCGTCCGTTTCTGGTTGTAAGAGGAGGGAAGAAGCTGAATCATCTGCCACCAATGATCTTTGTCTTTTGTTTCCAGATAAGCATTACGGCATCTGTTAAGATGATCAATTGTAAACTGTAATACACTTAGAGAATCGGCTTCTAAATGTTCGTGGCTAAAATCCTCCAGCGTAAACTTCTTTTCAGTAATCTTATGCATAGTCGAACAACTATTTGCAACCGCACCGACTTTATACGTATCGAATTCCTTCCACCAGTATAATGGCGCGGTAATGTCTACATACACTGTAATCATCCGTCTGTACTTTGCATGAACCGAACCGGCCTTTGCAAGTTTCAACATAAGATGATGATCGTTTGGACCAATGATATAGTTTCCACACATATCTTTTTCACTTACGTTACAGTTACCATGATAAATGCAGTCAATACAACGCTCTACGTTATTAGTTGAATACATGCAAGGATAACTATCGCTCCTATCCCAAGAATTCATAGGGTTTCTCATACCTCTGATGGCGTGCTCCCAACCCATCACTTCAACATTTTCAATTTCTATCATTTTCTCTTCTCCTTTCGATTTTCTTCAAATATCAATCTAAGTCCTCTAATTTATCATATTTTACTAAATATTTTTTCATATTTATTTAATACTCTCCTCCAAGACGTATTTTAAATTCCTTACAACTGTCATGAGAAAACATCTGCGCCATCGACTGATATATCCGACCTATATTTTTCAGGTTTCCATTAAAATCCTCAAGAATATCATCTAAACTGTCATCAAATTTTTTTGTAACTTCTTCTTTTGCTTTTTCGATTACGTCATTTTTCAACGCTTGTATATCAATTCGTGCAACATTTTTAGCAATTTCTTCTGCAACGGACTTACGAATATCCGTATATGCATTGGAAACCGCAGTGTTTACCCGATTATTGATATTCGTCTCAATGTTTTTCTCAACTCTTTCTGTCGCACGTCTTACAACAAACGAAGTTTCTTTTTCTACTTCTCGTTCTATAGCTCGATTTACAATGGCTTCCGACACATCTATATTAATGTTGGATGACATCTCATCAATAGACTTATCAATCTTACAGCAAATGTCATTTGATCGTTTCCTCTGACCAATGCCATAACCGATTCCAAATATGCCGACAGCGAAGCATATCACTCCTGCCGTAAAGTCAAAATTAACTTTAAACATTCTCGTTTTCCTCCTCAATATAATTCCCCACGTTTCCTAAGCACCGTTTCGGGTGTTTTGATGCTTAATTTATCATCATTAAATATCATTTTACACTTTTTCTCCAGAAAAGATTTAATTTCTGATATTCTATTATTTGCAACGACGTCGTATAATTCTGAAACAACCGCGTTATGAAAATCTCGTATACGCTTTTTGCCCCATCTCAAGTCAAAATACAGATAATAGAAAGCAAATGTCAAACCATTTCTACAATTGTAAAGCAACATCTTTGATTCCGGAGAAATATTATCAACGCTCCCAATATCCGGCGTCTCTGTAACGTCCACTTCGATTGTTTCAAACATTTCCTGTCTCAATTGATGTTCTGTACGTTCACGTCTGTTTACTGCTCCGATAAAACTCTCGGTTCTCATGAGGTATCTATATAACCTCAGCCTGCCGAATCCGTGAAGCTTATTTAACATATACATAGTCACAAATATCGGGTACTCTGTACCATTGACCGCATACTCTCGTGAGCGCTTTTTAAACAACGCCATTATCAATTTACCATCTGCGGGTGGTTTGCCTATTGACGCTCTATACGCATTCACATCATCAATAATATTCTGATTTTTTGATGCTTCAGCCGCACGCCGTTCGTTTCTGCGTTTTCTTTTAAGTCTCGCGGCTTGTTTGTTCATGTGTTCTCCTTTTCTTTCCAGCTTACCGGTTTATGAGAATATAAGTTCACCGGATTATTTAAGCACTCATGACATGTATCATCGTTTTCCGGTAGCTTTTCGTATTTACAAGTCCGGCAATACTTATCAAAATATACTTCCTTATAAATATCCTCCATTGGTTTAGCCTCCTTTCAACTTACATATCATTTACGAATTTAGTTTCGTTAAACTTTTTCTTGTTTTTTAATGCTCTGCTAATAGCTAAATCAATACCGCTGCGAGATTTAAGGTGATAATAATATAAATCAGTAAACGGCGTATTTAGTCTGTCTATACGACCCGATGACTGTACCATGACTTTGTAAGAATAATTCTGAGAGTAAAATATCACAGTATCCGTTTTTATACAATTCCATCCCTCAGCTCCGGCGTTATACTGAACCAGATACACCCAATTTTCAGAATCGGGAATAGGTTGATGCTTATGCCCGTTCCATTCCGCAATTTCAAAACCATCTCCGTAATAAAGGTTTTTTAGTATATCCAGTTCATAATCAAAATTGTAGAATATAATAGCTTTGGGGTGCTTTTCTATAATTTCTAATAACGCTGCTTGTCTCGATTCATCCGTATTAACAATTCTACGCAAGGCGTAACATAATCCTCCAGAGTTCTCTATGGGTTTGTCTTCCCAAATATCCCATCTGTTTCTTTGAACGTCTTTATACTTTGAAACATCATAATTGACCGGTATATCCTCGTGGTGCGAGATAGTTTTTCTATCGAATTTCATGTTAACAAGAACAGAATTTCGCAGTCTTATTAATCGTCCCGTGTTAATATATTTGTCAACTTGGGGAAATTTACTGAAACGTTTAAATATAATGTGTTCTCTTGTAAATTCGGTTTTATTTTTGTAAAAACCATTTGCTATAAAGACCGGGATGTAATCCTGCCAAGTATCGCCGGGTGTTGCCGACAGAAGAATCCACTCGTTAGATTTAGTTATTTTCAGAAAAGCCTTAACCCAAGCGCCCGAACCGACTACCCGCTGCTCGTCAAATATAAAGAAAGCGTTTTTTACATCCGAATATTTCCCTATATTATTCCATGAGTCGACGATCACTTTGTTGCTGTATAAATTCGCATCGGAATGGGTAGATAGAAGAAAGTTTGTCAATTCTCCCTCCCATTCCAAAGTATCGCGCTTTCGTGCGGTCGTTATGATATATAAATCCTTTATTCTACAGTCATCCATCGGGTTATACTCATCACCCGTTAAGAATGATATATTACCGCCATTTTGCAAGTAGTAATATGCCAGTGAAGTCATAGACTTACCGGAGCCGACACCTCCGCACAGGATACAACCGTTTTTCATTTTATCAATAGCATCTAATTGATAATCGTATAATTTAATGCTCATTATGCGTTATCCCCGCCGTACCGATTACAAGGGCACCTCATTTTCATAATGTTGCAGTTATTATCGAGCAACCAATTTAAACTTACGCCGGAACGTACCGCCTCATTCCCTCTGCAATTTTTTGTGAACTTCAATAATACATCTGTGCCAAAAAAGTAAACGTCTTTACTCTTTTGATTTTCAAATTGAAAACACTCATGTTTCTTAAGTCCCAGTTTTTTTCTTATTAAAAATATAATAATCTTATTCATGTCTTAGTCTCCTTGTTGTTTAATTTGTTCAACATTCTTCTCATGCTCCATGTTTTTGAGTAATACATTGGTGTGAACCAATAATTTTCAAGACTATCACCATCTGTAATAGGATCCGTCAATGAATTACCGACTTTTACATAACCCGCTGCGCCAAGAAGGGATATCTGGATATAACACATCATAGCAACTGTGAAATCAATATCCTGAGCCACAATAAGAACATGGTTCTGAAAATTTAAATTTTCTTTTTCCAATTCATCCTTTGCTTTATTAATACCGGCTATCAACAAAGCTCCGCCTCCGCAGCACGGGTCGCTGATTGAAATATAACCTTTTGCTTTAACCTCGTTCACGATATCGCTCATAGTAATCTCTGCTATAAGCTGACAAATATGATAAGGTGTAAAAAACTGAGCGGTATTTTTGTTGCCAAGACCCAGATTCATGTATATGTATCCCAGAAAATCCTGCTCCGGATTCTGCTCAAGCGACATGACAACCATAGCTGCCAGTTCCGGAAATATTGTTTGCTCGTCTTTACTGTACTTTTTGATGATTTTTAAATATAATTTTTCACGTTCATCAAAATTTTGTTTATCCAAAGAATTCGATATAGCGCAGGCAAACATTGTAACGAAGTCACTCCAAACCTCAAGTGAACGATGACGATATGTAAGCTGTTTAAATCGCGTAACAAATTCTCTTTCGTAATTAGTTTTGTCACAACGCTTCGGTTCCGTTTTAAGAAAACTGTATGTTGATTCCGGATTCTGTTTCGGAGCTTCAACTATAGGCATTGTTAGCACGGACGTTTCTTGTTTTGGTATTTTTGTTTTAGAAACTAACTGTTCTCGTTTTGAATTTGACTTATGCTTTGAATAAGCTGAAGTAGATTTTAAAAATTGTTTTCCATACTTTTTAAAGCTGTCTCGAATATTCATATTTCTCTTCTCCTTTCGGTAATAAAAGAGCGCTGATCGTTATAGACCAACGCTCGTTCAATTCGTTAAAAAGGCAGAATATCTTCCGTTTCCGCCAAATCCGCATATTTTTCGGCAAATTCATCCTCTTCAATAGTAACGTACATGGTTTTAAGATACGCTTTAACACCTGTTTTTCCGTTAACTTCCCAGTTATATGGTCGTATTATTAAATCCACACTGCTGAGGTCAGCGTAATCCAGAGTACCAACGGACTCTTCATCAAGTAAATTCTGCGCCTTTCGTGTAATCATAACAACCTTTGGCGGAATATTGTTAAAACTTACAGCTACCTGAATATAATGTTTTGCTTCATCGTCCTCATCACGGGGCGGCAAGATTCTCACATTCCAACCGTCATCGGCAAGTTGCCGCGCCTGTTCCGCATCATCAATTATGACACAGAAATTTCTGTTTCCTTTGCGGTTATATTTAGTTTCTACTCCTGAGAAGTTCCTAAACATAATTCTCGCGTTTTCAATTATAATATTTTTATGAGCCATTTTTAAGCTTCCTCCTTTAATTTATCGATTCTCTATTTACAAAAATAATATCTGAAATATCGTATCCCAGATTACAGTCCGCATGAATTTGATCATTGAAGAAATTAGGGCAATCGAAACATGTCTTGTACTTAGCGTCTCCGCAAGGCAGATCCCATGGTAAAGTGCAATCCATATCGCCGTCGTTAGCCCCTAAAGATTTAACGTATGGATCATCTGAAACAAACCATTCAAAGTCACCGTATTTGGATATAGCCTCAACTGCATCATCAATTAATTTATCATAGTACGATCTGTCTATATCTGCCTCTTTCCCCAAAGTCTTTACCATTTCAGACTCCAACCACCTGTATCCTTTAGAACCGGCAGCTGCATAATACTTGCCGTCTTTTTCGCGCATAAGCAGTCCGCCGCCGCAACCGGGTTTGATTGGGCAGAACTGTCCGACTTTTCCTATAAAACGGTAGCTGTGACCATCAGCTATTATTTTTCCCAGCCGTTCGACCTCGCGGCATTCCTCGGTCATCGGATCTGCTAATTTTGAAATATCACTTATTTCTTTAAATAGCTTTGCATGCTGCTTTTCTTCTTCGGATACATCCGGTAGCCCTTCGTTCATGTCCAAATATAAAGCACTGCTTACGGACTTGGTTTCGCACATATCTTCGAAAAGAATGTCTTCTTTACTGAATAACGACTTAAACACATACGGGATTTGAAACTGTGTTCCCGTAGCGGTCCATTCGCCTGCGTGTTTACCATCCTTATACTTTGCAATATAAACCGCGTCGTTAACAAGACACATTCTGTCATATGTAGCCTCGTGTTCAAAGGTATAACCGTATTCTTTACCATAAGTCATTACGAAATCTATAATCTCAGGTGTAGCATCGGGAATCTTTATAGAGTCGGTCTTGATATGTGCAACAGTGTAACCACGATTTTGCACCTCGTGTTTAAGGTTAATCATAAACAAGGCTCCACGCTTTGCTACGATGTTATCTTTATTGCGAGTATCTCTGAACGGATTGTCAAACTTTGCCGACGTCAAACCGTAAACTGAGTTAATGGCTATCTTTAAAGCCTGAGCCAAATCAGCCGCGGCTTCTTCATCGGTTAAATATTTAGCCAAAGTTCCATTCAACATTGTTTTAGCCTTGTCAAAATCTTTATGCTTAATCGCTATACGAGCGTCCAAAATATCCTTAAATCGCTGCGTATACTCGTCACCAAATAAGTTTTCAGCTACAATACTGCTCGGATGCATTGACGCAATATCAAGCAATGCTACATTTCCGTACATACCCGGTTCAGCATAAACGTACCCGCCTTCGCCGACTTCTTCGCCACGATATGTTGATTTACCATGATCGTATTTGTATCCGGGGAACAGTGGTTGTCCAAGCTCGTTAAACACGGTAAATTCCTCGTCAACGTAATAGTTGCCAAAGTCCACAAGATTGCTGTTAAAAGCGAATGTAGCCTCGTTATCGGGTACGAAACCCATATCACGGTAATTAAATCGGTCTTGAGGGTTACGGTTCTTACCAAATATAATTTGGGTTGTCAGGGAATTGGTGGTATCGTTTACCGTCATACCCGCAACATCAGCCAGAATGCAGCGTGCTGTAAAATCCGCCTTTCTGGCATTAAATACCGCTTCGGTAGCGAGGACGTCATTGTCGCAATATTCCGCAACTCTTGTCCACAGTTCTTCGGGTACAGGCTGATCCCAAGGTAACCCCAATTCCTGATGGTGTATACCCAATTCTATTTCAAATTTCTTCAAGGATTGTTTCTTTGAGCTGAAATCGTATACATCAGTATAAGATACATTATATGCCTCTCCGAAGAAACAGTTTGGACTACCGTTGATGATTTTCTGTGATAAATGATACAATTGTTCATTTGTATAACCCATAAGACGAGCGTAAAGGATGTGGTTATCATATCTGCGGCAATTAAATCCGACCAATCTGAAACGCATAAGATCTTCTATTTCCGGTGGAGTGGGGTTAATCATTCTCACGACGGGTTTACCTTCGCCTTCGATTTTCCAATTGACAAGAAATAGGTTCGGAAACACTTCAACGTCATAAAACACGAGTTTAGCTTCATCGTTTTTTGCTCCAACGGATGGTTCTTCGGATTTAAATTGCATTTTATTAACCAGTTTGATACAATAATTAGCCTGATGACTGCTGTTGGCAGCAAATGCTAATACTGCGTTTCTCATATCGGTAACATCGTAATTTAAATCGCTTAAGTAAGCATCTTCGAGTATCTTATAAATGAAATCCACACTTGGCTTTGTGCCGGGATGAATTTCTTTGTTTAAGTTCCTTTTTATTAAAGTGCGTAGTCCTTTTTCGCTCTTCACTCCTTCAAAATTAATCATTTTCTCTTCTCCTTTCAGCGGCAAGCCCGAATTAATAGTGGATATAGGCAGGTTGTTGCACTTGGAAAGTTTTCTTCTAAGTGAAGACTTGCCTGTAAACACTTTTACTTCAATATGATCATCGTATATTCTGCTTAGCTTATTTACATCTCCCGTGTAAATATAATGCAGATGTATTCCGCATCCGCTTTTGCTAAGCTCCGCATATGTACGAGGCCATTTGCTTGCTTCCTCTAAGTTCCTTTCATAACTTTTGTTACCCTCATCGTCGGGAATATCAAAATCAATAACGATGTGATTTTCGGGTACTTTTACATAATGCACCTTTGATGTGTCTATTTCGGATAGTTTACTGCAAACCTTTTCCCATTTCTGCAACGGAGTTCCTTCGTCCGTAGCATATTGTGCGGGATAATCGGAGCAATCCTTATCAAACAACGATTCGGTACAATCAAAGCTGATTAGCTGAGGTTTAATCGGTCCATTCCTATTGGCAACGATATTGTCCTCAAATTTCTCTGTCAGAAATCCCGCATAGTAGCTTCTTACACGCGTACCGTTTTTTTGGGTGAGGCGTTCTTTATAATACCGAAAATAGTTTTTTAATTCTTCTTTAAACGGCCGCTGTGAAAGCGGGTAAGACACTTTTGCCTCTTCACAATATGTTTTATACATTTCCCAAGCGGCTTTTAGGGTAGTTCCGTCTTCATTTTTAAATACCGGATATGAATCTACCATGAAATTGTAAAAATCGTTTGACGCTCCAAGCATTCTTATTGGGATATAATCGTCATACATTCCGGGATTACTAAGATAAACCTCCTGACAATGATAAGCAATTGCCCCAAGTTCAAATTCGACTTGTTTTATTGCCGCCTTATATTCCGCAGGGTCTAACTTATTTCCTGATGGTGATACATCTATAAGCCTTCGTATAAGACCGGACTTAGCATCCGTAATTTTTACGGGTCTATTGGTGCCCATGAACAGAAAACATTTAAAACGGTTCTCATAAGCCGTTTTGAACTTCTCGTTCACCGACATAATCTCGTGCGAAACCAAGCTGTTAATTCTGGTGTTATCTTCAATCTTGGATAAATCGCCATCATGCTCTATGGCTACGAGCGGGTTTCGTTTAAACGCTTCCAATGCAAACGCGTTACTCGCTGAACCGAGAGCTTTAGCGCTAAACACCGAATAATACCCGTCAAATAATTGCTGAATTATATTCAACACGGTGGATTTTCCCGTTCCGGCAGCGCCATATAAAACCATAAATTTTTGAAGTTTTTTTGATTCGCCGGACACAACGGAACCGATAGCCCACTCTATTTTTCGCCGTTCTTCTTCGGTATACAGAGTAGACATCAGCTTATCATAAGCGGTTATAGTTCCTTTTTCAAGCGGATAATTAAGCCGTTTACTCGCATAATCTTTTTTGCTTGTTTCGGTATTTGAAAATATCAATTTTTCATCTAACATATGGAAAGAATCACGCATTTGCTTTTGACAATATTTATGCCAACGATCTATCATGCCGGATTCAGCGTCCCACATATGGAGCACTTTGACAGTTCCATCAAAACGATGTTCATTTTCCCGAGCATATTTATCCAACTCATAGTCAATCAGTTGCAGCGCGTCCTGCTCGTCGGTAGACCATAATCCCCGTTTCTCAACCCAAATAGCGTAAAAATCGCCGCCCCGAATCATGAGATCAGAGCTTGTCCTGATGATGAATCGCGGATAGATTTCTATTACATTACGCTTTGTGCTGCGTGTTGAGATCATTAAAAAGTCTATCATTTCTTATCCGCTGATCCTTTCTCATTTATACTTTTAATTCTTTTCCATGCTGATTTAGCTATAAGCGATATTAAACAATAAGTGAGAAAACGATTTATTCTTCTTTGCTTACCAAACCTATGAATACATTCATCATTAAAATATTTCAAATTACGATTTGTTTTTAAAAGCTCCTCGTGCAATTTTAATATAATCTGACTTTCTTCCATTTCAAAATTCCTCCTTTCAATTTATTTTTTCAAGACACTATCCAAGTACCAACACATTTGATACCAGATTTCTACGTTTCTCAAATCTCGTCCGCATTGCTCTATAGTAAACAAGCCGCCGTCTCCATCTTGATCGTATTCTCTATCCAAAAATATAAAAATTCTCTTGTTGACATAGTCCCTGTCAAAACTCGAATCGGACATGGAGTCGAGCTTAAGATTTACTATCATGCCCCAAAACCATTGTCCGGTTCTATCCCCGATGTCGGGATCTGTCATTATTTTTTCACATTGTATGGAGAGTGCGATTAACATTTCCAGAACACTGCAAGGGCGGTCATCAAGAAAAGCGGAAATCATTGACTCCTCGTATGATTCTTCATAACCGAAACGATATCGCAGGTCTATCCCATCTTCAGCTCTGTTTCCATCCATACCGATAATATAATTGAAATCGATATTATGTAAATACATTAACAACTTCCGATAGGATAGCCTCTTTGAATATCGTCCATTACATACGAGCTGATACATCCATTCAAAATATAAATTATTCAACTCGTCTTTAGTCATTTCAAACCTCCGTAGAATGCGGTTTCTTCTTTATAACATCCGAATAGTTGCGATGGTCAAGTAAGATTTCATAATCACACTTTCGAATATCATTACGAACGAATACCGAATCGTCCTCATACTCTCCGAAATGAGTAAGAGAGTCGATACCAATCGTTTCCTCAATATCTTCGACAATATCGTCGTTTTCATCCGCAAGAATCTGATCGTCGTAATATGTAAGACTTATTTTCTCGTATTCATCAAATTCGCCAAACTCTTCCGGCGTTATTACATAAGCAAAATAATCCTTGCTGTCCCGCTCAGGCTGTTTACGAATTGTTCTTTTGGCTTCCGTTTTATTTTCTGAGTCAGAATAATTCATATATCCGTTTTCATGAATTTTCGCAGTATATTCGTTTTCCTGCTTGGCCGATTTTGATTTTTTAACCGTTGATTTTTCGCAACGCTTTGAAAATATCTCTTTCACCGAATCTATTTCTTCCTGAGCAAGCTGTGCGTATTTCTTTTTTGCATATATCCAAGCTGCCGCAGAACCGATAGCTATGCCAAATATAAACAACATAAAATTAGTAGATCTGCTCATCATTATAAGCCTCCTTTTTATTTTCTCGTTCGTCCTCATTTTTTAGAGTCATTACTGTAAGAGCTAAACCTCCGAACAGCATTGATATACTTACAAGGATTCCCCCTGTAATATGTCTTTTTCTTCGAGTGTTCAGCACCTCGTCAAGCATATAGATAATACCTTCCAAACCCTCCATAAAAGCTTACCTCCTTCCGCCGGATAAAACAGCCAATCCGCCTACAAAGCAAATGCCCGACATAGCCGCAAGCATATAAGATATAAATTTCACGTTAATCAGCCTCCGTTCCTTGTAAAATCAATTCGTTCAATTGACGCAACACTGCCGTTCAGCGGCATGTATACATTAGCGCTGCCCATTATCTTTACGTCCGAATTTAATCTCCGCGTATCGACTATAAATTCAACCACGTTATTGTTCGCTGCGTATTGATGTGTAGCATTGGTATGATCATCATCTTTTTGATCGCATAGAACGCCGTAAAATATATTTCCGGTATCGGTTGTTATTTTGTACTTTGTTCCTATTTCCGTACCGTAATAACTGCCCAGCGCGATCATGTAATAATTATCACTAATGCCTAAATCTTTTTCACCGTCTGCTCGCATAAATCCATCATAATCACTCCATCCCCAAGTATGTACATAACGATATTGCGGACTTGATTTGTCGGTTATCGTTCTGTAATCCATATAAGTTTTAAAAGAGCTGTTTATAAACGGTACACCTAACGATGTATATGTAACCGCTGTTATGGGTTCGACCGTTTCCGCTAACGCGGTAGAACTTGATATAGCTGCTGCTATAAAAGTCGTTATAATACGTTTTTTCATCGCTTCCTCCTTACATCAAATCCAAAATGTTTCCGTCAGGGTTAAAATCAAGCAGTATCGCTTCTTCATATCCGCCCTCAGCCGTCTCACGCATTACAGTTCTGACACCAAAGTCTACGAACCCGTCACCTTGATAATCGGGATCGTTTGGCTTATCAACCCAACCTACTATTTGTCCCGCTTTAGTCTTCTGAATTCCGAGTTCATAATAAATGTCATTTAAGTATATAAATCCGTCCGCTTTAAGCTTATCGTTTGCCCAAGCTTCTTTCGCTCTTAAAAACATCATATTATACTCGTGATTATTTTCCCATCCGGTTACAGAGTGATCGAACCAACGTGCATAATCGCTGGGTAAGTTTTCATCGACAACGCTTACCGTTTTTTCAACCGTCTTTTCTTTGCCGTCTTCATCCGCCTCAATATCTTTAAAGGTCTTGGCTTTAACGTTGTATCTGAGTTCCTTGTCTATTTCATCGCCAAAACGTTCAATCACACGTTTGCGATAGTCTTTGAAGCTTGTATCGACCGCCGTATATGCCGCTGCTAATGCTATATTTCTTTTTCTTAAAATATTATGCGATGTTACGATGCTTGCGATTGACAATGCTCCCAAAATAGCAGCCGGAGCATACAGTTTTACAAACTTCATACCCGTTTGAACATACACAAGAGTTGTATCCTTTTTACTGTCTTCCACAGTATATTCTTTACCATTGATTTCGCCGGATTCAGCACCCTCGTGAATAGTATCGAGCGTCTCTTTTGTTTCTTCCAAAATTTCGCTAACCTTTGTAGTCGCTTTACAAGCCATTACGCCGCTGACAACGGTTCCAACAATACCCGCCACTATAAAGATTTCGGGGCTATGTTTCTTCAATTTAAAACCAACTTTCGCCGCGGTTCCGCTTACTTTCTTCATTATTCCATTCTTATTCATGATTTTTATTTTCTCCTTTCAATTTTCTTACATGTTCAATAAGATGTGTTAAATACCATTGGGCTTTCTCCAAATCCTGAAGACCGTTTTTGGCATTCCAACGACACATATATTTCAATATATTACCTGTGTCTGTAGCCTCTATCCCTTTTAAATCAAAAGTAAATGCCTCAATTACGTCAATAACCTCTAATCCGGTTTCCGATTGATAATGGGACGGGTGGGACACCATTAAATCATTTGACTCATACATAAACTTCGTTCTCCTTTAAATTATTCCAATATTCTTCATAATCAGCTTCAGTAGCAAACAGTATTTTTTCTTCGCCGATAAGACCTACATAGCCATATTCAGTATAATATCCACTCATTTTTCACCCCTTAGTTCAATGGTAACGCTCTCGGTAATTTAATCATATAACCACCGCCTCTTGCATGTACAATGCTGGCGCTTCGTATATCAGTCCAGCCATACTTGTTGTCTGTGTAATTACCGGTTACACCCACTAAATCATAGAAATCGGCAACGCTTACCAGACCGTAAGTGTCGATAAGCTCATCCATTCTGCTTAAAACGTCTTCTGCTTCACCGCGATTATCCAAGATAATATCGTCATAATTATAGCCTCTGTTTGAATTATGTTCTCTTGAACGTCCATCGTCCTTGTAGTAATCCCTATAAGAGATTCTTGAAACGTTAGAATTCTTTTTTCTTCCTGTTTCGCCGTATAGCATCATCTCAATTCCGTTAGTCACGATATCCGAAATCGCTTTCTTTATTGCGGGCACAAGCACGTCCATAAAAATATACGACTTTACATTGCTCACATCTTCGGAAATAATTACATCCGTAAACTTATGCAATCCGCCTTTTTTCTTTGTTTTAACGGTTCCGGTCACCACTTTTTCGACCTTACGTTCATGCTTAGCTGCTTCAGCTCTGGATTTATGCGAATTTGATCTATATTCCTCCATATTGTTCTCCTTTCTGTCAAAGCGAAAAGAGAAAGTGCCTTGTTAAAGACACTATCCCTTTTCGTAAACACATTTAAATTTTTACTTAGATTCTTCTTCGTCTTCAGAATCGTCAGCCACCTCTTCTGCTGAGTTGATGATTATAACTCCCGACTGCTCCTTTTTGGCTTTGTGTTTGTCCCATAATTTCTTCAGTTTCTTTCCTCCTGCGATTGCCGCCAGAGTCAACCCGCTGCCGATAATCATAGCCAAACCTGTTCCCATTCCGGAACGTTCGTTAGATTCCATAATCTCCTCGTTCTCCTCTTCACAAGGTATAAGCTCCATAGTTTCTAAATTTTCGTTCATAGTTAGAACTCCTTTCAATATTTTTATTTGGTGTTTCTCCATTAAAGGCATTGTTTTTTTCGCGCACTTACATTAATAATAATCATATTGAGGCGCTACCTGATAATCAAGCACTAAGCAAGGCGTTTCACCGTTAGCTAATTGTGTACTAAAATCAACATCGATGAGACCGTGGTCAACGTTCCAGCCTAACATGTTTCCAAGCTTCGTATTGTCAAGCCCGATCTCGTAATAGAAATCATTTAATGAAATATAATTTTCAGTAAGCATCTGCCGGTTCAGTTCATTTATTGATTTCTTTATTTTATCGATATTAGATTTAAAATATCTTCCGGATAAAGAGTCATAGCAAAGTGTTTCTCCTTTATCGGTTATGATTATTTCACGCTGATTTACAGGGTTGTTATTAATTCTGTCTTTAGCTATAGAATCACGTACGGTTTGTTCTTTTTTCTCGCCAATCGTTTCTACAACTTTTTCCTGATATTCTTTTAATGCCGACTCAGATAAGGCATAGGCGGTTGCTAATGCAGCATTTCTGCGAAGATTTACAGAACTTGCTCCTATAAGACAGAATATTGAAATTCCGCCTACGATGGCAGATGGAATATAACAGGTCCACGCTGCTTTTACTGTTTCAACAGTAGGTAGTTCGTCTGTTTCATACTCGTCTTTTTTCTCCTCGATAAGCATTAAAGCTTTAGGCGTTGCTCTTACCGCCATAATTGCTGTCGTAATCATTCCCGCAATTCCTATTCCGGTTAATATTTCGGGACTGTGTTTCTTCATAGAGGTGCGTACATTTCTCGCAATACCCCGGAAACATTTCTTATTCATGATAGTTTCTCTCCTTTTAAAATAATTCTAAAATTTCATCAGCTGTATCACGAGCTGTTATAAATATAAATTCAGCGTCCGAATCCTCACGAATGCTTGATAAAGCGTCCATTTGATATCTAAAATAAAGAATTATAAAGAATGGTTCTTTTTCGGGCGTCTTATCAACGCGCTTTATAATTTCATGAGCTGCCCAGCGTTCATAACTTCTTCGTTTGAATTCGTAATCCGACCAATTCCGAGCCGGTATAAAAAGATTTTCATTAACATAGTTACGTATAACCGTAACCGCATTTTCGTTCATAATACAGCCTCCTCAACAAGAATAAAGAGTCCTTGTTTGGGACTCTTTACATTCGTTTAATTTTTAGCAAGCGCTTCTTTGATACCTTCATTGATTTTTTCTTCCATCTTCCTGTCATTAACCCAATCCGTAGCAAATGATGCCCCGAAAGTAATAATGGTTGCTAACAAGCCAATGGCCTTAATCCATTTCTTATCCATAAAGCATTCCTCCTTTCATAATAGCGGTTGTTTATGCCGCGTGTGATTTTACATTTCTTCTTCGATAACCGAAAACGGCAACGGATCCGCAAACGATGATATAATACAGCATTCCATACCGTCTTCCAGCTTTGTATATCGGTTTTCAAAATCGAGCCATAATAAGCCTCCGGTCATAAGATGATCCATATTCCAGCCTATATCATCGCCGTTGGCAACCGTGTCAACTCCAAGAAACTCATAGAATTCATTTATGGTGACATACCCTCTCAATAATAAATTTCTGTTCAAATGATATTGAGCATTTATAACAGCGGCTAAAGTTGCGTTAAAATACCTATGAGAATAGAAATCATAAAACAAAAGCTGCTCGCTTTCAAAATCCATATCAGGGTTATACACCGAATAACCATCGCATGATACGTATGTCGTTTTGGCTATTTCAGCTTTAATTTTTGAATCGGCATCGTCGCCGTAAACATCAACTGCCGCATTCCTGTATTTTTTGAACGAATCTTCCAATAGTACATACGCGCTCATAATAGAAGCCTGCTGCTTTTTGTTTAACACATTAGCGCCCAATATACATATTATGGTGCATAGGCAAGTAATCGCGGTTGGTATATACATCGGTGCGGCTACTTGAATAATCTCATTTTTTGATAATTCTTCGCCTTTTTCGGCCGCAGCATCTTTTAAAAGTGATAAAGCTTTAGGTGTTGCTTTTACTGCCATAACTGTGGATACGACTGTCCCCATAGCCGCCGCAACGGATAGAATAGTCGGCGAATGGTTTTTTAAGTGTCTTTTTGATTGGTTCACAAATTGCTCCAATTTCTTCATGTTCAATTCTCCTTTCATCATTGCATCGCATAAAATATATCCAATATGTCCGTAGCAACATATTTAGCTATACTCCAAACAGCTTTATCTTTTTCTGTTTTTTTCGAAAAAGCATCAACCATTTTTATAAATTCTTCTGTTGATTTAATCGGCGATTGCTCTTTTTTTCTCATAATATAAAGCATTAGCTCGTTAACCGCCCATTTAGAATAACAGGCATTTTTAAAACTGTCTCTATATTTGGGAATATCTTTTGGCAGTTGTATATCCATCTCATAATCTGCAAATATAAGTCTTAGATTAGATTCTGACATTTTTAATCTCCTTTCATCATAGAGGCTACATTTTTTGCGAAGAAAATGAAAGAGTCTTTGTTAAGACTCAATCATAATGTCGATACCTAACGCCATTGCCAAGTTTAATTCATGACTGCAACGTCTAAGTTTCCAAATGCTGCATGAAAATTCTATTTCAATACGGTTATCATTTTCAACTGACCGAATACAATTATTCGCATAAGCCTTAATGATCCCCATAACCTTGAAATATTCCTTTACTGCCGCTGATACTTTGATAGTTCTTCTCATTATAAATTCCTCCTTAATGGTTAGATTTCCATAATAGCACTTGTATTTTTTGCGTATAAAAAGAAAAGGGCAAATAAGCCCTAATCATTTTTTCTTTGTTATAAGACGTTTCATCAACCATATTATTAAAAATATACATATGATTACATCTCCAAATATAACGATAAACATTGCACCTCCCATACTAACGGCAAGTACCGTAAATATCGTTAACAGGATTAACATAAGTAATAAAATAGTAAATAGTATCATGTTTTGATACGCCTCCTTTCATAATAGCAGATGTAAATTCTGCGAAGAAAAAGAAAGAGAGCCTGTTACAGCTCTCATATACTCACAAACCGAGACTTTTTAAGATTTTCATAAGCTCGTCTTTTCCGAGTCCTGCGTCCGCATCCAAATGAACATGCGTTTCTCCGTCAGCATTGGCGACTTTTATCTCGTTAATTTGGATATAAACATCATATCCTAACTTCTTTTTAATCATCACCCTTACTAATTTTGAAATAATGCTCGTTGTAAATTTAGACACTATATTCATCTCGTCCATACTCCTTAACCCCTTTCGTTTGTTTCGGTTTTTCATAAAACAACTTGTATTTTTTGCGGAAAAGAAAAAGAAAAAGTACAGGTGATAGCCCATCGAAAACTATCCGTTAAGCACGTTTCACGCGCCACCAGTGGACATGGTCCGTTCCCATGCTCCTTCGTGTCTCACATCTTTCTCTCATAATACAAGTTGTAAATTTCGCGCAGAAAGTAAAAGGGCTTGCTAAAGCCCTATCACTTCAATACTTTCATTTCAGATAAAATATCCGCTAAACGTTCTCCGTTCTTTTTTCTTCGGTCGACATCCAGCCATTCTTTATTGGAAAGTTCTCTGCGCAAACGCCAATAATGCCCTAAAGAACGATCATAACAGTACAGTTTTTTAACTGATTCCTCTTTCCTCAAATTGATATGTTTGCCTACAACTTTTGTTATTGTTGTAGCGCTTCCGATAACAATCGGTGTGAAAGTTATCAGCATATTTCTGTTTCTGATAGTCCATTCCTTAAAATCTTGCAGTTTTGAACAGATTTTCACTTTGAATTGCTCTTTTTTAACCTCTCTTTTTAAATCTGATACGTTTTTGTACATGATGTTTCCTCCTTATGATTTTATTTCATAATACAAGTTGTAAATTTTGCGAAATTCAAATATTACGCCTATCGAACACGGTTTCCCAACGCTGTTTCTTAAGAGGTTTCATTTTCAAAGCCCACATAGAGCCTATCCGTAAATAAGCAGCAATTAGTAAATATGCACAAAATTACGCCAT
>JAUNPN010000056.1 GCA_030536655.1 bacterium | reverse complement strand
TAACAATCAAAAAATTAAGTTTCTATGGGGAAATTAGAGTTTCCGTGGAAGCTCTTTTTCGGAAAGGAGGTGTGCCGCAATGGCGGATATAAACACCGAGCTGATAGAAAATCAGTTTTCAAGTTTTTGCTGCAAGGTAATCAAGTGTGCTGCTGTGTACTTTTACAGAAGCGAACAGCGTAGGCATTTACATACCGTAACCGAAATACCGTTGAGCGCGTTAAACGACGCGGATAACATCGCGTTTGAAAAGTTTTATCAAGACGAAGTAAAGCGTCCGTTATATATCGCAGCTTTGGATATGAATGTTTACGTTGCAAATGATACTCTTGCAGCCGGATTAGAAAAGCTGCCGGTAATCTATAGGGATATTCTTCTGATGTATTACTTTCTTGAAATGAACGATAAAAACATAGGAAAACATTTTGGATTGTACAGACAGCAGATTGCATACAGAAGAAAAAAAGCAATTCAATTATTGTATACGCTGATGAACACGGGAGGTCAATATGACGAATAGATCATTAAAGATACCTTATGAAATCATATCTTCGGCCAAGCAGGGCAACGAAAATGCTTTAAGTTACATTCTTAGAGTATTTAACCCGTACATAAAAAAGATTGCCGCACGACCTCACTATGATGTGTTTGGAAATTTTACACAGTCAACTGATGAAGATATGGAAGCGTACATACAGTACAGGCTTGTGATGGGGATTTTAAATAACTTTGAAATACTCCCTCAAAATGAATAGCGCTATCACCTAACTTTTGAACAGGGAGCGTGTTTTCCTTTTCTGCACGCTCCCGCCCCTTCTTTCGTTTGTCAGTCTATACAAACACATTGAAATCAATATGTTTGTATAGGCGGATAAGCCGATATTGTTCTTTGACAACTGAATACGCAATTTATCCGATACTTTACTTTAAGACTGTATTTTTCTGCGGTACGCCAAGACGATATATCAGCTTCTACCGTACAATAAAAGTACGCTGCAATTACTACCTGCGAAGCAGCCCGATATATCCGAGCGGAAAATACCAACGATCAGCATATACAGCTATTATATGCTGATGTGAATACAGCGCTAAAGTAATACCCCTCGCATTGAACGCGTCACTGCATTGTGCGGCAGGTCATAGGAATGAGCTGGATTTACCATATCGGAGATGCCGGAAGCTGCCGGCAGTCGGATAAATACCCTGTGCTGGGGGTTGCGGCAAGTACAGCACAAGAATAAAAGCAGGAGGTGGCATTATGGCTGTAAAAACATCAGCAAAAGAAGAAATAATACCTATGTTGAAAACTGTTGAGCAAATGAGCCGTATCAGCGGTATAGGGGCTAATAAGCTACGTGAGCTTATGGACAATGGCGAATTGGAATATATCCAAAACGGCAACAGACGCTTAATTGCCGACAGTGCTATATGGGATTGGTATAACCGTGCAAAAGTGGCCGTAAGAGCCGTTGGCATGTAGCTATGGCGGTATCGGCAAGACAAGTTAAAAATAAACGCGATGCTGACGGGAAACTGACAGGCAGAGCCGGTACGGTTTATGACGTTAATGTAAAATACAAAAATGCTGCGGGCGAACGTAAGGCCTATGTAAAGAAAGGCTTTGTAACAAAACGCGAAGCACAGCAGCATGAGGCGGAAATGAAAACAAAACTGCTTAATCCGCAGTTTATCGAAGTTGTTCAATCAAAGAATAATCAAACCGTAAAGGAATATTTGAATAATTGGCTGGAAACTCATGTGCATACTAATCTACGTCCCGGAACTTATTCTACATACTCCAATATTGTAAACAACTATATTATCCCAAATGTCGGAAATGTGCAGTTATCAAAGCTGACGCCCGTAATGCTGGATAAAATGTTTAAGAAATATCTTGACAGCGGCTTAAAGCCAAGTACAGTACTGACAATAAAACGTCTTTTAAGCGTATCTTTGGAACACGCTCGAAAATATCGTTACATTGAAACAAATGCTGCAAAAGATACTCTGACAAAATTAAGCCCAACGCAGAATACAGCGCCGCCTTTTAATGTTGAACAGATGAAAACGCTTCTTACAAGCGTATCAAATACTATATGGGAAATGCCTATATTGCTCGGTGGTCTGTACGGTTTGCGCCGTTCTGAAATAGCCGGTCTGCGCTGGCATAATGTTGACCTGCAAAACAACACCTTTGAAGTCGTCGAACAATTACCGTTTAAACTTCCGTCTAAAACACAGATTGTTGAGGAAATGGCGCCGACTAAATCAAAGGCAAGTATGCGTCAACTACCTATTACGGAATATGCGAAACCCTTTTTTGAAAAGCAGTTAAAAATACAGGAAATGCAGAAGAACTATGCGGCAGAAAATCAACTTACTTATTATGATAATGATTTGGTTGTCGCTAAACCGGACGGAACGCCTGTTCTGCCGGATTGGATTTCTTCACAATTCGGAAAAGTACTTGACGCGCTTAATCTGCCTCATACAAGATTTCACGATTTACGACACGGAGCAGCGACCAATATGCACCAGCTAACAGGCGACTTTTTTACTGTCGGAGAAATTTTGGGGCATACGTGCATAGCGGCTTCGTTAGGTATGTCGCTTAATTTTGAAATGGTAACATCAAGATATGTTGATGTGCGTATGGAACGCAAGAAACAGGTTATTGACGTTTACCATACAGAAGTAGATAAGGCGCGGGTCAAACCTGTAAAGCCGATGGACGGAAAAACAATTCCATCACCAAAACAGGGTAAATATATTGGATTTGAGCTGTAAGGTTTTATATGTTATTATAACTTTTTATATCCCCTCGTCGAGTTCGGTCACCAAAATGTCACCAAAACGCAGTTTTGGGTGAAGATTTGGAGTGTATTTTATAAAGAGAAATAAGCCGAAAATGCCGTTATATCAACGATTTTCGGCTTTTTTGATTTTAAATGTTATATTGTTACTCTTTAAAAAAATAAAAATTTTTTAAAATTTTCAAAAAGCTCTTGACAAATTGTTTTACATGGTGTAAAATATAATTACTCTACAGAGTGTAAAACATTCTGTGCGAGATAAGCGCTTATTGGCAAACGGCGTGTAAAGGGAAATGCGCAGTCCTTCACATGACCGATTGCCGCAATGTATAATTTCGTAACTATGTATTAAAGGAAACGCATTGGTGAAAGGAGTTTGGATTATAAATATGAAAAAGATAGAAAAGATGATTTCTTTATTGATAACGGCCGCGTGCTTTACATCGGTAATTCCCGCACAGGCGGCTGAGGTAATCACAGCGAATGAAGTTAGAGATTTAATTTTTGCAACGGGAATAACGGACGATGAAACGCTTGAATTGGAAATAAAGCGTGAATATGACGAGCTTTCGAGAAGGAAAATCCGGGATATTATCGGAGACGGTGCGTCATACTGCGTCGAGGAGCTTCCGATGAACGTGATGGATCAGTACATTGAGCAGTTCGGCAAATATAAGCCGGGCGATTTTGCGGAATACCTGGATTATACTCATACGGGAAACGGATATGTTCCGGGAGGTTATGCATATCGGGTTGTGAGCGAGGGAACGCCTGAAAATTTTGCTTATATTGATTTGAGAGTATACAGTCAGGATCAGACAAGCAACAGCTATATGTACAGATTAGATGAGGATAACGGCGGTGAGTACCGGGATGAAATGCTTGTTCATGACTATGGCAAAATTGCGGAGCTTATCAATGAGGCAAACATTGAAAAGCCCTCGGATATACGCATTTTTGATGAAAGGGCTCAGCTAAATGTATACATTAATTCACCGAGCGGAGAATTTGTTATTACAGAAAAGGAAATGAGAAACATAAACGCGGGCTATCTTGGAAAAAGCGCCGCCGTTATGGAGCCGTACAAACTGATTGACGCGGAGGAATTTTTAGAGTTTGTCTGCGAAAGCTATGAGGATGGCACAGAGGCCGCGAAAACATTTGATGCAAAGGCGAGAGAACGAAAGGTTGACGGCATCCTTTTGGATCCGGCTCAGAGGTTTTCACAGGGCGAACAAACAGATACGAGGAGCGCGTTTGTCGGCTCCGAGTCTCAGTTTAAGGATGTCGCGGATAGAAATTCACTTTTAAACGCAAGTGTCAACGAGCTTGTAAGTATGGATATTATTTCCGGTTATGAGGATGGAACCTTCCGTCCGGACGGAGAGGTAACTCGTGCCGAGGCGGCCGCAATGATTTGCAGAATGATGAAATACGACGGCGCGGCTTCGGATGCATTTTCCGACGTCGCGCGGGAAAGCTGGTATGCTCCATGGGTGGGAGCGATTTCCCGGCGCGGAATTGTTTCCGGTTATGAGGACGGAACATTTCGTCCTCATGAGAATATAACTTATCAGCAGGCGTTAAAAATTTTATATGCAATCCTTGGACAGCCCGGATTTGATTACGACGCCATTCCGATCATGGCGGACGGGGATTTAATGAAAAATCTTGACAGCTTTACGTTTGATATGCCGGTAACGCGCGGAAATATGGCGATACTGCTGTCCAACGCGCTCGATGGCTATATTATGGTTACTTCTTGGGAATTCGGAGGATCCATGCCGGTGTATATACAAGGCCCCGAATGCACTCTTATAAGCTACATAAACGGCACCGAGCTTAAGGGAGCTTATTTCACATCGTTGGAGTCTGAGAAGCAATTTTTTGATGAAACAGAAAAACTTTTTTATGAGAGCTACGGTGATTTGATTTTCGAATATCTGACAGGCTGCATGACTGCTTCGGAGGAGAAAATTCTGGAAACAAAGCAATATCTTGCAGAACACGGCTGGTCAGGAGAAACAATAAAAGCCTATCCGTAAGCGTCTTGCTTTGCCGGTTTTCCGTCGTGTTGCCCCGGAAAACCCCGGCATAAGCCGGTATGCGTCGGAGCTTTGGAGTGATCCGGTGAACAGTTCGGCTTTGCGGCAACAGTTTCTTTGATTACAGGTAGCCTCTGAATAAATAGGTTTGCCCTTGCGGGCGGAAAGGATTATAATATGAAAATATCTGATTCGGAAATGGAAATTATGCATGCGGTATGGACGCATAATGGCGAGGTGACGTCAACAATGATTATTGACGAGCTTGACACAGAATGGAAGCTTACCACAGTTCTGACCTTTTTAAACCGATTGGTTGCAAAAGGAGCGCTTTCGCGTCGCAAGGAGGGGAAAACCAATTACTATTCTGCGGCTATAAGCGAAAAAGAGTATAAAACACAGCAGACAAAAAGCTTCGTAAAGGAGGTTCATTCCGGCTCGGTGAAAAACCTTCTTGCGGCGCTTTACGGAAATGAGCGTCCAAGCTCAAAGGAAATTGAGGAACTGAAAGAGTGGTTCGAGGAGGTGTGACATGATTAATAGTATTTTGCATAACCTTTTGATTTGCACGGTTACCGGGTCGTTAATGCTCGGATTCAGCGCGGCGGCGAAGGTAATAATGCGGAAAAAAGGCACGGCGTCGTGGAATTATGCGCTGCTGATTACATCGGCGGTACTGTTCCTGATTCCTTTTGCGTCCTTTATGCGGTTTCCAAAGCTTTTTTATGTGGAAGTTCCGGCTGATACGATGGCGGAGCGCGTTATTTACGGCGGCGGCACACAAAGCGTCGCAAGTCATAGCTTTAATATACCGGAAGCGGTGTTCGCTGTGTGGTTGGTTCCGGCTATAGTTTTGCTTATAAAAAACATCGTATGCTATGCGCGCGTTTCGAGGAGACTTAGACAGCGCTGCACGGCGGCGGCTGATTACGATACTGTGTATGCGTACGAAATTTTAAGAAAGAGAATGAGAATACGGAGAAATGTGCGTTTGCGCATCTGTGAGGAACTTGCGTCCCCTATGCTTTTCGGTATTATTAAGCCGGTTGTAATTATTCCGTCTCTGAAAAAGTTTTCGGAGGATCAGCTTGAGATGATCATGGCGCATGAGCTTACGCATTACGTTCATAGAGATATCGCGGTTAAGTTTTTGGTAATGGCGGCTCGGTGTATTCACTGGTTCAATCCGGCGGTATATATGCTGTCCGGGGAGATCGGCAGAGCGTGCGAGTTATGCTGTGATGAAGCCGTGCTTCGGCTGCTGCAGCCGGAGGATAAAAAATCATACGGCAGACTGCTGCTTTCGGTTATGGATGAAGGCGGAGGGATAATGAGGGCGTATTCAACCTCTATGTCAGCTTCCGGCAGACATATTAAAAAAAGATTGATTAAAATAGCGGAATTTAAGGAGACAACAAAAATGATAAAAGCGGTAGGATTTTTAACGGCGCTTTCAACGGCGATGTGCAGTGTGACAGCTTTTGGTTTTACAAAGGCGGCTGAGCTTGCGCCCGATGCGATTGCGCCTATATTTGAAGCGCAGGAATTTAAGATGAAGGAAACGGCTGCTCCGGCATCGGAAACAACTGCGGCTGCGGCTGAGCCGTCTAAAGAGGAATTGACGTCGGATGAAACGCAGTCTTTTCCGGAGCGGGAACAGACGGCTGCACCGGAGCGGGAGGCAGCGCCGGAGCGGGAGGCGGTACCGGAGGCTGCGGAGTATAACGCTGGTGATGAAGCGGACACCGATACTTCAGAGCAATATGTTCCGGAGCTTGAATATGAACTTGGTTCGGATGAGGAGGAGCCGGAGTATGCTGCGGTTAAGAAAGATAACGTTATACGGCTTCAAAATACGGCGTATATTTTCAATCCCTTTTTTGGCGGGGATACGGACGAGGTTATGAGCGACGTCTTTGAGGTTTCGGAAGGGAAAAAGCTTGTTATCGGACGTTCGGACGGAAATAGTGAATGTTATATCAAGCTGTATCATGTGAACGGAAAAGGCGGCGAACTGATCTATGATGAAGAAGCATACGCAGACAACGGTTATTCTTTGATATTTGGGGTTGACGCCGGAGAACGGTATTATGTTGCCGCAGTCGGGCGCGGAGCCGAAACGGCAAGTATACGGATTACCGAGATGAAACAAAATTGAGATACGTTTTGCGGTAATATTCAAGGGACTGCTTTATGTGCAGTCCCTTAAGACTTTCGGCAATTCAATTTTAACCGCAAATCCGTTGTTGTTTTCTGCTTTAAATCTGCCGCCATGCACACGAATAATCTTGTAAGCCATCGGAAGTCCGATACCGTGAGATGTTTTGGGAATTTCGGAAATATTCTCTAATACCGTATTCGGAACACCGATACCGTTGTCGGATATATTCAGATATACCGCTCCGCTGTCGCTGTATTCGGAAATGCTTATTTTACAGCCGTTTTTATTGTGCCTGATACTGTTGCCGATAAGATTAAAAACTGCTCTTTCAAGCAGGTGTTCATCTGCTGATACAGCGGCGGCTTCGTCACGCAAATCAAGCTTGATTTCAAATTTGTCGGAAAGTCCGCTGTTTATAATATCAGTCACAACACGTCTTATCAGCGGACATAACCTTATTCTGCTCTTTTTAGAGGGCTGCATATCATATTCGAGAGATGAAATTAAATTTAAGTCCTCTATAAGTTTTTTTATTTTTATGCTCTGTGATGTTATTGCTTCGGCTTTGGTGCGGACGGTAAGCTCTCTGCATTGTGCCAATTCTTCGGAATATCCCATAATTACAGACAACGGTGTGCGAATATCATGAGAAATTCCGGAAATCCAGTTTGAACGTGCTCTGTCGCGCGAGGCAAGCGCTGCATTCTTTCGCAGAATAGCTTCGGAGGTTTTGTTTATATTCTTTGCAAGCTCCCGAAATATTCCGCGTTCCTTCAGCGATACTTTTTTTTCACTGCGCAAATCACTAATGCCGTTCATAAATGTATATAGCCTTTTATACAGAACTAAACCTATTATAAAAGCAAAAATAGAGGCAAGGCATAGATTAAACGCAAAAACACATATCAGACGTCGGGGAAGCGTGTCAAACCAATTCATAGAATAAACCATATCATATTTTCCGACGCTTTTTTTCGGCATGCCGAGTACCAGAAGTCCATAGTCCTCTGTGCGGACATATACCGGATAATCATTCAAAAACCAGCGGGTCATTCTTGCAGTGTCATTGATAGAATAATGATGAGGAATATCTTCGGGCTTATTCTGAGACCAGGCTACATCTCCGTTTTCATCAATAAGTATACACCAGCAGCCGGGCGGAATTATATCGCCGTCCGAAAGCTCGAAGCCGCTGTCGGTTTGTATCAATGCTCCGCTTATATGCTCCAGTACAGTGCTTGGAGAGCTGCCGCCGACAGAAACATGTGTATCACTTCCGATGAAGGCAAAGCCCATAAAATTTATTATCATAAGAATAGTGGCGGTTACAGCTGCCGTACAGGTAAAGCACAAAAATATTTTAAACGCTGTTTTATTCATTATTTGTCACCAGCTTATAGCCAAGTCCTTTTACAGTTATTAAATGCACCGGCTTTGACGGATCGTTTTCTATCTTCTTCCGCAGCCGCCTTATATGCACCATAAGTGTGTTTTCACAGCCGTAATAATCTTCTCCCCATGCTGCCATGCACAGTGCGTCATTCGTTACAATACGGTTTTTATTTTCCCACAGCTTTTTTATTAAAATAAATTCCTTCGCAGTAAGCATAAGCTGTTCACCGCGGGCAATTACAGAAGCTGCTTCCAGATTGATAATTCGCCCGGACAGTTCAAAAGAGGTTTTGGAGCTGTTTATATTGTAAACTCTTTTCAGTACCGCGCTTATTCTTAAAAGCAGCTCCTTCGGCAAAAACGGTTTTACGATATAATCATCGGCGCCCAGTCCCAAGCCTCTGATTCTGTCATCCGCTTCACCGCGCGCTGTCAGAAATATAGCGGGTGCCTGCGAAAATTTGCGTAAATTTTCGAACAAGGAAAATCCGTCGCCGTCAGGCAGATTAACATCAAGCAGAAACAGGGAAATGCTTTGTTCTTTTGCTGTTTTCAATGCATCGGCACAATTTTGGGCTTTATACACATTATAAAAACCGCCGTCATAAAGAATATTATAAAGCAGCTTTAAAAGCTCCGGCTCATCATCCGTAATCAAAATTTTTTTGTTTTTCAGTTCTTCCATATATTTATCACCAAATATATTCTACCACAAAAGCCGTGTTTTTTAAAGAGCTTTTTAAAATTTAAGGTTTATGTAAGGTTATATTAAGCTTAATGACAGACAGGTATGATATTATATTGACACATAAAGAGGCGTAATGCCGGAATGGAGGAAATTATGAAAGAACTTCTAAAAACCATCGGTCTTACAAAGGTATACAACAGTCATACCTGCGTAAACAATCTGAACATAATTGTTAAGGAAAACCGCATTTACGGATTTTTGGGTCCGAACGGAGCGGGAAAGTCAACAACGCTGAAAATGATTTTAGGCTTGGTACGTCCTTCAAGGGGTGAAATTGATATTTTCGGCAAACGTATGAATCCGAAAAATCGGATTGAGATTTTAAGAAATACAGGCTCTCTTATTGAATCTCCGTCATATTACGGTCATCTGACGGCAAAGGAGAATTTGAAAATCCTTGCAGAGCTGTCGGACGTTCCGAGTGCAAACATTGACAAGGTTCTTAGTATTGTTCGGCTTGATAAGCAGCAGAATAAAAAGACCGCGCAGTTTTCCTTGGGTATGAAGCAAAGACTCGGTCTGGCGGGCGCACTGCTTTCGTTCCCGAAGCTGCTTATTCTTGACGAGCCGACAAACGGACTTGACCCTGCCGGAATTCAGGAGATGAGAGAGCTTATTAAATCCCTGCCGAAGCAGTATGGAATGACAGTGATTGTGTCGAGCCATCTTCTTTCGGAAATTGACCTCATGGCGGAGGATATAGGTATTATTGCAAATGGAAAAATGATGTATCAAGGAGAGCTGAACCGCCTGCATGAAATGGATAACAGCAAGAGCCTGGAGGAAATTTTCTTGGATTTGACCGGAAAGGAGCAGAGCTTATGATAAAGCTGTTGAAAAGTGAGTTCAGAAAAACAAGAAGGCGTTATGTATTTATTACTGCAATCCTGATAACTGCCTTCGGGCTTGTGTGGTCATTGCACGGCAGATACAACGAGATAGCGCTGCGCTTTGGCTGGATGTCGTTTTTGTATCAGCTGCCTCTGACAAATGCAATATTTATGCCGTTATTATCTATTATTGTTTCGTCACGTCTGTGCGATATTGAACATAAGGGCATGATGCTTAAGCAGCTGGCTGTGGTTACGGATAAGGGGAAAATCTATGACGCAAAGCTTATATATGGACTGGGTATGGTTGTTATATGTTGTCTTATAAACTGGTTCGTGACGATTGCTTTCGGGTGCATAATTGGGTTTTATGGAGATGTGCCGATAAGGCTGTATCTGCTGTATCTTCTGTTTACGGTCGTTCCCACTATTGCAGTGTATATTTTTCAGCATACGCTGTCACTGCTTTTCCGTAATCAGGCGTTAGCATTCTTTGCCGGAATTACAGGGACGTTCTGCGGATTGTTTTCCATGTTCCTGCCGCAGCTGCCGTGGTTACGCAGGCTGTTCATATGGGGATATTACGGTGCGCTGCAATTTGTCGGTTTGTTTGGATGGACAAAAGAAGCGCGTTATGAGAATGCGTATTTTGAGGTTATGGGATTTGATTGGCTGTCCTTCGGCGTTTTGATTGCTGCGGCAATTTTAATGTACATAATAGGACGCAGTCTGTTTTGCAGAAAAGAGGTTTGATATTTATGATTTTGAAGCTTTTAAAAGCCGAAAGGATGAAATTAAAGCGTTCTCCGGTATGGGGTGCTTTCTTAATTATGCCGGTTATTCCGGCTTTGCTCGGAACGGTAAATTACATGGGAAATATAGAAATACTGCAAAGTGAATGGTACAGTCTGTGGACTCAGCACACACTGTTCACCTGCTATTTCTTTCTTCCGATTATGCTCGGCGTATATTGTGCCTATATCATGAGGATTGAACACAATAATCATAACTGGAATAAGCTTCTGACCCTGCCGGTCAATAAAGCGTCAATATTTGTGTCAAAGCTGCTGACCGCTTCAATGATGATTTTGATAAGTGAAGTATGGATATGCGTGCTGTTTATCATATCGGGTAAGCTTGCGGGTATAACAGCCGCATTGCCGTATCGCTCGATAATGATATGGTGTCTGTTCGGAACGCTCGGAGGAACAGTAACGGCTGCTGTTCAGCTTATGCTGTCGATATTTATAAGGAGCTTTGCGCTGCCTGTAGGAATTGCCTTTGCCGGAGGACTTTCGGGATTGGTCTTTCTTGCTAAGGGGTTCGGACATATATGGCCGTATTCCCTTATGGCATACGGCATGAACTCAAACGCACCGCAGCAGATAATAGAAAGCGGTTATGCTGCTTTTGCTGTAGTATGTGTGTTGTATATAGCTGTATTCACCGCGGCAGGAAGCGCTGTTATGAGCAGAAAGGATTTTTAAATGCAGGCAAGCACCCCGAAAACCAATAATGAGGTTTTAGGGGTGCTGTCTTATTGCTATATAATTGTATTCTTCATGCAAATCAAGAGCTAAATATTCATCGCTCATACAATGCATATCGGATATTCCGTTTTTTACAAGCTGATACAGGGAGGAGTGATAAAAAAATTTTAATGCTTCATCAAGTGATATGTTTTCCTTCCTTGCGAACAGACTCACTACACGAGCATATTTCATTTGCAGTAATATGGGATGAGCATTCATAAACATTCACTCCTTTCAAAATGCATATACTTGTTTAGTACCTCTTGTGTTCTGACGGCAATTTGTAAATTCGGTTTTTCATACTTCAGTCTTTTCAATGCTTCTGTCTTATCAATCAATCCATCGAAAAAAAGCTCCACCGTATTGAATACCTTGTCATTGGCAACTCCGCCGATTATAATTTCATAATCAGTTTTATCATTACCGCGGCGGCAATCCATAACAAACTCCAACCATTCCTCTGAATAGTCATTAAAGTGTAAAACCTTACATTTTTCAAATGCCGCATCGTCAAGCTCATATTCGGAAACTACTGCCGTTCCCTTTTTTACTTTGAATTTTAAGCACCATTTCCTTGCTTGTTCGAGTAATGGTGTTATATAAAATCCGCGCCCAAAATCCACATTAACTCTTGAATGCGCAACATCAGGCTTAGGTATTTCAATATATGACCCATGATAAACAATCATTCCAAAATGCCTCGTTCTTTCATAATCTCTATAATATCGTCTACAATATAATCCTTCCCCTGTGTGTGCAGAACATCAAAGCATGGAACTATATACTCATTAAGAATGTCACTCTTTTCAGCGAGCATTTCATATACGTTTTCTGCGCTGATACCAAGCCGTATTGCAACATTCTCTATGCAGAAAACGGCAAATTCAAGTTCTCTGTCACTTTTAATCATTATAACCTCTTATTTGTTGTTTAAATTTTCTTATATTTGCAGTTTATTATTATATACAGAATATCATATTATAAAAATTTTGTCAATGAGAAAATAAAAAATATCGCTGATTCAAGGAAAAAATTCCTTAAATCAGCGATTGCCTTTATTTGCTCATCGGAAGCTCCGAGCCCCAGTATCTCGTCCAGTTGTACAGACGCTTCGGCTGCTTTAATACTCCCGGCTTTGCCGCTCTTGATAAATCGGTGTTTTCTGTGGAGTAAATTACGATGCTTTCATTATTGTATAACAACAGCTCATTAATTCCGTCACCGTTCAAGTCGCCGTACATACAGTGTCCCTCAAACGGAAACTCCAGCATACAGTTCATTGTTCCGTCAAATATGCCGCTGACTTCCTCCGGACCTCTCCTGTATGCGAGGATATAATCCTGAACGCTGCCGCGCTCAAATCCGGTAAGCGTTGTTACTATTGATGACCAGCCGATTGATTTTCTGTTTTCCTTATATATTGAATCGGCATTGCAGTCAAATATAAATACACCGTCCTTGCCGGCTTCGCCTTCTCTGACTATTCTGTCAAGCCCCGCAATCTGCAATCCCTTCTTATCCGGGAAGAACTTTCCGGGAGCAATATTCTGTGATTCAACTGTATCCGTAAATCTCCAGATAAGCTTTCCGTCCGGTGTGTATGCGGTTGTATCAGCGCCGCCCACCATAACAACAGGTTCTCCGTTTTCGTATAAATCAGCAACCCAGATACAGTCGGCATGATCCTCCATGTCGATTCTCCACATAGGCTTACCGTCCGCGCTTAATACGGTATATCCGGCGATAACCTCATCGCGTCCGTCATTGTTCAGGTCATATACCCATGGGTAATGTCCGACGTCGCCTTGGAAGGTCCACATAACATTAAAGCTTCTGTCAAGAGCCCAAAGCTGTCTGTAACGATCCTTTAATATAATATTCTGAGCATATCCGGTACCCTCTAAGTCTGCGATAATAATGCAGTCGTGCGCCATTTCAGCCGGAAGGCTGTGCTTCTTCTTTAATGTGCCGGTTTTTCCGTTGAATATACAAAGCTCACCCTTCATCACACAGATGAACTCATTAAAACCGTCGTTATCTATATCGTATATCTGAGCGGGAATATCCGAACCGCTGTTTTTTACCTCCGGATCCGGCGTTCCTATCTGCCAGAGCTGCTTGCCTTCTAAATTATATGCGGTTGCGCACTGCACCATATGCGGAACAAAACGGTCGTCAATTCCGCCGTCCGGCTGAACCATGACGTATTCCATACGTCCGTCGCCGTCTAAATCTCCGAGCCACATTCTGCAGCCTTTTCCCGCATTTTTGTAACTTAATTCTTTAAGCTTATAAATGTCCATTTTGAACAACATCTCCTTTTACAGAAGCAAAATATAAGTATTCTATAGCCTCTGTATTGCTATAGTTTAGCAGAATTGAACGTAATTGGCAAGAGGAATGTTGGACGAAATTAAATTTTATTTTAATTGATTTTTGTATAATATTAAGGAATCTTTAAAATAAGACAGAGACAGGAACCAAAGCTCCTGCCTCTGCTGAATTTATTACGGCGTCACATAAATTTTTGTCCCGATAGGAATTGTTTTGTAGATAAAATCAATATCCTTTGGATGAAGCCTTACGCAGCCGTGAGAGATCTGTACGCCGACGCTGTCGTCATACATTCCGCCGCCCCATGCCTTCAGCGTTGAATGCAGAGCATATCCGCCGTAGAATACAAGAGTCGGTGAGACGTAGAAATTCGGATATGACCAAACGCCGCCGTTATACTGATATTCAAACTGTCCCTCAATTGTCGGGCTGCCGGGTGCGCCTATTGCGCAAGGCGCTGTAAGTATACATTCCCAGTTGTAACGTGAGCCCTGATAAAGCTTGACCTGATAATTCGACTTTGACACCCATACAAGGTAGCTTGTACGTGAGGATATACCTTCGCGGTTGACTCTTTCCTTGTTTCTGAACTCGGTGATAACCGGTGATTTGTTTGCAATTACGTCAATGTGATCATCACTCAGCCACAAATCAATAGCGCAGCCCAATGCGTTCAGCGTGTCGCGTATAGGTACAAGAATGGCATCTCCCGCCCATACCGGCGCGTGGCTTATAAACACATCATTCCCGAAAAAGGTTGAATATGTAGAGCCGATATTAAATATGAGCTGGCTGCTTCCCAGCGACATTGTAAGGCTGTTGTAGTCTGCGTGGTACTGAACCTTCATGCCTACTGCCCTGCCTATATCATATGCTGAAACCATGCCGATACCGTCTACTATTTGACCCACAGGCCAAAGTGGAATTTGATTATTGTCATAATAGAAGTTCACTGCGGTTTGGTAATTGGGTTCCGCATCCATTGCAAAGTTATTGCCGTGAATTATATTTCCGATTTCATCACTCATGGCATATGTTTCGAGAATGAAAGAGCCGCCCGGAGCAATTGTATTATCGTAATACTTGAGTGATTTTAAACCGTCTGCCAGTCCTAGCGTGAAGGCGCTGCCAACGATGTACGGAGGCACGCTGAATTGCAGTCTTATTGAACGGGTGTCTCCGCCTATCCATTGCTCGCTTGTGCCGACGAGATTGCCGTTACTGTCAAAAAGGTTGAATTTTGCGGTTGAATCTGTTACTAACTGATGCGGTGCAATATTTATATCAATGCCTATTGCATCGGATATAAGAGCGGGATTGAGCGTTTCGGCCGGCTGTTCGTTTTCGGGTTCCTCGGTCTGTACCGTTTCATCTGCCTGAGCCGGCTCTGCGGTGTTTTCTGTATACTCCTCAATAGTGACGTCATCCGCAAACGCTGTACATGGCGCAAATATCGATGAAACATATGACGTCATAACGGCGGCTGTAAGTAATAATGCAGTTATTTTGTTTTTCATAAAGCTATGCCTCCTATAATTATAATATCATTATATAACAGACCGGGATTTTTGTCAATGATAAATCAATTTTTATGCACAGCTTTATAAAAATAGTGCATTTGATTTGAACTGCATTTTACAAATTATATTCTTATTTTTTTTTCGGAAACAATGCGGCAGAAATTCGGTACAAAACCGCATATACAATAATATAAACCGCCCCGCCCGCACCGCATACTGCAATTACCTGCACCGCAGAGCCTCCGCAGTACCGCATGGCATATATAACCGCCGCCGCCATTGCAGCCGAGGCAATGCAAGGCTTTATCAAACCTCGTACAATACCGAGCTTCAAGCCGGTAATTTTCTTTAATGCAATTACGTCCGCGATAACAATTATAAGATATGCGATATTCGAACCTATCACAGTGCCGTAAATATTTAACTGCGGCATTGCGCACAGCTGCCACATAACGGCTATCTTTATCAGAAGTCCGAATATTTCCGTTATCGAAGGCAGTACGACTTTGCCGCAAGCCTGAATAACCGCAGAAAGCAGCTGAACAAGACTGACTGTTATTATACACGGTGCCATATATTTCAGCATAAGTGCAGACGATGTATTTCTGAACAGAATATTCAATATTTCTCCGGGAAGCAGCCAGATTAAAACAGCCGCCGGTATACTGATAAACATTGTCAATTCCACTCCCTTACAGAGCGGTGACCGGGCTTTTTCCATGCAGCCGTCCGCAACAGCCGAGGCAGCTGCCGGTAAAAGGCTTATTCCTATTGTTCCAAGTATTCCGACCGGGAGATTAAAAACTGTCATTGCATAGCCGGAAAATGCACCGTAGAGGAACCGCGCTTCCTCCGGTGACAAGCCGGAGACAAGCATTCTTGTACGCAGCACGGACGTGTCGGTTACGGAAACGGCATTCAGCGCGGCTTCGGCAAGCAGCAGCGGGACGGCTACCGAAAGCAGTTCTTTTAAGGATTCGCGCCGCTCCGCGCGTGTCGCTTTAACTGTGGTCTTTCGCCTTGCGGCAAGGTATCCCGCGGCAAGAATCCCCGTTGCAATAAATTCTCCTGCCGTTACTCCGGCTATTGCGCCTGCGGCGGCTGCCGCTCTGCCCATTCCGAGCATGAGCACGGCAAGGATGTATCCTGCCGCAAGCTTAACCGCGGCTTCGGCGACCTGTGAAGCCGCCGGGATATTCATACTTGACGCGCCGTGAAAAAAGCTTTTGCAGCCTGTTCCCAATGCGACAAGCAAAATGGACGGAGACACAAGACGTATTGCAAGAACAGCATTTTCCTCCTTCATTGCAAGGGCAAAGAAGGGTGCGCCGAAGTAAAGCACCGCGCTTGCGGCGGTTCCTATAACAAGCAGTACTTTTTCGGCAGTGTCGGTTATGCGGAAGGCGCTGCGCTCGTCAGACTGTGCTACCGCTTTTGAAACAGCGGTCGGGATTCCCGATACAACGAAAGCAAGGAACATTATATATACTGTAAAGGCGGTGTTGTAAACCGCCATACCCTCCTCGCGGAGTATGTAAGTAAGCGGTATTTTGAATCCGGCGCCAAGAAGCTTTGAAACTGCATTTGCCGCCATGAGTATTACTGCGCCTTTTGCGAAGCTTTGTTTTTGCATTTTATTATTTTCCCTTGAAATTTTTCTTATACTATGATATAATGATTACGAAGTATATATGATAAATTTTTAAGAGTTTATTTGTAATAAAAAAAGTACATATTGCAAAGTCGGATTTTTTTCTGTTGAGGTGTGCTGTAAACAGCTTGCCTATGACTTGCTTTGCGGGTCATACGGTCAGAGTATTCCGAAAATCCGACGCATTAGCGTATGCCGGGGATTTTGGGGGCAATATGACGAACAGCAAGCAAGAGGCGTTTAATTTACGGATAGGCTCTAAGAAATAATGTGAGGAAAACATGAATTACAATATAAAAAAAATAACCTCCGCAAACGGTACGGTAACCGTTCCCGGAGATAAATCAATATCACACCGCGCGGTAATGCTTGGCGCACTTGCTGACGGTACAACACGTATAACAGGCTTTCTGCGCGGAGCGGACTGCCTTTCGACGATCGACTGTTTCCGTAAGATGGGGATAGAAATTGAGGATTGCGGCGGGGAGATTATTGTTCACGGCAAGGGACTGCACGGACTGAACAAGCCTTCGGAAATGCTTTATACCGGGAACAGCGGAACAACAACAAGGCTTCTTTGCGGAATACTTGCCGGTCAGGATTTTGATACCGATATAACGGGTGACGAATCCATATGCAGACGGCCTATGAAACGAGTATGCGAGCCGCTCTCGCTTATGGGTGCAAAGATTGACGGGGATTACTGTCCGCTTCATATTACAGGCACAAGGCTTCGCGGTATGGATTACAAAATGACGGTTGCTTCGGCTCAGGTAAAAACAGCTCTTATTCTTGCCGGTCTGTATGCCGACGGAGAAACGGTTATACATGAAAAGGAAAAATCGCGCGATCATACGGAGCTTATGCTGAAGGCGATGGGTGCGGATTTAACGGTTGACGGAAACGATATAACAGTCCGTCCCGGCAGAAAACTGAGGGCGCAGAATATAGAGGTTCCGGGTGATATTTCATCGGCGGCATTCTTTATGGTTCTGGGCGCAGTTATGCCTGATTCCTGTATCGTAATCAAGAATGTTGGAATCAATCCGACAAGAACGGGTATTATTGATGTTTTTAAGGCAATGGGTGCGGATATGGAGCTTGCAAACAAAAGAACGGTTGCAGGCGAGGATGCAGCAGACATTGTTATACGCTCCTCAAAGCTTAAGGGGACACAAATAGGGGGAGATATTATTCCTCGTTTGATTGACGAGCTTCCGGTAATCGCGGTTGCGGCAGTGTTCGCAGAGGGAACGACCGTTATACGTGATGCGCAGGAGCTTAAGGTAAAGGAAACGAACAGAATACGCGCGGTTGTTGACGAGTTTAAAAAGTGCGGGATTGATATTACGGAAACGGCTGACGGTATGACTATAAAAGGCGGCAAACCGGTTAAGGGAGCGGATTTTAAAACCTACGGTGACCATCGTATGGCAATGAGTCTTGCAATTCTTGCTCAGCTTGCTGACGGTGAATCCACACTTGACGACAGTGAATGTGTGGCTGTGTCATATCCGGCATATTTTGAGGATTTTTACAGATTGGGTAATTGAAGAATACAAAGAGGGATCAAAATGAACCCGAACCTGTCAGGCGGGACACGGATATGAATATCATTAAGAAAGTTTCCGCACCTTGTTTGTAACTCATGAATTGTGGATATATTTCATAATAATGAGTAAAAATAGCCAAATAATAAAGCTGAAATTTTATATATATATGAATTAAAAAAGGCTTGTAATTACAGTTATATTATGGTATAATAATTACGTTTAGAGAAAAAGCCTGAAGGCTTTTAATTATTGCGATCATTGTATCTGTATAAAGCAAATCCGACCGGTGGGTTTATGCTTGTGATAGAATGATACATGTAAACTTGTAAATTAATATATAGAATACATGGGAAGAGTCTAAAGACACAGTAATCTTTTCAACGGATAGTATAAGGCGGGTGATTCTGATGAACATTGTATTGATAGCGCACGACAACAAGAAGGAACTTATGACTGAATTATGTATCGCATACAAGCAGGTTCTGAATAAGCACAGACTATATGCAACTCAAAAGACAGGCAAGGTAGTAAGTGAAGGAACAGGGCTGCATATCTACCGGTTTCTGCCCGGAAATCATGGAGGCGTTGAGCAGATTGGGCGTCATATCGCATATAATAATATAGATATGGTTATATTTCTGCGAAATGCTATGGATACGGAGTCCGATGATCGGAATACATCATATATTCTTCACTTATGTGATGAATATAATATTCCTATAGCAACGAATATAGCTACAGCAGAGCTTCTTATACATGGACTTGAGCGCGGGGAGCTTGAGTGGCGGGATATAATTAATCCGCATGAATAGTATAAAAATGTAAAAACCGTATGTTTGTTTTAAATCAGACATACGGTTTTTAAGGAACCACTGATTAATTAACGCCTAACGGCTTAGCACGCATTGAACTTG
>JAUNPN010000055.1 GCA_030536655.1 bacterium | reverse complement strand
GACGAAAAATCTGACTGTGTTCACTGCGTACTATATTTAATCAGTGCTTCCCTAATCGGCAGTTCTGTAAATAAATTATAAAAGATAGGAGGTTTTACATAATGAGTAAAACAGCAATTATTTTTTGGAGCGGCACCGGCAACACGGAGGCTATGGCTCAGGCAGTATTGGATGGGGCAAAGGAAGTAAACAGCGATGTAAAGCTTTTTAATGTTTCAGAGATAACGGCAGATGAAGCAGCGGAGTATGATACTTTGATTTTGGGCTGCCCGGCAATGGGTGCAGAGGCTCTTGAGGAAAGTGAATTTGAGCCGTTCTTTGAGGAATTGGAAGCTAAACTTTCGGGAAAGAATGCTGCTCTTTTCGGTTCATACGGCTGGGGTGACGGTGAATGGATGCGTAACTGGGAGGAGCGCACAGCAGCGGCGGGAGCAAAACTTATTTGTGAGAGTGTTATTGCCAATGATGCACCGGATGATGAAGCCGTTGCAAACTGCAGTGAGTTAGGTAAAAAAGCAGCGTCGGTATAATATAAATAAAAACAGCCTGATTTGTTTTTCTCAGAAGCAAATCAGGCTGTTTTTATTCATATTCTTTTTTCTAAAACAATATTTTTGCAAAACACTATTGTAAAAAATGTTGTTTTGGGAAAGTTGTACAATAATATATTATAAAAATTATTTTGAAAAAAGGTATGGCAATTTCCGCAGATATGTGATATAATAAATCTTATATAAGGAAAGGTAGAAATTATATGGCAACGAAAAAAAGCGGAAACAATTCTTCAAAAAAAGTAAGGCGTACCGCTTCGGCGGATAAAAGAACAGCGCCTGTACGAAAAAATAAAAAAACGAAAGGTTCAAATAAACCAAAGAGAGATTGGTATTTAATATATATTTTGGTTACGTTTGTATTAGCGGTACTGTTATCAATATTTGTATATGTTGATACAGGCAGCGGCGGAGTTATCAATAGCTTTATAAAGAGATTGGTATTTGGGTTGTTTGGATGGACAGGATATCTTGTGCCGATAAGCTTTATCGGCTATTTTGTATATTTGATGTTTAATCGAAAACCGAAAAGAATGTGGCTTAAGGTTATTCAGACAACTCTTGCTATGTCAGATTTAAGCGCGTTAATAGGTTTGAATGCGATTTACAGTAATCCTATTGACGCATTTTATGACGGATATACCAATCAAAGAGGCGGCGGATATATAGGTGCACTGCTCGGCGGATTTTCCGAACACTTATTTCAGGTAATTATATCGTATATTGTGTTTTCGGTATTGCTCATATTGCTTATTGCATATATAGTGAACATTCCTATTAAGAAATATATTATGCTGGCAGTAGAGTATATTACCGGAAATACAACGGGAGTGCCGCAGAAACGGAAAAGTCAGGTCAAATCCAGGCCAAAAAGTAAGCATATAACCTCAGAAGATGATATGTATGAGTATGACAATACAGAGAAAACAAATGATGAAGAACAGGATAATAACAGTTACGGCTATGATGATGACGAGGATAGTTTTTTTGCGGATTTTTTTGGAATAAAGCATAAATCAAGGGATAAGGAACTTGAGCCGGAGGAAGCGGAAATTTTCGATGAATATGAGCCGAAGGAAGATCGCAGACTGATCAGAAAAAAAGAAATCAAAAAAGATGACTTTTTTGAGCCGGAGTCTCCGAAAAAAACACAGGCAAAGAAAGCAGCTCCTATTGTTGATGAATTTTTTGACGATGATTTCAGTGACGGCATAGATGATATTTTCGGTGAAGATATACCTGAAACGGATGATGTGTCGCTTGTGGACAAAACAACAAGCTCGAAAACGTATACCTCAGAACCGGATAATGCGGCTGTTAATGATGAGGACAGCACTCCGGCGGCAGCTGTACAGGAGAAAAAAAGCGTTAAGCACGAATCGAAGGTAAGGGTAAATAAGATAAGCGATTCAGAGAAACAATCATTTAGTGATGAGCTTGATTCGGCAATGGACAGAACGCCGGTTAAATATGTGTTTCCGCCTATGGAGCTTCTTAACAAGGCTCATGGGACAAGCTCGGATATGCGTGCCGAGATGCGCCGTACTGCTGAAAATCTTATTACTGTACTTTCGGACTTTGGTGTAAAAGCAAGGCTTTTGCAGGTTACTCAGGGACCGGCAGTTACACGCTATGAAATTCAGCCGGATACCGGTACAAAGCTTTCAAAAATTACCGGTCTTGCAGAGGATATTGCGCTTAATCTGGCAGTTTCAACAGTATTGGTTGCGCCGGTTCCGGGCAAGGCTGCCGTAGGTATTGAAATCCCAAATAAAAAAGTCAGCTCGGTTACAATAAGAGAAATTTTTGAAAGCGATGAATTTACAAAAGCAAGCTCAAGCCTTACAGTGGGGCTGGGTAAGGATATAGGCGGCAATGTTGTTGTGGGTAATATCGCAAAATGGCCGCATATTCTTATCGCCGGACAAACAGGCTCCGGTAAATCGGTATGTATAAATACAATTATTACAAGTATTTTGTATAAGGCGTCACCGGAGGAGGTCAAGCTGATTATGATTGACCCAAAGGTTGTTGAGCTGAGCGGATATAATGGGATCCCGCACCTTTTGATACCGGTTGTGTCAGATCCGAAGAAGGCTGCGGGCGCACTTAACTGGGCGGTTACGGAAATGATGCGCCGTTATGACCTGTTTAAGAACACAGGTGTGCGTAAACTTGAAGGATATAACAAGCTTATGGAGCAGCAGGGCATGGAGCAGGTTCCGCAGATTGTAATTATCATTGATGAGCTTGCGGATCTGATGATGGTGGCTGCGAAGGAGGTAGAGGACTATATATGCCGTCTTGCTCAGCTGGCAAGGGCTGCCGGAATACATCTTATTATTGCAACTCAGCGTCCGTCTGTTGACGTTATAACGGGACTTATTAAGGCTAATGTACCTTCAAGAATAGCATTTTCTGTAGCAAGCCAGGTTGACAGCCGAACAATACTTGATAAGGGCGGTGCCGAAAAGCTTTTGGGTATGGGTGATATGCTGTATTATCCAACCGGTGCGAGGTCTGCCGCGCGTGTTCAGGGAGCGTTTGTGTCTGATGATGAGATAGAAAGAATAATTGAGTTTATAAAAGAGAGTATAGGAGAAATGCATTACAGTGAGGAATTAGAGGATGAGATACAGAAATGTGCATCGGCGGATAATTCGTCAGCATCTTCTGAAGCGTCTGATGATGGTGACGCACTTTTACAGGAGGCAATCAATCTTGCTGTGGATTTAGGAAAGATTTCGACTTCAATGGTTCAAAGAAGGCTGGGCGTAGGCTATGCGAGAGCAGGAAGGATTATTGATCAGATGGAGGCAAGGGGAATTATTTCGGGAGCGAACGGTTCAAAGCCTCGTGACGTTCTTATAAGTTATGCGGATTTGGCAGGTACTGACAATACAGTGACGGAGGATGAAGATGAAGAAGAATGATTTTCTCCCTATATGCCGTGAAGATATGAAAAGGCGCGGCTGGGAACAGCTTGATTTTCTGTATATTGTCGGCGACGCCTATGTTGATCACCCCAGCTTCGGACACGCTATTATTTCAAGAGTGCTTGAGGCTCACGGCTATAAGGTGGGAATATCGGCGCTTCCGGATTGGCGAAGCATTGATGATTTTGTTAAGATGGGCAGACCTAAATTGGGTGTGCTAATAAGTGCGGGAAATATAGACAGTATGGTAAATCATTATACTGTAAGCAAAAAGAAGCGTCATGATGACGCTTATGCTCCGGGTAACAAGGCGGGAATGCGTCCTGATCGGGCAACCATTGTTTACAGCAACAGAATTCGTGAGGCCTTTGGGAAAATTCCTATTCTCATAGGCGGTGTGGAGGCTTCATTAAGGCGCTTTGCACACTATGATTATTGGGACAATAAAATAAGGCGTTCAATACTGTTGGACAGCCGCGCGTCAATTTTAATGTATGGAATGGGAGAAAGGCAGATTGTTGAGATTGCCGATCGTCTGCGTGACGGCGTGCCTGTTGAGGATATAACAGATGTGGCGGGAATATGCTATTTATCAAACGACTGTAATATTGAAAATTCAGTTGAAATTCCTTCATATGAGGAATGTGTTGAAAGCAAAAAAGCATATGCTGATTCATGTCGTATTCAGTATTATGAACAGAACCCGTATATAGGAAAGACGATTATTCAAAAGCACGGCGATAAGTATCTTGTTCAAACGCCGCCGCAGAAACCTCTTTGTACAGAGGAGCTTGATGATGTATACGCTCTGCCGTATATGAAGAATTATCACCCATGCTATGAGAAGGACGGCGGTATAAAAGCGATTGAGGAAGTTAAGTTTTCTCTTGCTGCGAACCGCGGCTGTTACGGAAATTGCAGCTTCTGTGCGCTCGCGTTTCATCAAGGACGTATTGTGACCTCGCGAAGCGATGAGAGCCTTATCGCGGAAGCAAAGGAAATGATAAAGGATAAGGATTTCAAGGGATATATACATGATGTTGGAGGTCCCACCGCAAATTTCAGAGTTCCTGCCTGCAAGAAGCAGAACATAGTCGGCGCCTGCAAGGAAAAGCATTGTCTGTTTCCGGATCCGTGCAAAAATATGGAGATTTCGCATACAAAGTATCTTGCTCTTTTAAGAAAGCTGAGAGCCTTGCCGGGTGTAAAAAAGGTTTTTATACGTTCCGGAATAAGATTTGATTATCTGATTGCCGATAAGGATGATACATTTTTTTATGAATTGTGCAGGTATCATATAAGCGGGCAATTAAAGGTTGCTCCGGAACACGTAAGCGATAACGTTTTGAAATATATGGGTAAGCCCGAAAACAGCGTGTTTAACAAGTTTGCGGATAAATTTTATAAGATAAATGAAAAAATAGGGAAGAAGCAGTATCTTGTTCCATACCTTATGTCGAGTCATCCGGGAAGTACATTGAGAGATGCTATTAAGCTTGCGGAATATCTTAAGCAGCACAATATAAATCCGCAGCAGGTGCAGGATTTTTATCCGACCCCCGGAACAATTTCGACTTGTATGTATTATACGGGACTTGACCCGTTTACGATGAAAAAGGTATATATACCAAACACTCCGAAGGAAAAGGCAATGCAGCGGGCACTGCTGCAGTTTAGAGTACCGGAAAACTACAGACTGGTTTACGAGGCATTGACGAAGGCGGGAAGGACAGATCTTATTGGATACCAAGACAGATGTCTTATACGTCCGCCTCAGGGAAATATTTTAAATGCGAAAAGAAGAAAAGCTAATGACAACAGGCATCATTCTCAAAATAAAAAGAAGGGCAGAAGATTCTATTAGGCATGAGAGGTTTAGCTGTCTCTGAAAGTATCAAAACATATACATATGATGCAAAGGGTATTCGTATTGCGGATATGAACGCAAAAAGACAAATAATGATTATAAAAGTCCAAGTTTAAGTTCTGAATCTGTTCGGAAATTTATTATATTTGTAAAAAGCGGCACAAACTGTGCCGCTTTTTACAAATTCTTTTGTGCGGCAATACTGCTGGGAGTAGTGCCTGTATATTTTTTGAAGTTACGGTTAAAACTGCATAAACTGTCAAAGCCGCATTCGGTGCAAATTCTGCTTATTGTAAGATTCTTGTCGGAAGTAAGAAGCATCAGTGCGCGGTCTATCCGGTAGCGGTTCAGATATTCGCTATAGCTCATATTCATGTACTTTGTGAATTGTTTTGAAATATATGAATAGCTGTATTTTAGAGTTTTAGCGGCAGTCTGAAGAGAACAGTCATACATATAGTTTTCGTCAATAAACAACAATATGTTATGTAAAAATTGCAGATCCTTGCTGTAGACTTCCTTTTTAAATGTTGTATTTTCTGATAGAATACCACAAATTTCATAAAGAAATCCTTTCTGTGTAAAATAGTTTTTCGTCAAAAATTTGTCTTCAAAAACAGAAAGCCCTTTTAAAATACTGTTTTCGGGAATCATTCCTTCATATTTCCTTGCAAAAGTGCTGATCATATCTGCCGAAAATGAAATAATGCAGGTCCTTGAATGTTTGGCGCGAACATAGCGATGCAGCTGTTTAGGAAAAATTATAACAGCATCTCCTGCTTTTAGTGTATAGTCCGTATTGTCTAAGGTCAGCTCCAGTTCGCCTTCCGAAACATAGTTAATTTCAAAGTTATTATGAAAATGCATGGGATAGTAAAGGTCATCCAACCAAAAAGAATTATAGAAGGTTTTTCCGCAAGGCCAGTCTTTTTCGTAAATAAATATGATAACACCCCTTTCGATGGTTTTAATTATATATCATAATTTGTTATTTGTCAATCTGAATTGTGTAAATAATAGAAGAAACATTTGAGATGTTATTTATGAAAAAAACAAAAAATGATTATAAGAGGAAAAAGATATACTTTATCTAAAGCCGTCGTTAATGTTATAATTTTATTATCAAATGCAGTAATGCAAAATCGCATCTTGCCGTCATTCGGAGCTTGAAGTACGGCGTGCGACGCAGTATATGCTCAAGACGGAACGCTTGTCTTATTGACAAAAAATCAGATGCGGGGCAAGATTAAGCTAACAAGCGGTCAGGAATATAAAATAAAGGCAATGCTGTGGGTAAAAGACACGATGTGTCCTATGGGAGCAGCAGAGGAAAAATATATCATGTATTAAAATTAAAAGGAGGAATCAAAATGAAATTAAAAAAACTTATCAGCTCCGTTATGGCAGCTGTAATGATTTCAACATCGGCATGTGCAGTCAGTGTATCGGCAAATGGGGAGAATGATACTGCCTCATCTGCCAAGACGGCGACGATTTCGACGGAGGTTGCAGCAAACGGATATGCATATGTCGGAGAATTACAGAATGTTTCTGACATTAAAAGCGCCGAGATTTTATTTTCGGCAACAACCACAAATGGCAATAATCTTGCTTGGAGCGTTGAGAAAAACGAAGATGTAACAGGCAATGAGTATAACAGCTATTTTGAAAATAATGTATTTCTTGCATGGAGTTCAAAAAGAGAAGCTAATACTCCATATGCCGCAAATTTGCCGAAAAGTACAGACAGCAACGGCAGCGCATACATTTATGTATGGTCGGATGCGGCTTGTACTGTAACAGTGAACGTTGTCTACAAGCAAACGGAAATAAATTATATTTCAGCTGAGGCTATGGAAAATAAACTTAATTATACTGTAAGCTATAATGTAAAAGATGAATGCAGTCTGTATACTGCGCTTTACAATAAAGCCGAAAAGCTGGAGGCGTGTAAAATTAATCAACCTGAGGGGAGCTTTGACGTGGCGAATGATGGAGAATATGAAGTGAAAGCATTTTTGTGGGATGAAAATTTAAAGCCTATGTGTGCCGCAAAATCAAAAACGGTCGAGATTACCAACGGCGAGACGGAGAACGGCGAGGTTATATGGCGCAGCACTACCAATTCGGACAGATGGGTAGACGAAGGCATACTTACAGCAACAGCTTGGGATAAGGACACGGCTGTAATGGATGAAAATAATGATAAGTATATTATTGTAGACCAGAATACCCGTTATCAGACGCTTGATGAAAGACCGTGGGGCGGCTGCTTTAATGAGCGCGGCTGGACGGCAATGTCCAAGCTGACGGATGACCGGAAGAGAGAAGTTATAAAAAATCTGTTTACCGAGGAAGGATTAAATCTCTCAACGGCAAGAGCGCCGATTGCGGCAAGCGATTATGCTGTAGAACCTTATTCATACAATGAAACGTCTGGCGATTACGATATGAATAATTTCAGTATTGCGCAGGACGAGAAATACCTTATTCCGTACATAAAGCTTGCGATGGAGGTGAGAGGAGAAGCATTTCCGATATGGTCATCACCTTGGGGACCTCCGTCATGGATGAAATCGAATAATTCGCTTATCAACGGCGGAAGTCTTAATGAGGATGATGCCACATATCAGGCATATGCTTTGTATTTTGCAAAGTACATTGAAGAATACAAAAAAGCAGGCATTAATGTTAGCGCTGTGGCTCCTCAGAATGAACCGACAATGACAACGGCATATCAGTCATGCGTATGGACAGGCGAGCAGCTTAACAGATTTATAAGAGACTATTTAAGACCTACGCTGAATGAAAAAGGATTTACTGATACAGACATTTATTTGGGAACCTTTACAGACGCAAATCCGACTTTGGCAATGCCGGCAATAGAAGATGAAACGACTCGTGATATGATAGACGGAGTGTGCTTCCAGTGGTGGAGCTCATCGCTTGCAAGAACGCTTTACCTCGATAAGAATAATACTGATTTGAAATTTATTCAGTCGGAAACAAAGTGCGGCGACGGACAAAACAACTGGTCGTATGCTGAAGCGCAGTTCGACTGTTTCAAGGAATTCCTCAATTCGGGCGTATCGCAATATTTCCTGTGGAATATGGTGCTTGACGAATATGGAAGAAATACGGCATATAACTGGAGACAGAATGCGCCGATTAACGTACATTCGAAAACAAACGAAATAATATATACTCCGCATTATTATCTTGTAAAGCATTTTACAAATTATATTGACGGCGGTGCAAGGAGAATAAAAACAAGCGGTAACTATATTGATATGATTGCGTTCCAGAATACTGACGGTGAAAATGTGCTTGAAGTAAAGAATGCTTCAGACAGCGCTGTTAAGGTTGAAATTAATTTTAACGGAAAGATGATAGAGCCTACTCTTAAGGCACATTCAATAAATACGTTTATAACGATAGGTGAAATGGAAAACACAGAGGACGCTACTTTCAGCGGTGAAATTACGGAAGAGGATGAGCCGGTTCAGGTTAGGCTTACAAATAAGCAGAGCGGTTTGCTGCTTACGGTTAAGGACGCATCCTTCCAAGATAATGCCCACATTATTCAAAGCTCAAATCACGGTGAAGCAAATCAGATTTGGGAATTGGTTGATAAGGGAGACAATTATTCTACTCTTGCAAGCGTAAACGGCTACAAGGTTGTACATGTATGGGGAACATCGAGCGGCGATGAGCTTATCCAGTATGGAGATGAGAACCGCGAGGGTAATCAGCATTGGTGTTTTGTGCCTGTAGAGACGGACGAGAACGGACAGACGTACTATGCGATTGTAAAACGCAACAGTGAGCTGGTAATTGCGATGCCGAGTAATGAAGACGGAGCACGCGCTCAGCAGCAGACCTTTACAGGTAATGATAATCAGCTTTGGAAGCTGGACTTCATTATGGGTGAGTCCAATTTTAAGACTAAAGATATGGAACTTGAAAAGCTTGGAAGTGAAATTTCCACAGCTGATAATTTAAAAGCAGCTTTGGGCGCAGGCGGAGAATTTACGATTACGGATAATTTGACTGTTGCAAATGCCGGTGTTGGCAATGGAGTAACCACAACAGGAGTAATTGACGGCAACGGTAAAACGATAACTAAGTCGACAGGTGATGAAAAGAACGCGTTATTGTATCAGAACGGCGCGGGAGATTGGACGTTTAGAAATCTTACGATTGACGGCAATAAATCGAACACTACGTTTACAGATGCGTGTCTGTGGTATATGGCGGGTACTGTAACCTTTGAAGATATTACAGTATCGAACTTCAAGGGTTCAAAGGAAACAAGATTTCCGATGACGAACAGCGGAGCCAATATCATTCTTAATAATGTGACCTTTGAGGGCAACGAAAATGCGGCACAAACCGCATTTGAAGAAAATCCGGGTGTTAATATCCTGAACGGTACATTGACGCTTAATGGCACAACAAAAGCTAATATTTATTACACAGGCGGAACCGTTGACGCGGCGGGACTTACAGAAGGCTGTGAAGTGGTAATCAAGGCGGATACGGCAGACAATTATGCAAAGATTGCCGCATTGACATGCGCTAATGTAACTAAAACGTGTGATGAGACAAAACTCACTGTCACTTTCAAGGCAACTGAAGGCGGCAATGAAGATAACGGAAGCGAAGAAGGTGATACCATTGATAAAATCACCTCAGAAAATGAATTAAAGACAGCATTTACAAAAGGCGGAGACTATACTGTTACAACAAATTTTGAACTTGCAAATGCCGGAGTTGATGGCGGAAACACCCTGACAGGAGTAATTGACGGTGCCGGCAATACAATAACGAAGGCAGCAGGCAGCGCGGCAACTCAGGCTTTGTTGTATCAGAACGGCACGGCGAATTGGACGTTTAAGAATTTTACGTTTGACGGCAATAAAGCGAATATAACATTCAGGGACGCGGGTATGTGGTACGGAGGCGGCAGCGTTGAATTTGAAAATGTGATATTCCAAAACTTCTCTATTGGAACAAGAGTAGACAGATTTCCTATGACAATAAGCAGTGCCGATATTACTCTTAACAATGTAATTTTTAAGGACAATGAGCATACGATTGAGACAGCTGCATTTATCGAAAATCCGAGTGTCAATATACTGAGCGGTTCACTGAAGCTTAAAGGTGCAACAGAAGCAAACATTTATTACTGCGGCGGAAGTATAGACGTAAGCGAGCTTGCAAGCGGATGCAGTGTGGTGATCAAGGCCGATACAGAGGAGCATTATAACACAATTTTAGAATTAGTATATAATGATGAAAATGTTTCAATGGACACGGATGCTGACACATTTACAATTATATTTACAACAGCAAAAAAAGAGATATAAATTTGAAAGAGAGAAATATTTATTACGGGAAAAAATTATAAGCACAGTTTTAGCTGACGCAATAATAAAGTGACAATTTATTTTATCTTAGAGAGGGTTGAGGAAAAAGCTGTGTAATTAATATTTGACAAAGCTCAACAAGGCGAAAATCACAGGTATAAGCTTAATATAATCTGTCAATAATTTGACTCTTAATAATATGTGCAAATGCTTAGAAACAGCGTAGCTATGCTGTTTCTAAGCATTTGATGTTTGATATAATACTCTTGATATATTACAAGCTATATTTTATAATACTTTATTTCAATTTATATTTATTATATAGGATCAAAAAAAATATTGACATTTTCTCTACTTCGTGGTACAATATATTAGTACATTTGTACACAGCTCTTAAAGGAGGTAATATTATGATGAATATTGCTGCAAATCTAAGGGCAATCGACACTGTAAAAAGTGAGATTTTATCGGAAGTTGCAAAGCTCTATAGAACTCTTGCGGACTATGATGACGGTCCGCTGTATGATGAGGTTATAGAGGAGCTTGCAACGATAAACGCAATGAGTTACATACTGGCAAGAAGACTGGGTATGGATGAAAGAAGCGTTGATGATAAAATGCTTGCGCTGTTATCTGCGGCTGCCGACAACGGACATGAGCTTGAAGCTGAATTTTCGGATATGTCTGAGCTTGCCGCATATGTCAGAGGCCGCTGAAAAAGAGATTGCCTTCGGGCGGTGTGGAGGTCACTTTAATGGATAAACGTTACGGACGCATACCTCGAATGTGGTGTGCTATGGTATGGATTTCGTCGGTTTTGATGCTCGCAGCCGGAGTATTTTTAATATATACAGGCGGTATACTATGGCTTGGTGTTATGTTGATAGGGACGGGCGCGGTTATGCTTGCGGTTGTCACCGGAATGAGAATGCTTCGAAAAAGAACATTGTCCGGGTTTCTGGATATGGTTGCCGAGCGCAATAATGAGATTACCTCTAATATCTTAGGCGTATTTCCTATACCGATTTTTGTTGCCAATGTGGATGGTTCGATACGCTGGCATAATGCCCACTTCAGGGAGCTTTTTGGCAGTGATAACCTCATGGGTTCACAAGTCAGTAATGTAATAGACGGTGTGAAGTGGGGAGAGGTCTTAAAGACTAAAAATGTATACAAGAAAAATGTAATAATAAATAATAAGCGCTATGAGCTTACGGGAAGCTTTGTAAAGGAAAAAACTCACACAGCTGATGCGAAGGAAATATACTCGGTATATCTGTATCTGATAGATAGAAGCAACTATGATAAAATTAAGAAGCTCTATGAAGACGAAAAAACCGATATAGCCGTAATTAGTATTGACAATTATGATGAGGTTATGCAGAGAGTAGACGATGAAACCGAAGAGCATATTGTTTCAAAGGTGAGGAAATGTCTTGGGGCATGGGCGCAGAATGGCGGCGCAGTTATAAAGCGTCAGGAAAATGACCGTTACTTTGCAGTTTTTGACCATGCAAAGCTTGACAAATATATAGAAGATAAATTTTCAATACTTGATAACGTAAGAAATATAGGTAAGGAGTATAACGCTCCGGTATCTGTAAGTATAGGTATCGGTTCGGGAGGTACTCTTATTGAAAATGAGCAGTATTCGAGAAGCGCAATGGAGATGACGCAGGGGCGAGGCGGAGATCAGGTCTGCATAAAAACCAAAGAAGCATTGAAATTCTACGGAGGAAATACAAAGGAATATGAAAAGAGCAACCGTGTAAAAACAAGGTCTGTTGCCGGTGCGCTGAAGCAATTCATTTTAAATACCGATAAAGTATTCCTTATGGGACATTCCGGTGCAGATTATGATTGCTTCGGCGCGGCAATGGCTTTACAGCGCGCGGCGCGTGAGCTTGGCAGAAAGCCGTTTATTGTAATGGATAACTGTTCACCTGCGATTGCCCCGCTTCGAGATGAGCTTACGGGGGTTACCGAATATGAGGATATGTTTGTAAGCCGTGATGATGCGGAGGAGCTTATAGACAGTAATTCACTTCTGATTATTCTGGATACGCACCGTCCTTCCATGCTGCCGTGTCCTCAGCTGCTGGACTATACTAATAAGGTTATTGTTATTGACCATCACAGACGTTCAACGGAATTTATCAGCCCGTGTACGCTTGTATATCATGAGCCTTATGCTTCGTCTACATGTGAAATGGTAACTGAGCTGATGGATTATATGGAAATGGGCAGCAGGCTTACAAGACAAGAGGCCGAATGTCTTTACACCGGTATTCTTATGGATACAAAAAATTTCCTTGTAAAAACAAGCGTCAGAACCTTTGAGGCAGCATCGTATTTAAGACGTCTCGGAATAAATACTTTAGATGTAAAGAAGTTATTTAATATTAATAAAAGCGATTATGACCACAAGGTGGACATAGTAAAGACTTCAGTTGAAATAGCTCCGGGATTTACAATGGCATCAGCTACGCAGCAGTATCCAAATATAAGGGTACTTGCCTCTCAGGCGGCGGATGAAATGCTGAATATCGGAGAAACCAATGCTTCAATTGTTATTTATCCTATGGATACAGGCTATGGTTTATGTGCGAGGTCAATCGGAAATGTTAATGTTCAGATTATAATGGAAAAGCTTGGCGGAGGAGGTCATGCAACGGTCGCGGGAGCACAGATAAAAACAAAAGATCCGGAACGTGTTAAGCACAGCGTCATTAAGGCTGTTCAGGAATATTATAAAGATAATATATAATATGTTTTCTTAGAAAATGGAGGAATATACAATGCAGGTAATTTTAAATCAGGATGTTAAGGGAAAAGGTAAGAAGGGACAAATGGTAAATGTATCGGATGGATACGCGAGAAATTATCTTCTTCCGCGCGGTCTTGCAAAGGAGGCAACGAAGAGTAATATCAACGTTCTGAAGGGTAAGGCTGAATCTCTTGAATATAAGATTAAAACGGAAACAGATGAAGCAAAGGCTATTGCTGAAAAAATGAAGGATATTAAAGTAACCGTTAAAGCAAAGTCTGGTGCGGGCGGCAGGCTTTTCGGCTCGGTAACATCTAAGGACGTGGCTGAGGAGCTTATAAAGCAGCACCATATTAAGCTTGATAAGAAGAAATTCGTTCTTCCGGACGGAGGAATTAAAACACTTGGAACAACTGTTGTTGATGTAAAAATTTATACAGGAATTATTGGAAAGCTTAGTGTTGAAGTAACCGAGGCGTAAGTCAAAGGCGTATAAGGAGAGATAAGTACGATGGCAGAGTCACAGCTCGGAAATTCCGCACAGCTTGAAAACTTAGGCAGGGATTTACCATACAGCCGTGAGGCTGAGGTTGCTGTCATCGGAAGTATTCTTGCCAATGGTGAGAGCATTGCCGAAGCTGCGGAGATAATTGTTCCGGAGGATTTTTATTTTGTAAATAACAGAGAAATTTATGAGGCAGCTCTTGAGCTGTTTAATGATGACCAGGCGATTGACTATGTTATAGTTGCTGATGTCCTGAAGCGAAACGGCAAGTATGAGCTTACAGGCGGTGCAGAGTACATGCGGTCGGTTGCCATGGAGGCTTCGACCGGTCAAAATGTCGCATATTATGCGCGGATTATCCGTGATAAAGCGGTTCTGAGAGATTTGATTAACAAAACCTCGGAAATTACATCGCTTGCATATAACGAAGAGGACAAGCCGGAAAAAATTATTGACCGCGCAGAGCAGCTTATTGCGGATGTTTCGTCTTCAAGAGAGTCAAATGATATACAGCATATCGGCGGAGTTCTTGTAAACACATATCAGCAGCTTATTGAAAATTCTCAGGCAAAGGGAGGTATTACCGGTATACCGACCGGATTTGATGAGCTTAACAGGAGGACAGGAGGTTTTCACGGCGGTGAGCTGATACTTATTGCGGGACGTCCGGGTATGGGTAAGTCATCCTTTGCAGTTAATATTGCCGAATATATCAGCTTCCATGAGAATCAATGCGTGGCGATTTTTAACCTTGAAATGCCGAAGGAGCAGATTGTAAACAGAATACTGTGTTCCCAGGCGCTGGTTAATTCGATAAAGATGCGTACCGGAGATTTGGAGCCTGATGATTGGCTTAAGCTTGGTGAGGTGATACCGAAAATTTCAAATTCACCGATGTATATTGATGATACTGCTACAATTACGGTTTCTCAGATAAGAGCTAAGTGCAGAAGATTAAAGCAGTCAAAAAATCTTGCGCTTATAGTAATAGACTATTTGCAGCTGATGCAGTCGGGCAGACGCAGCGAAAGCCGCCAGCAGGAAATATCGGATATTTCACGTTCGCTGAAAATTCTTGCAAAGGAGTTGAATGTTCCGGTAATTGCTTTGTCGCAGCTTTCGAGAGCAAGTGAGAAGCGTCCGGACAAGCGCCCTATGTTGTCTGATTTGAGAGAATCCGGAGCGATTGAGCAGGATGCGGATATGGTAATGTTTTTATATAGAGATGAATATTATAACGAGAACAGTGAGGATAAAAACTTAGCTGAATGTATCATAGCCAAGCACAGAAGCGGTGAAACAGGAACATTTAAGCTTGGATGGAAAGGTGAGTATACAAAGTTCTCAAATGTTGAGTATGCGATTAAGGAAGAATGAAGGATATTACAAGTATTGTAAAAGAAAAAATTTACAAAACTATTTTGCAGAACAGCCTTATATCGCCGGGGGATAAGGTAATTATCGGTTTGTCCGGCGGTGCGGATTCAATGTGCCTTGCTCATGTACTTTGTTCATTGTCGGAAAGACTTATGTTTGAAGTTGCGGCGGCGCACATGAATCATAATATAAGAGGAGAGTCCGCTGAAAGTGATGCGGAAGCCGCAAAAAGATTTTCGGAAAGACTGGGTATCAAATTTTATTACAGAAGTGCGGATGTGGTTGGATATTCAAAGCAGCACTCAATTTCCGAGGAGTTGTCGGGCAGAGAGCTTAGATACAGCTTTTTTGAAGATCTGCAGAAAAAATATGGTTTTAATAAAACAGCAACCGCACATAATAAGAATGATAATGCAGAAACATTGCTTATGAATTTTATACGTGGAAGCTCTGTTTCAGGGCTTTGCGGAATACCTGTAAAACGCAGTACAATCATACGTCCGCTGATAGATGTAACGCGTTCGGAGATTGAAGCATACTGTTGTGAAAATAAGCTTCCGTATGTTACAGACAGCACGAATCTAAAAGATATATACACAAGAAATAAGATACGGCTGAAACTGATACCTGAACTGCAAAATGAATTTAATCCTAATTTTATTAACACGGTAACAGCAAATGCGCGTATTATAAATGAGGAGAATGAATATATAAATACAGAAGCAAAAAAAGTATATGAAAAGTTTAAGACACAGTCATCGGTAACGGAACTAAATAAGCTTCATAATGCATTAAAAAGACGTGTTATTATGATGATGCTTACTGATAAATATGGTTCTGCCGCAGATATATCATCAGCAGCGGTTGAGGATATATCTGATCTTTGCATGAAAAATCAGACAGGCAAAAGAGTAAATATTCCAAAAGGCTATATTGCCCTTACAGAGTATGGCAGGCTGACTATAAAAAAAGCGAAGCAGGCGGAAAATTTTTTATATAAGCTGAATGTAGGAGAGGAAGTATATATACCTCAACTGAATTCATATATTAAGGCGGAGATTTGTACAAAAAAACAAAAGGATAAGTGCATATATATAAGCTGTAATGAAGCGGATGAGCTTTATGTACGCAGCAGAAGAAACGGCGATGTATTTTTTCCCGAAGGTATGCATGGCAGGAAGAAGCTCAAGAATTTTTTCATTGATAAAAAAATTCCGGCAGAGAGCCGCTCGCTTATACCAATAATAACGGTAGGAGAGGAAATAGCTGCTGTATCTGATATAAGAACAGACAGACGTTATATCTTCGGCAAAAATAAAATTAATTTGAAGATTATTATTAAATAATCTTATAAACATAGGGAGGTAATGTATTGGAACGCAAACCATTCAGAGGGATGGCATCATGGCTCATTATAATGCTTGTATTTTACTTAATATACGCATTTGTATTCAGCGGCTTTGGCAAGCCAAAGGAAATGGCATATTCAGATATGGTAAATGCAATCAAAAAAGAGGAAATAACCTCTATTTATATTAATGGCCGCAATGCGGAGGTAACCCTTGCAGACAGCTCACAGTATAAGGTGATTTTGCCTTCGCTTGAAACTCTGCAGAACGACTGCGGTGAAGAAATAAATGCGCAGATGAGTACAGGAAAGCTCAGACAAGCGGCAAAAGGCAACGGAATACCATGGTCATCGGTGCTGAACATTGGTGTGTCAGTGCTTATTCTCGTAGTATTTATTTTTATGTTCAAAAGGGGCGGACCTGGTGCGGTTAATGGCTTTACAAAGAATCTTTCAAAAATAAATATAGGAAAGTCTGTAAAGTTTACTGATGTTGCCGGAGCGGTTGAGGAAAAGGCTGAACTTGAAGAAGTGGTAAGCTTTTTAAAAAATCCTCAGAAATTTACAGATCTCGGCGCGAGAATTCCAAAGGGCATACTGCTTGTTGGACCACCGGGAACAGGTAAAACTCTTCTTGCAAAAGCGGTTGCAGGTGAAGCAGATGTTCCGTTTTTCTCGATGAGCGGTTCGGATTTCGTGGAGCTTTATGTGGGAGTTGGTGCTTCAAGAGTGCGTGATTTATTTGAACAAGCAAAAAGACACAAGCCCTGTATAATCTTTATTGACGAAATCGATGCTGTGGGCCGTAAGCGCGGCGCCGGCATGGGAGGCGGTCATGATGAAAGAGAGCAGACGCTTAATCAGCTGCTGGTTGAAATGGATGGCTTTGGAGAAAATGAGGGAGTTATTATGATTGCGGCGACAAACCGCCCGGATATACTGGATCCCGCGCTCCTGCGTCCCGGACGTTTCGATAGACAGGTGGTTGTAAATCTTCCCGATGTCAAAGGAAGAGAAGAAATTTTACAGGTACATTCCAAAAAGAAGCCTATGGATGACAGAGTTGATTTCCAAAAAATTGCCAGAAATACAGTAGGATATTCGGGTGCGGATTTGGAGAACCTTATGAATGAGGCTGCAATTCTTGCCGCAAGAAGAAACGGCAGGGCGATAACTGAAAAGGATATTGACGAGGCTAATTTAAAGGTTATAATGGGCTCGGAAAAGCGTTCTCGAAAGGTAACGGATAAGGACAAAAAGCTTACTGCTTACCATGAAGCAGGTCATGCTATTCTCGGAAAAGCAATTCAGAAGGATATGGCAATTCACAAGGTAACAATCATACCTCGAGGCAGAGCCGGAGGATTTACTATGTCAACTCCGGTTGAGGATAAGTCATATCAGTCAAAAAATGAAATGCTTGATGAAATAGTTGTACTTCTGGGAGGCAGAGCAGCGGAGGATATCTGGCTTGATGATATAAGTACAGGTGCGTCAAACGATATTGAACGCGCAACGTCTATTGCAAGACAGATGGTAAAAAAATATGGTATGAGCAGTGAATTGGGTGTGGTATCCTATGATGAAGGCGGCGAAGTATTTATCGGACGCGATTTCGGACATTCAAAGAATTACTCGGAAAAAACTGCCGCTATGATAGACGATGCTGTTACTTCATTGCTGAATAAGAAGTACGAAGAAGCAAAGACACTTCTTAAAGAACATAAGCATCAGCTTGAAGCGGTTGCTGAAGAGCTTATTGTAAAAGAAACCCTTGACGGCGAGGAATTCGACCGTATATATAATGAGGCTGACGCCTTAGGGAATACAATGTTAAAGGAGGAAGAAACAAATGGCACAGGTGACTAAAGAAACTCTTATCGGTGAAGCTTTACAGATAGATATGGAAAAGATTGCCCCGATACTTATGGATATGGGTATGCATTGTTTAGGCTGTCCGGCATCACAGGGTGAATCAATCGGTGATGCATGCATGGTTCATGGTGTAGACGCTGATGAAATCGTTGCAAAGATTAACGAAGCAATTGGATAAATAATAAAAAAGAGTATATGCAGGCTTGTATATACTCTTTTTTAGAGCCTATCCGTAATTAAAGAAGTACTTAATTTACGGATAGACTCTTAGTATTTAAACTGTTGAGCAAAGCAAAGCAAAGAACCGCATGCTATGTGAGGCGCGTCAAGTTTATATAAAGCAAATAGTTTATATCATGCAAAAAGGTTTGCAAATGCAATATTATATTTACTCTCAGAACTCAAAACGGCTTTCTTGATATTTTTATTTCATTTCATTTCCTTCGGCGATTCGCCAATCAGTTTAACATACGCTTTATAAAAATTTGCATAGCTGTTAAATCCTGCGTTAAGACTTGCCTGCATTAAATTCTGACCACTTCGGTGAAGCTCCTGCACAAGAAGAATTCGCTTATAACTGATGTACCGATTTATGGTATACCCCGTACTTCGCTTAAATACTTTGCACATATATTGCTTGGCGATAAAAAATTCCCGTGACAGCATATCAAGATTCAGGTTCTCGGCAAGGTGGTCGTTTATGTACATTATAATATTTCGTACTCGTTCATCCTTCGTATAAAATTCAGCTGAATTATTTTTATAACAGTTTATCAAATATAAAAACTCGTATACTGTTTTTTCAGCGACATTATACGCCTTATCCTCACAGTAGCGCTGAATACGGTTTATACAATCGTAAAGAGTGCGGTCTGTCATAGAATACGGAATGAGGTTACCGGTACCAAGCTTGCGGTTTGTAAAAATATCGAGGAATTCTTCGCAGTTGTACTCCAAGCGGATGCTCGCCTGTCAGCCACTTAAGCCCCGGAGTACCGCTGAATTTTTC
>JAUNPN010000232.1 GCA_030536655.1 bacterium | reverse complement strand
TATGGCGTAATTTTGTGCATATTTACTAATTGCTGCTTATTTACGGATAGGTTCTTAATAAAATCAGTACAGTTGTTGATCGTATCTTCAACAGGCGTACCATTAATTAGATATTCTCTTACAGCATCATTGAGTATAGGGAGGTCATTATCAATTGGTGTATTATATTTTACGAAACTTCCCTTACATTCGGCTTTACCGTTTATATCTATAGCTATGTAGTTATTGACATCTTTTTGAATCAGTTTACGGAACTCATCTATCTCAAAATCCATCGACAGACGTTTACCGACTTCATTCGTAATTTCGATTACCTTTTGTTTCATTTCTTCATTTTCACACAGAACAAATATACCATCAGTATTTGTCTGAAGCAAACGTGAATACGGTTCTACATGCAATATCAAATCAAGAATTATCATCTGACCGAATACGCATGTTAAATTAGTCATAAGCGGATCATACATTGGATTATTTTTATCCTTTGATGCGCCGTATACACCGTTTATTAACGGTTTTAAAGCTACATTTTTAGGATTATGTACAGCTTTCATTTCAAGTCTGAAATCCCTCATTTGACGCAAATCGTCCGGATTTCTCACCTTTCGACTAAGAAGCTTATAAACAATATCAATAGTAGGATACATTGAACTTACATCACAATGAAGTATTAATCCTTCAAATATAGATTCTTTTTCATCGCATCCGTGAGCGCCACCCCAACCAAACACATGAGGTATCCCGGCAACTTCACATAAATATTGATTTGGATGCTGATTATCTTCTGAATGAAGATGTTCTTTGTATCTCCAATTCTTAGGATTGAGAAACCAATCTGGTATGTGCTGATATTTCTGAGGTATATCTATTGTTTCCGGCAAACGTATATCAAACTCATCATCCATTGTATGCTGTGGTACAGCGTTTAATATATGAGCGGCAAGTTGAACCTTTGTTTTTGTAAACTTGTTCATGTCCAAGTTATAAAGCTCAATAATATCAAGCTGACCTTCAAAGTCTGACCAAGTATTATCGAAACCCTTAAGCAGCTCAAGTACATCATGTTTGTTATAGAACAACGTAAGTTGGATTTCTTCGTCCGTAAGAGGTCTGGTAATGTCGAAATTCACTTCTGTTTCTCTGATGTCGTCTCCCATAAAAGCTTCTAAAACTTTTAAAGAGCGGTCTTTAATAATACTATCATAATCATTCAATGGGTATTTTCTTGCGTTCTTGACCACCTGAAACGGTTTATATCCCTCTTTTATGAGTTTATCATTTATATACCCCGGCATAAGACCGTCCATTATACCTTTCCATATACCAGTATCATACTGCCTTCCATTGTAGGAAACAAAGATACAATCTCTATGTCCATTATAAAAATCAACTAATTCCTGTCGGTTATTTACAATTTGTATGACATCATTACGATTAAGATAATTCACAAAAGTAACACAGAACCAGTTGATTTTACTATAAACCTCGAAATCATATCCATATATCTTATTCTTTTCAATCATTACTAAACTCCAAATACATTTCTCCTTTTTTCACTTTTCCTAAAGCTCATGTCTTCAACTATAACTGTAGGTATCGAATGAGTTTTATAATCAAAACAGAATTTTCCTACGACTGTAAACTCAATATTATCTCCGCAATTTATAATTTGACTATATAATTCCTGCAAAGAAGCAACTCTTGTAAATTTAACGAAATTAATATCATGATAATTAAATACAATTGCGTTCTTCTTTTGTCCCAGTAATTTAATTCCATGTTTATTAATCACTAAATTCTTCACAATGAACAATGGCTCATCAACTCCTCCACCCCAAATATAATCATACTTGGCTACATTTTTTACAAGCTGAGAACTCAATGCAGATGCTTTATATACTCCTGAAACATAATATGTAATCTCAGAAATCGGTTTCATCCTTGACAAAAGCTCGAATAACTCATTAGTCATGTCATATGCAATTGATACTCCAAATGCCCCTGGATGTCCCTGTGTCTTAATAAACAATCCAGTTTTTTCACACCATGAACGAAAATCCCGAATTTCACATTTATTATATCCTCTTCCTGAACCTGAACACACATCTCCATATTTTTTCATAAGTAAACACGGACGCTGATACATACTTGCAAGCTTATTAGCAATTAAGCCGATTGAATTTGCTTCTACATCATCTCCTGCATTACACACAATAATAGGATATTTATCAAGCTTATACTGCTCTATTTCTTCACTCAAAAACATCGCTGTCTTATCTGTCATTGTCTTCTGTTTTTTATTCGTTGACGTACAAGCTCTCCATATATATTCCTGCAAACTCATTTCAACTACACCTTGACCTCTGACTTTTCTCTCAATGCGCCTGGAAGAATTGCACATAGCTTCAAACATGATTACTTTATCATTATATTCTCCCAGTCGTATCATAGAGTTTATAAGAGGGTTAATATAAAATGCGATGCCGATTATACTTACTCTATTATTCATTGAGTAAATTGTTTTTTTCGTTAGAAATGCAAGTAATTCATTATATCCCGTTCTATTCTGGAGCATTTCTATACCCTTCATAGTGTAATATCGAGTTTGCAAACTTGTCATATCCGCACTGTCTCCTATAAGACCAAAAGCAACAAGGTCAAGAAATCTATCCGCATAATTCGTCTTATAATAATCATCAAGAACCTTACAGAATTTATAAGTAACTCCTACTCCTGTTAAGGCTTTATCTGTTATTTTTTCTGACAGTTGATTATTAACTATAATTGCTTCATTACCGTTAGATTCTACGCTATGATGGTCTAATATAATTACTGACTTTCCGGCTTCAATCAACCGCTTACATTCCTCACTATCACCTGTACCCGCGTCCGGAACTATAACAAGCTTAGAAGAATCGTTTAATATATCTTCCAAATGCTCACTCAAACCATGTATCTTTCCTTTATGAATATAATAGTTAATCACTATCCACAACTTAAGCGCATCACAGATTTCGTCTTTTATTATGATGA
>JAUNPN010000231.1 GCA_030536655.1 bacterium | reverse complement strand
TCATAATCTTTTTGTGCCTTGTAGCGTAGCGGAAAGGAATGGTCATAATTATGAACAACGGATTTGTAAAAGCCGCATGTGCGACGCCTGATATACGGGTTGCTGATACGGCTTTCAACAGCGACTGCATTATAAAACTAATTAAGCGCGCGGCGGTTAACGGTATACGCCTTATTGTATTTCCGGAGCTTTGTATTACCGGATATACCTGCGGTGACCTGTTTCTTCAAAAAAGTCTTATCGACAGCGCCAAGGCTCAGCTTAGGCGTATAGCGTATGAAACGGCAAAATGTGACATATGCGCGGTTGTGGGACTTCCCTATATCGTTGACGGCAAGCTTTATAACATAGGCGCAGTTATTAACTGCGGAAGGATTATAGGAATGGTTCCGAAGATGAATATTCCGAATCACTCGGAATTTTATGAGCTTCGTCACTTCGTGCCGGGCAACGAGTCAACAAGAATAATAAGCTTTGATGGTTATAATGTTCCGTTCGGCTCAAAAATACTTTTTACGGCTCAGGGCATGGAGGAATTTACCTTTGCTATTGAGATCTGCGAAGATCTATGGACTGTAAATCCACCTTCCGGTGCTCACGCGCAGGCAGGCGCTCTTATTATAGCCAACCTCTCCTGCTCGGACGAGCTTATCGCCAAAGAGGAATACCGCACGATACTCCTTAAATCACAAAGCGCAAGACTTTACTGCGCATACCTTTACGCAGATTCAGGCTACGGCGAATCTACCCAGGATATGGTTTTTGCCGGTGACAATATTATTGCTGAAAACGGATCTATCATTGCAAGAAGCAAGAGATTCTCAAACGGCTGTGTATATTCCGAAATCGATTTGGAAAAGCTATCTATTGAACGCCGCCGCGCAAACACATATATCTCGATTTCCTCAGACGCCTATACAAGAGTTATGTTTAAGGTTTCTATCCGTCAATGCGAGCTTACGCGCCGCATTCCAAAGCTGCCCTTCGTACCTTCAAATGATGCGTTAAGAGCAAAGAGATGCGAGGAAATTCTTTCTATTCAGTCAATGGGTCTGAAAAAACGGCTCGACCACACACATTCAAAAACTGCGGTCATCGGCGTTTCCGGAGGGCTTGATTCAACGCTTGCGCTTCTTGTTGCTGTACGCGCCTTCGACAGTCTGCATCGTGACAGGAGAGGTATAATTGCTGTAACAATGCCATGCTTCGGCACAACTGACAGAACCTATCATAATGCATGCAGTTTTGCGGAATCACTCGGTGTTACTCTTACAGAAGTAAATATAAAGGATGCTGTTAATCAGCATTTCAAGGATATAGGACAAAACCCGGACATCTATGATGTTACCTATGAAAATTCACAGGCCCGCGAGCGTACACAGGTGCTGATGGACATTGCAAACAAAACCGGCGGCATGGTTATCGGAACCGGCGATTTATCAGAGCTTGCACTCGGATGGGCAACCTACAACGGCGACCACATGAGTATGTACGGCGTCAACTCCGGCGTTCCGAAAACTTTAATCCGTTATCTTGTAGCATACGAGGCGGACAGAACAGATAGTCCTGAGCTTGAAACCGTACTGCGTGATATACTTGATACACCGGTAAGTCCGGAGCTGCTTCCGCCCAAAGACGGTGAAATTGCTCAGAAAACCGAAAGCATTGTCGGTCCGTATGAGCTGCATGATTTCTTCTTATATAATCTTGTCCGTTTCAGCTACAAGCCGGAAAAGATTTTAAGGCTTGCAATGCACGCGTTTAAAGGACAGTATGACAGAGAATTTATCTTAAGCTGGATGAAGGTATTCTACAGACGTTTTTTCAATCAGCAGTTCAAGCGTTCCTGTCTGCCGGACGGTCCGAAGGTCGGAAGCGTTGCACTATCACCAAGAGGCGACTGGCGTATGCCGTCAGATGCAAGCGCAGCTTTATGGCTTGATGAACTTGAAAAGCTCTGAACCTTTACTGAATTATATTCATTTTCAATAAAAGCTCCCTCCGTACATAATATATGCTATGGAGGGATTTTTATGTCTAAAGGAAAGCTTTGTCTGCTGTTATCAGCTTTTATATACGGAATTGTGCCTGTATTCGCAAAATACTCATACATGGGCGGCGCGAACAGCGTCACCCTTACCTTTCTGCGTGCCGCGCTTACACTGCCGCTTCTTTTTCTTATGCTGCGCGCTTCCGGAATAAGCCTTCGTCTTACAAAAACTGAAGCGATAAGAATCACTCTGCTCGGCAGTCTGGGCGGCGCCGCGCCGATTATCCTTCTTTATATGTCTTACGATTTTATTTCTGTAGGACTCGCAAGCACTCTGCACTTTATTTATCCGCTTATTACGGTACTTGCAAACGCATTCATTTACCATGAACGCATGAAGCTTCCCACTCTCGGTGCGGTTGTTTTGGTTACCATCGGTATCTTCATGTTTGCGGATATGACCTCGCGCGGAGATGCTGCCGGTATTATGCTTGCGCTGCTATCCGGAATATTCTATAGCTTCTATGTTATTTACATTGACCGCTCCGGCTTGGATTCTATGGATTATATCAAGCTTACATTTTATATGATGCTTATAATGAGCATTGCAACGCTTATTTTCGGTCTTATTGTACATGGAATAAGCTTTGATATGGATTTGCGCGCATGGTCGATTGCCGGAGTAATTTCCGTACTGATTACACTGTTCGCACTGCCTCTGTTTCAAGCCGGTGTACGTTACGAGGGCGCTAATATGGCAGGGATTTTATCCGCCGCCGAGCCTGTTGTAAGCATTGCCTCCGGCGCGCTGTTTTTAGGCGAACGAATAGGTGCGGGTCAGCTTGCGGGAGCGGCTGTGATTTTCATCGGACTTATGCTTGTACGGAGGTAAGCCCCGTGCGCATCAGAAGCTTATTTCTTCTCCATGCCGATAAAATAAATCCCACATATATCATACTTATAATCCGAACTTCTTTCACCAATGTGCTTGGGAAAAGAGAAGCAAGCAGATTGCCGTCAGAAGCGACGCCGACGTATGTTTA
>JAUNPN010000054.1 GCA_030536655.1 bacterium | reverse complement strand
TCTTCCAATACCTCGGTGCGTTTGCTCTGCCGCCGGTGTTCTTCTTCCATTCTCCTGCGGAACTCCTCATGCTCCGCTCTCGTTATGTACTCGTCCACTTTAACCCTCCTTTATTTTTTTAGTCGCATAATATTCCGCTTCAACATTTGACAGCGGTATTTGTGTCCCTGATGTTATCGTTATCGTACCCTTCCACGGCTCCGGGATTGCGTCCCAGTTGATTTTGTCGGATATGTCTGTGACTATCGGCGTTTCATACTGATAGTATATTTCTACAGGAGTGCCGGCAGAGTACTGTTCCTTTAACCATGCTTTAAATACCTCAACTGATGAACCGTCTGTACGTATGTATAGTTTTTTTGCTCCTCTCGATAGTGCAAATGTATTCTCTGTTGTCCATGTAGGCGAACTGGTATTTGTCGTGAAATGAGTGCAAATTGCAGAGTTTCTTACATTGTCAGTAGAAACGTAATTATCAAATGCTATTTGATAACGATATATTCCACTTGTATCAGTGCCTTCATTGTTCCATGCTTCATCTCCGTTAAATAAAAGATGCCCGATTTTTCGGGTTAGTACCGCACTCTTGTTTTTAATGTCCAGCTCAATTGTGTCGCTTATACTGCCTGTTTTATTTAACGGCTCATCAAGGTATATATTAAAGCACTGCGGCTCGTGATACGGCTCATATACGAAACTATTCGCTGTTACCGATGTGTCTTCCAATACTGATATACGGATCTTACATGAGCCTTTTGCTCCGGCTGCTACCGCTATAAACGTACGCAGCATTGTTTCAGCGCCTGCAAAATCGTTTTTTGTTTTTGCGATTGCAAAGTTGATTTTATTAGATACCACTGTTTCGCGGTATTGATATATGACCTGAGAGCCTGTGAACTGACCCGGACGGTAAGCATTATCTGTAACAGTATGTACGGCGCAGTTTTCAGCCCTTTCAATCTCTGTTACTATGCAGTAATTTGTATCCGTTTTCAGCTCGGCTGATACATTTGTGTAAACACCAATATACCTTTCACTTGTCCCGTTTGTATTGTCATATTCTGCTTTTATCCAATCACCACTTGTATCCGCACTTGCAGCCCAGCTACTGCTATTCTTATCACCTACATTAAACAAATTCTTACCGCTCATTATCAACGGAAGTTTATAGCCGTATGGCTCATATTTGTCAGAAGCTCCGAATGTTCCTTCAGTTAATATAATTTTTGATAGATATTCTTCGGAAATAGTCCCTTTAGTAAATCTAATTGATAGATAAGTATTTTCACCTGAGTTAAATGGAATATAATAATTTCCAGTTTCACGTCTTGCTACCAGCTCACTTGCGTTCATATTTTCATCAGGATGTAAATTTGTATATGTCACAGCGTCTGATGTAACATATAGTGTATAAGCAGTATTTTTGTTTAACTGTATTCCATAAATAACTTGATTGGCAGTTTTGCTTATCGGTTCTTTGTTTTTGTCAAACAAATTCGCCGTCCTATCCCCGACACCCGTTATCTCCGCCGGACTGTCAGCCGAGGGTGTACCGTTCTGCACGCTGTTTCCGTATACAGTCAGCGCTTTCAGCGGTCCCTCTCGGCAGTACGTCAGCTCGCACGGATAACCCTCGGCTGTAGTACAGTACCCGCGTAAGCTGCTCCCGGTCCTTACAAAGCCGCTGCCGCTGTAACCTGTTATCCTGTCTGTAAATCCCATAATGTCATCCTTATATAAAACCGTGTCTTACAAGCGTGATTTTTCCAGCCGTCTCCGGCTTAATATATAAGTCCTGCCTGCCGTCAAGCTTTAAACCGTTATAACCGCATTCCGGCGGTATTATAATATGCTTACCCTCGAAACTACTATCATTAGACACATATACATTGCCTTCCGTTATATTCGCAATGTCCGTTTTGTATCCCCTGGTATATCTGACGTGATAAACCTCGCCGCCGTACATTTCTGCCGTTACCATTGCACTTTCCGCTATTTCATTCATTTAACCTCACCTCACATCTGCTACAAAAGCGCGTAAACCTGTTTTATCGATTCTGCATATTTAACGCCGGTGCTGCCGTTGTGCTGATGAGATACAATTGCATTGCCTGACGGCAGCACACCAAGCGAAATCTGAGACATATACGTACAACTGCGAATTACCTCATATTCTGACGGACTGTTAACATTAATTAATATACTTATCATTTCTTCTCCGTCTATATTGCCGCCCGTATTTTCTGTAAGTCTCATAATATTTCCCTCTATAGTGTCGCTTCCCTGTCCATGAAAACACATTATCCAGCAAGGTTTTCCCAATATACATTCAACCTTCACCGAAAAAAGGCTGTACCTCGCCAAATCTCCGGACCACTCTCCGCCGTCATACATGGTTATAGGCATTATTCCGGCACGAGCATACAGCTTAAATCCTATATCCATTGCATCCGGAATCGTACACTCCTTGCCGAAACTTATGCCTCTGCCTCCCTTAAGAAACTCCATCGTAATAAATGATACCGGCAGTATCGTTTCATAGCTTGAAGCGGCAAACTTATCCGTTATGGTCAACCGCAGATTGTACGCTGCATTTACATCAAACTGTTGCTCCGTAACAAGCGCGGTTCCGTTTCCGAAGCCCTGTGCAAGCCGTGTATAACTGCTCTCCGTTGTCTTTTTATACTCAATTGCCGTAACAGCTGTATTTTCTATACCTAATACCTCAGACAGTTCATAATACACGGTTGCCTTCAAATAACTTCCGTCATTGACAAGAGAACCGTCCGTTTCGCAACGCTCCGCCGTTACGTCAACGAACCGCGGCGGAGCATACGCATACACTTTCGGATATACCACCGGCTTTGCACTTCCGGCGCCGAAATACTCCTTAAATCCTCGGCTGTCCTGCACATATCCGCCGGTTTCAGCCATTCCGCTGTCCTTCAGCGTGTCAGTCGTAAATGTGTTTTCTGTACCGCTGTAATCATGTTCTCCGCAGTACATTGAATATTTTACTATCGAAGCTCCATGATATGCCTGTGCTCCGCTGACCGTTATCTGCGCCTTTGACACACCCTGAACATATATAAGCTCATTATTCCAAGTACAGCCTATATGGGACACATTAACTTCTCCTATGCTCGGTCCCGCATACGCTCCTATGCGCGCATTCCACCATGTCGCACCCCTGCCGAGTTCTGAACCGGAAGCATTGTACGTTATTATTGTCACCGTTCCTTTCATCTGCGTCTGAGCCGGCATTGCATTCATCCATTCTGCCGGCGGAGCAAAGCTCACACTGTCATACACATCATAAACGGTATGACTATACTCTCCCAACCGAATTACCGCATCGTGCCTGCAATCCGCCTCAAGCGGATTTATCTCAATTTTTATTTCACCGAGAGTTTGATACTTTATAGCATCTATATTCCCCTGATACTCCTTAACTCCAAGATATATATTCCTGTTATCAAAGCTTTTTATAGCAGATGCCTGAGGGATTTCCGTCAGTGCAACGCGTCTGCATACCGATTCATAGTCAGACTCATAATTCAGCTCCTCGCGATGATATTCCTTAAAATTCCGAATTCCCGCACACATTCTTACGTTCTTTTTACCATCAACATTATGCTGTATTTTTTCAAAGTCCAACGACTTTATAAGCACTTCCTTAACATTTTCTCCGATAGGCAACGGCGTTGCAATATTTTCTTCCCACTCGACACCATCAATATCCATGTTAAAAAATACAATCGATTTCGAAGGCAGCGTATACTGCATATTTTCCCTGCCGATATAAATATCAACGTGTATGTCCGAGGTATTAAACGTACTGTCATATGCCGTTGTACTGTATACAGCTCTCATATAGATTTCATCTCCGAACAGTTCTCTAAGCTCTCCGGACACCAATTCAGCTTCTATCATGATAAATCCCTCCATTTAAACGCAAGATTGCCATTGCTCTTGACAAGGAAGTCAAATTTGCCTATATTGTCATTCCCCAAGGTGAGAAGCTTCGTAACCTCCGCCTGCACTATATTGAGTTTACTGCCGGATATATACGCAATCTTTTTTCCGTATTCGTAAAACCCAAGCTCCTCATTTGATAACTTTGCCGTAAACGCGCTTCCGACCTTACCAAGCTCTATCAATGCACCCTTAAACCTGATATATTCCTCTATAAGTGCTCCTGCGTTTATTACATCATTCTGCACGTCTATAACCTGTGACGTAAATGACAGCGTTATATCTCTTGCAGTCTGTGTTATTGTAGATGAGAAATCCTGACGTATCTCCGAAAGCAACGTTTGTATGTCAGTACTCTCCGAAAATCTAACTGACAGGCTGTTTACATTTTCGGTGATTTCACGTCGAAATTCAGACGTTTCCGTTCTGATATTCCTTATTTCCTCAGCCTGTTCATTCAGCTTCTGCGCCGTATTGCTTGCAGCCTTATTTATTGCCTCACTTACGGTTGTTTTTGCTGCTCCTAGCGTCAGCTTAAAATTCTCGGCATTATTATAATCTATCTCGATTCCGGATATTTTCATGTAGGTGTTTATACCATGTTTTTCCGAAACAACCTGCACATAATCACCGAGCCGAAAACGTTCTATATCCTTATCCGCAAGATGTAAATCAATAGCGGACAGCTCAAGAGTATGTATTTCAGTTTGCGCGGCAAGCCAATCACTCCCTGCCTTATACAGATAATCAGCCGTGGTAACATCTTCGAATATAACCGGCTTTACTATCCTTCCGTATATCCCAATCAGATTGGGATTTTCGATGTAATCTCTGCCGTATCTGCTGCCGCCGACAGCGGCGTCCTCCACAGTAAGACGCACTCCGCTGTCATTTCCTTCCTCATCTTTCAATGTCGCTCCAAGCGGAACAGCTACAGTAGCAATATCGTGTCCCGCCTCGGTTCGCAGCATATCAATAACGTTTTCACCAAGAACTATTTGCTGAGAATTTATACTTCCGTAGTCGCTGACATAGTCTATATATCTTGTGTCCCCGACATATCTTGTTCTGACATAGCCTCCCAGTCTGTTTATCAGCTTATCATTAATATATGTCCACGAATCCTCATAGTTTGCATACCTATATATGCTGTCGTTAGGGTCTGTGACGTTCACCGTTCCGAGCGTAAAACGCTTTCTTTCGTCAACATCGGCATTGTGCTTATCTATGATTATTTTCATAAATTCCGCCGGTGAAATATTATGATATTCTCCGCTTCTTTGGTTGGAATCGTTCAGAAATCCCAGGTCACCTTCACAAACCACAGTTTTCACATTCCATATATCGTTGGATACATCTATAATTCGGTATGTATAAAGCCACGAATTATCCTGATACACGTTTATCAGCGTAACCATTTTTATCAGGTCATTATAGTGCGGATGATTCGGTGCTATCTTGAATGTAAATGAACCGGAGCTGTTCAATGCGGCAGTTGACACTGCCTCGGTTATAACATATTCCTCCGAACGTAAGTCATGCAGCATGAATTCCCATTCACCGCCGACAGCCGGAGTTGTTCCCCTTATTACATACATTACAGTTTCCTCCCTCTGCTGTGTATTTCGGCTTTTGCTCCTGCATCAAGTTTAATTCTGAAATTTTGTGATGTTCCACCCGAAACCGAAAAATCATACAGTTTATATGTCCCCGCCGGCAATCTCGTCAAGGATATTGTATCTCCATATAAGCTTACCGTTCCCGCGCTTACCCTTAGTTCCGGAATCATTGTTTTATGAAATATCGGATTTGATATTAATACCGGATATTCACTTATTTCGTGCTTGAGAAAATCCGTAGTCCTCCATGACAGCGAGCCTAAATTTATTCCATATATACGAAGTCCGCCGGATTTTGCGTATATCTTCGCGGCTGTGCCGCCTTTGATTTTAACTGTAAGTGTTTCATCTCCGTTGCCTGCCACTTCCTGAGCTGCAATGTCCGCGCCATTCTGCATTACGGCTATCGTATGTGCCGATGATGCGGAATTGTTCGCATAGTATACGGTCAGATTTGCATCTGTTTCCGATGTAAGCTCTATCACTCTGTAATTACTTGATACCACGGACGAATTTGTAAAATCAATAAATCCCGGTAATGTAACTCCCCCTATAGTCCTGCTTCTTGTGTATATGTTTATAGGCGCGTCAACACTTGCATACAGTTTTAAGCCTTTTAACGTCATATTCTCTGTAAGAGTTCTTTCGGTTTTCGTGTCTCCTGTAAAAGTCTGTACATCTTCACTCATGCTGTATCGGTACGGCTCACAGTCTGCACTTACATTTATAAATATATAACCCGGATTCCTCTCGATTCCGACAGTACAGCGTCCGTAATACCGATATGTATCATCAGGTAATTGTATGTACAGCTTTTTTCCATGCAATGTAGCAACCATCTCCGCCGCTGCTGTCATACGCTCCTCATATGTCCGGTGCATTGCTATAAACCGCATATTAAGCGTCCTGTTACTGTATTTAACCTCTCCGTCCGTCAATGCCGTAGATAAATCAATAACTCCGTCAGATGCAGGAAGCTCCGCACTATGAAGTCTTGGTGCCGGCGGCTGTGCGTCAGCTGAATTGAGGATAAGTCCGTAATCCGTTGCTGTCATTACATCGTTTGTCGTTATTGTGTCCCCGAATATTACCTCTCTGTCCACTACATTCCCCTCGCCTTCTGTGCCGTTACATCTGCCAAGCCCGTATCTATACGCCGTATAACGCTGCCTACAAGCGTTCTGCCGTCAAGATATATCTTGTTATCACCAATACTTTCAAGTCGTGCATATATAGCCCCAAGCACCTCCATCATGCTGTCGTAGCCGCTCATATTTGCCGTCACTGTTTGACTTATATCTGATGTGGGAATTATATTGCCCGGACTGTCAAACAACTCACGGAGCGGTTTAAGTGCTGCCTCCTTGTTTTTGGTTATTCCTTTTCCTACTCCGGGCGGAATCCAATAACCAACCTCATCAGCAAATACAGTTGACGGAGAACGTATTCCGAGCGTGTCTTTAACACCGTCTACAATACCGCTGAAAAATGACTTAACCTGCCTTACAAACCAATCCTTTGCCGCTATAATTCCGTTCCACACACCGCTTACAATGTTTTTTCCTATTTCCATCATTTTTGACGGAATTTCTTTTGCACCATTTATAACACTGTCAATCAGATTTTTTACCGCTTCTGTTCCCTTTTTCCCCATGTCGGAAACCCACGCCGATGCTGCCGACACAACATTTGTAAATGTATCTTTAACCTTACCCGGCAGCTCTTTTATGAATGTTACTACGTTGCTGATAAACTTTACAGCCATTTCTTTAGCCTTGCCCGCCATATCCGTAATCCATTGACCGGCTGCCGCTACGGCTGTTGCAAAGAAATTTTTGATATTTCCGGGTAATTCTTTAAAGAACGTTACAACATTGTTCAAAAACTCCGTGCCGCATTCTTTCGCCTTTGCGCTCATATCAGCTACCCATTTTATAACATGTCCTATAGCTTCACCAAGTAACACGCCGAGATTATACGGCAGTTCTTTAAGCCATTCTATAACGCTGCTGATAAAGCTTGGTATTCCCTCTGAAAAAAACGAAACTATGTTTCCCCACGCTTCCACGGCTGTATCTTTTATGGAGTTCCATATATTTGCAAAGAAATCACCGACACCTGTCCAGAAATCCGTCCAAGCAGTCGTGAAAGCCTCTATCTGTTCTCCAAAATAACCTGTTATCAATCCCCACGCATTTTCAAGCGTACCGGATATTGCTTCCCACACACCGCCGAAAATTTCTTTTATGCCGTTCCATGCCTGCTCCCAATCAAGTGTAAACACTCCTATCAGCACGTCAAGAACTCCGAGAATAACATCGGACGCCGCTTGAAGGATTGTTCCTATCTCAGCAAATGCCGCCTCAAACAAGGGCGCAAGCATATTACACAAGCCGTTCCACGCTCCGGAAATAACTTCGCCAACCGATTGAAAATTAAAACCTAATTCATTGATACGGTCAACAATCCCCTGAAACAGTCCGCCGATTGTTTCGCGGATACCTCCCCAGATTTCAGTAATTTTATTGCGAAACTCCTCATTATTCTTCATCAGAGTAACAAAGGCTGCAACTAAAGCCGCAACCGCCGCTGCAACCGCTATAACCGGTGCGCTTATACCGCCGATTGCCGCAATAATAGACTGTGCTGCCGCTTGAATTTTTGGAGCGTATGTCATAATTGTACCTACTCCGCTTATAAGCTTGCCGCCGATTACCAGCAACGGACCGATTGCAGCAACAATTCCTCCGATTACCACAATAGCCTGCTTCATTCCGTCAGGCATATTTTTCAGATTTTCCGCAAAATTCTTTGCCCATTCCGCAAGGTTCTCTATCGCCGGAGTAACCATCTCAAAAATAACCGCGCCAAGCTCCGCCCCGGCAACTTTTAAACCGTTCATCGCCGCCGCAAGCTTGTCAGGTGCGTCAAGCGTTGCCGTATATGTGTCATTGACAGTGTTTGCATAATCACTCATGCTTACACTCAGCTCGTCAAGGTTTAACCGCCCCTCCTTAATGGCATTGACCATCTCCGGCGCACCCTTATTACCGAATAATTCAGACGCAATCGACAATGCTTCCGTTTCCGACGACGCATTTTTAATACTGCTTATAACGCCGCTGAGTGCTTCATCAGCAGTTTTGCCTTCCTTTGTCGCGTTCTGCACAGCCTTTTTCAATCCTGCAATAGCTGTTGATGAATTTACACCGTTTTTCTCAAACTCCGCCATAAGTCCGATTGACTGTTCAAAGGTCAATCCCATTTCCTTGAAAATCGCATTATTTTCAAGTGCGGATTGTTCGAGAGCTTCCACAGATATTCCCGTTTCCTGAGCCTTTCCCGCAAGCAGTCCCAATACTTCATTCGTTTTGCTTGCGTCAATATTCCACGCTTCCTGGATTTTATCGACATTTCCTATTGCTCCGACTACGTCCTGACCTGTTATCTCGGAAAATTCAAGAAATTGCCTTGTCAGGTTTTCACATTCTGCGCCGACTGCTCCGAACCTCGTATTAACCTCGCCGACCGCTCCGCCTACGCTCGCCATATCTGTATTCATGCTGCTGAATACGTTATCAGCCACGTTCTGCAATCCTTCCAGGGTTTCTCCGGCAGCTCCGGTGGCTTTTATTATCGTGTCATACCCTTCGTCAATCTCGTTAAAAGCAGCTACCGAAGCAGCTCCTATGCCCGTTATAGCCGCGGTTACCGGCAGCATCGCTTTTCCGGCACTCTCTGCCTTGCCGCCGACCTCTTTCACCTTTTCGCCGGCAGCCGCTACCTTCTGCGCCGTTACAGAGCCGAACTCCTTCTGTGCATCGGTAAGCTTTTTCAGTTTCTGTTCCGTTGCTTCAATCTCCCGCTGAAAATCACGGTACGCGTCCGCTCCAATTTCACCCGAATCAAACTGAGCCTTAACCTGTGTCTGTACTTCTTTCAGCGTTTCAAGCTTTTCCTTTGTATTGCTCACGCTCTCAGCCAATATCTGCTGTTTCTGCGCAAGCAATTCCGTGTTTCCGGGGTCCATTTTCAACAGGCTTTCCACACCCTTCAGCTCGCTTTGCAGGCTTTTACTCTGCTTATTAACATCATTCAATGCCTTTGTAAGCTTTGTTGTGTCACCGCCGATTTCAACGGTTATACCCTTAATCGCGCCCGCCATTTAATTTCCCCCTTTCGCAAATGTTTCACGTAATGTCTTTCGGTCAGGCTTTGTCTGCTCATAAACCCAGCATTTGTTCAGATATTTCCTTCCCGCTTCCGTGCTTCTGTATCTCGCAATGACTGCGTCACGGCGCAGCTTGAAGTACGTAACGCAATCAAGCCGCGCTGTATCCGGTATAGTCATATTCGCATACTGTGCAATCAGGTGCTGCTCAAAGGTTTCTGCGTTGTATTTTTCGCCCGTCTCATCGCCCTGTTCAGGGTAGTACGGGACCTTGAGTTTTTTTCCTGCACCGCCTCAGCTATGAACTCTGTGTACATCGTGAGGAAATCAATTACTTCACCGATGCCGAATATTTCTCTCATTTTTCCCGGTGTGACAGTAATACACTTTGTGTTATGCGACACTGCCGTTGCCGCAACGTTATAGATTTCCTCCCACTGCTCATTTCCGTCCATGTCCTCCACTCGTTCACTGATATTTAAAATATCGTCAAGCAAATCCTTTGTAGGCAGCTTCAAATCAAGCTCCAATGCGTCTGTAAGTGTAATATGCCATGTGTTTTTCGGTTTTCTGAAATCCACCGCTTCCATTCTTCAACCCCTCCTTAGGTTCCCGTTGTCTGAATTTCTTCCTCGATTACAACAAGCGTTCCCTCGTCATCGGACGGTTCCGCCGTAAACAACGCTTCAACAACACTCTCCGCGTCCTTCGCAAAATCAAGAGTAAGTCCGTTTGTGTTCTTGCCGACAATCGTAACCCACAAATCTCCGTCCTTTTTGTCCGGGTGATGGAAGCAGATAACATACGACTTGCCGTTATCGTTATCCAGACCGCCTATTTTGGTGATTCTTCTGTTCGCCTTAATCTCCGTTCTGCCTGTCGCAAGCAGCACTGCCAAGCTATCGCCGTTCCATGTCGCAAGCCCTGTTCCCAAGGTCACAGTTTCCGTTGTAATCTTTGTTTTCTTCACGATTCCTAAATCGTCCGTTGCTGTATACACCTCGTTACTGTACTCAAGATGCGCGCCGCCGGAAATATATCCAAGACGGTTTGCTTCGGTGCAGATTGTTGCTGTATCCGGTAAAGTGCCGGAATATTCCTTGTAATAAATATGTCCCGAACCAAGTGTAATTGTTTTTGTCTGCTTACGCTTTGTATTGCCTGTTGCTTCTGTTACTGCCATTATAATCCTCCCTTCTGCCGCTGTGCGGCGTTACAAATCATGACGCGAAAAAGACGCAAGCAGATTGCCTTCGAGGGACGACGGCGTATGTGTATACTCCGAGTACCGAAAGAATGTAATATGCGCAGCGTATTTTTCACGTTATAGCCTCCTTCGCCTTATAATCAAACGTATATATAACCTCCCACAGCTGCTCCGATTGCAGCCACACGCGTTCCTGTTTCGTGTATTCCAACGCACGCTTGTCAAGCTCAATTTCAATCAGATTCTCCGCAACATCGTCAACTTCATAGCTGTACAGCTCTATTGAGCAGCTGTGATTATATATTGTTTTCCTCATATCCGCCCCGGATTTGGTATACCTGTCAAACCAGACCGCATATGTACCCTTGGGCGGTTTCAAAAATCGTGTCGGCTTATTTCTTATACCGGCATCGTTTAAAATTTTCTCAACCATTATAGATTTCCTCTATTTTTGTTATGTAATCGGTATTTATTTTTTCAACGGCCTCTGACAAAAACAATGTTCCGTTCCATCTTCCGCCGTTCCTAAGCTGATGTCCGTAGTTAACAAGGTGCGTAAGCGTGTAATACGGCGACTCTACATACCACTGCATAATCTTTTCATAGACGTTCTCTGACAATACCTTGCACGCAATATAATCCCTATAATGTGTCCCCGTATTGTGTCCCACCGGCGCGGTGCTTTTGGTCAGCTTTACAAGCTCATTCATGCTTTTTTCAGTCTGTCTTTTTACCGCCTCATTCTTTTCCTCGGCATATACTTTTAACGCACTGCCCAGAACCTCGCTCAGCTCTCCTATTTTTATTCTGCCGCTCATAATTTCACCCCCGTAAGTTTAAGAGTTTTATGTCCCTCCATGTAATCATCAGCCGCAGCAACATTGAACATCATGCTTCTGTAGCCTATACGGTAATTCTCGGTGTTATAGGATATATCCGCAACCGCCGCACAGTAACGCACTTCAAAGGTCAGTGTTACGGTATCACGTTCAGAGCCTCCGGACAGCCTTTCAGTTTCTGACGCACGGTTTACGTGTGCGTGAAGGCGCAGAAAAGGTTCGTACTGTTCCGTTTTCTCGTTAAGAATCAATATGTCAATAGGCTTATCATACACCTTCAAACTTACCGTCTCCTATCCTCAGCTGCATATATATATCCGTCAACAGCCGACGCGTATTACCGCTTACAGTTTCAGTCATACCCCTGCTGCTGTATAAATCCTCCGCGATAATAAGCATTGCTTCTTTAGCACGTTCATCAGCTGTGTCCACGTCCTCTCCGACAGCTCCCTTTAAAATCCGATAAGCCGTCCCCGCAATTCTGCGGACATTTTTCAGTATCATTTCATCGGCATAATCAATGCCGAGATATGCAATTATTTCTTCATCGGTCAGCATTGATTATACCTACCCATTACGATAATGTCAGCTCACCGTATACAACCGCGCCATCATCACGCACCTGCACGTCAAACCGTTCTATTGCCCTGAATGCAGTCATGTCATTCTCAAACAAATTCAAATCACCAATTGTAGCCTCTTTTGAAACATCAATAGTTATCTGTCTGCGGTCAAACATGATAATCGCCTCGTTCATATCGCCTATGATAAACGGCACCTTCTTCTCAGTTGTCGGCATATCTGCATTCGAGATTACATCGACCGGCACCGTATACGCGCCCACCGACAATCTGAGCTGCTTCGGATTCGTTGGGTCGGGACTGAGCAAATAGCGTCCGTTTTCGTCCTTCAAGGTGTCAAGCCAGTTTGCACCGTCATCATTCGTGATAATGCTCGAAGTCGGCAGAAACGCCTGTCCAAGACTGACATTTAATATTTTCTTTATATCGTCAAGAGTGCTGATTGCTGCGGTTGTTCCGATTCCCTTTGCCGCCGCGATAATAGCCTTATTTTCCGTAACGCGTGCTTCATCTCCGAGCCACTCAGTCAGCACGCTTGCAATAGCAGCGTCCGAATCTTCCAATAACTCATTCGTAACCGGAATAATGCCGGAATACTTGCCGATAGTGTATGAAATGAGCTTGAACTGCGGTGTCTGAGCCTCTCCGATTTTGCCGCCCTCACCGATTTTTGTAAATCCGGTAAGCTGAACACGCTTTTTAACCGGACGCTGTCCCTTATTTGTTGTTGTCGGAATAACTCTTACACGCTCACGAAGTGAAAATTTTGTGTCCCTTATCTGCTCAATCTGTGTCTGAATATCCTGCGGAACTACATAGCCACCGTCTGCGCCTGTTGTTTCATTCATCGACTTAAAATGTCTGCGTGCTGCGTCCGCAAATGCCTTTATACCGCCTGTTCCCTTCTTCTTATCATCTGCCGGTTCTCCCTCCGGACCTCCGAGGTCTTTCAAGCCGGGTGCATTGATATTCTTTTCTGTCTCAAATGCTGCCTTTTCGAGATTGTATTCATGTGCCAATTCATCAATCTCCTTTTTAACTTCTTCCGCCTTGTCAAGTGATTTTTCACTCAATGCCGTTCTCAATTCCACTGTTTTCGCCTGAATCTTTGCGAAAAGCTCCCTCATTTTCTTATTCATATTCCGCCTCCATAAATTTATTTGCGTAGTAATCCGCCTCAAGAGCCAGCTCCCTCAGCCTGTTTTTCTCCTCTTTCGCTGCTTCCTTAACAGCTGCCGCTTTTCGTGTCCCTGCCGTCGGCTGTGCCGGTATTGTCACAAAAGATAATTCATATGCGTCCTTTACACCGTCAATTGTGAAATAACACCGCTTGCGTCCCGATGCCGTGTCGTATTCGTGCCCCCACAAATGCGGACAAAAAGCCGCTTTGTTATCCGTACCGCATACAGAGCACATAAGGTGCTTTGCCAGTGTCCCGGTTGAAACCTCTTTCTTGATTCCGGCTTTTATCTCAGAAATCAAATCCTTATTTCCCTCGGTTCTTACCATGTAGCATTTGAGCCACAATTCCGTGTGCAGCTCGTTTGTTTCCTTGATAAGCTTACCGCCCTGCATAAGCTCCGTATCATAAACCCTCGCAATCTGATTATCAGACTTACGTATATGGTCTTTAATCACGGTCTTTCCAACAAACAATCTCTGCATATCTTTCAATGCCTGAAGATTGAACGGCTCATAATTCCTATCGTCAAGCTCGTTTGTTCCGGCACACACTTTGAATGTGTAAACCTCCTCAGCCGCGACCGGTGACAGGGTATATTTATTTATCTTTTTCAGCTCCGCCGCATCAATTTCAAGCGGCGCAATCTCAGCCGCCTTGTAGCTTATTTCGTCCTCAATACGGCTTTTACCCTCGTCGTTTCCCATTTATCTCACCTTCTTTCAAATCAATGTACTGCGCGCCTGTATATTCCACAGGTATGCTTGTACCGTTGCCTAACAGCTTATCACCGCCGGGCAGCGCCGGCTTGTCAAGGTATTCCCTTGCCTCGTTAGGCGTGTACAAAAAGCTGTTTACCGCCTGCGACAGTGACGCAATTTGCGTCTGCGTGTCGGCTCTCAGTATTGACGCAACATTGAACTTAAAATAATATCCGTTCTTACGTTCTTCGTCACTCAGCAGCTTATACGACAATTCCTCCTCGTACTGCTTTATGATGTAAAGCAGCGTATCAACGTAAAAAGACAGCTGCTGTGCCTCGGCAGATGCGTAGCTTGATTTTGTATAATCGCCTATCTGATACGGTTTTATTCCGAAAGCCGCCGCAATCTGCATTGACGTATACTGCTTCAATTCCAAAAACTGAGCGTCTGTAAATTTCATGCTCAGCTCCTTAAGCTCCGCGCCGATAGGCAGAGGAATAACTGTCCTTACTCCTTCATCTGCATAGTCGCTGTCAGCATATTTCTGTATTGTTTTTGCAAAGCGTTTCTCAAGTTCCTCGTTCAAGTCCCCGGTATAATGCAGTACCATCTTCGGAGTAATGCCGTTCTCGTTCATTTTCCTCTGTAAAGCCTGCGCCTTGACGTTGCTCTCAATCGTATCCTTGAGCCGTGCTATTACCGGACGTCCGATTATACCTTCCTTGACTTCGAAATTTTTGAGGTGGATAATTTCCTCGGACGCAAAATAATACCTGTGTGCGCCGACATAATAGATATAATATATATCCGGCTGCTCCGCTATTATTTTGTTATTGTCATACCATACCTCGACCGCCGCAGGATTCAACCGCCATAATCGTGTCCCTTTTTCCGTCACCTGAATCCATATGTATGCATTGCCGTATACCGCCCTATCATCCTCAGCAGTTCCCCAAAAGGATGATGAAGTGTTATACGGGTTCGGGCGCACGTTTACAACGTCATAGAGCGGATGCTCCATTGCTGCGCGTATACCTGTCACGTTGTTCTTCTGCATAAGCTTTAACGGCATTTTGCCGATTGCCTCACTCAACACCTTGCGGCACGCGTAGAATGTTGCTTCATTCATCGCATTTCCGGCACTGCTGTCTATGCCGAGCCACTGCGCCAGCTCCGTCCACATCGTCTTTTCCGACCTTGCACTCTTATAATTCACCCAATGCTGCTTTATTGCTTTTAAAATATTCAAATCCGCACCTCATTTCAATAATCCGCATACTCCAAAAAGCTGCTTATTCTGCCCTCGTAATCCGGTGTTTCCTCCTGCCTGAATTTCATACGCATTGTATGCGCGTCAACCGCTGCATCTACCGGGTCAATTCGCCTGTGACGGGCATTGTCCATCTTATCTACCTTTTTCTCATCAAAGCTGTTTTTTACAATCTGTGCATTGCAGAACGACCACACAAGCAGCTTATTTTCTCTGTCGTATGACACCTTTTCAGACTTCACCAACAGCTGAATATCCTCGGTAGCGTCATGCAGGAACCGCGCCGACTGACGTATTTCCATTAGCGTGCAGCCGAACGAATCAAGCTCCGCAAGAATACCGTCCGCATTATGAGGGTCATAGCCTATTCCCGCAAATTGCAGTTCGTACCTCTCCTTGATTTCCCTTAGCTCGGCAATAATGAAACTGTAATCATTCTTGAAATCCATCTCGCCGCCCGTTACGGTTATAAGTCCGCTTTGCTCCCACAAATCATATGGCACAAGGTCATCCTTGATATGCTCCGTCATTCTGCCGCGCGGCATATACGAATGTGAATACCAGTATATTTTACCGTTTTCGTCCTCGAACTCCATTACCCATGTTGTCAAATCGCCGCCGCTGCTGAAATCCAGTCCGACATAACAGGTCTTGCCTCTGAATGCTTCAAGTTTCGTGTCCCCTCCGCATTTTACAAATTTCTCTGTGTCGATAAATTCACGGTTATGGTTCTGCACCCACAAATTAAGTCCTTTAATCATGAAGTCACGCAGTTCATCACCGCCCATATCCTTTGCTGTTCGTGCATCACGCCGTATTGTTTCAATTCCTTCGGGATACGACATCAGGAACGGATTTGCCTTGACCCAGTTTTTCTCGTCCCAAATATCATCATTCTCATCAAGTGCGTAAATGTCAACAAAGAAATCCTCAGCTTCCGCGGCACCCTTAAGAATGTTAATGCAGTAATTGTCCATTTCCCTGCAAAAGCTGTTAAGATTGTCACCGCGTGTAGTAATCATGCTTACAAGCGTTTCCGGCAAGGCTCTTGTTCCGTTGTAGATTGCCTTGTAGATTTTGTTATTCTTGTGCTGATGAATTTCATCGACCGATGCAAAAATCGCACGGAATCCGTCTTGAAGTCCGCCCTCCTGACTGAGAGCTTCTATCGTACACGAGGTTAAAAGTGCCTCTATGTATGACTTGTATTCCTTTATCTTGAAAAGCTCACTTAAATCTTCGTCGGCTTCGATAAATTTCCGCATTTCCTCCCATGCAAGCCGCGCCTGCCGCTTGCCGGTAGCTACCGTGAACAGCTTGCCATACGAGTAACCGCCGAATCCTGCAATATACGTTCCCATGATACCATTTTCAAAGGTTTTGCCGTTCTGTCTTGCCACTGATTTATACCGACGGCGGAATCGTCTGTATCCGTCAGGCTTGTACCACCCGAATGTAGAGCCGACATCGAAAGCCTGAGAGCCCAAAAGCCTGACCGCCTTCGGCTGTGTCCCCTCTGCAATGGTAAGTGTTTCAGCGTAATCTATCGCCTTCTCTGATTTCTCCGCATTCCAGATGTACGGGAATTTTTCTGTATTCTGAGCCGAGAGATTGTCAAGGTGTCTTTTGCAAGCCAGCGTGTGAAGATGTCCCATTCTGATGCTGCCGTCAACCACTTTTCGGGCGTAATCCGTCACTCTGTCTGTCATTACGCAACAAATTTCATAAACTTATTTGGTTTGACATCCTCCGAGAGCTTCGGGACTACAAGGCGACAGCGTGAGGCTATTGTCAGTCCCAAATCATTCGCCGCCTGTCGGCACTGTGAAAATGCGCTGTTAAGATTTTTCATCCACTTTGCGAGCAAGTCAGGATCTTTGAGCTCTTCACGTTTAATCTGTTTGTATATTTTCTGATGCAGGTCACGCGCCTGTATATACCGCGCCAGTGCGTCACAGTCGGTATTTCCCATAATACCCATGTTCACAAGCTCCTGTGCTACAATATCAAAAGCCTCTTTCTGCTTCTTGAGCAGATATGACGGAGCTTCTATTCTGTCATTAAGCGGTTTCACTTCTGACGCCGCGCGCTGCTCCTTCTCCGTCTTTGTCAGATGCTTCCTTCCTTTGGCTTCCAACAACGCAATAGGCTGTCTTTGTCTTGCCATACTGTTCCTCCTTTCATTTTCCTCAACCGATTGGGATTTTTGATTTATTTGGGGATTTTTTTCTGCAAAGAGGTCCCCTCGCACCGGTATCCCCAAAAAGCTTTTAAAATTTTACCCACCCCGCCGAATTTTCCGAAAATTATTTTGATTGAAACCGTCCGTGAATTTCGTTGTGGCAACGGTGACATAATGCTTTAAGATTGCCGATGTCATAGCGTTTTTCCCATCCTTCGCTTGTTTGGATATATTTCACATGATGTACTTCGTCGGCAATCCTGCCGCATATCTCACATCTGTAGCGGACTGACTGCATATATTTCCGCGACAGGACACGCCAGCCGGGTGAATTATAAAATTTTTGATACTTTTTTTCGCGGTTTTTATTATATTTTTTATCACATTTTTTTCGTGTTATTTTATTTCTTTCAATTCGTTCGACAGCGGCTTGTTTTTCACACGTTTTACAATACGATTTTCCGTATGGTATTACGCTTTTGCAGTGCGCACACTGCTTGTAGATGTTCATCTCTTCACACCTCAGATGATATTTTACAGACATCATATCATGAAAGTTGTGCGAGTTATTCCCAATTTTGTGCAAGCTTTAAATAAAAATCTCTTTTGAGTGCAAATAACCTTGCTTTCGAAATAAAATACACGTTGCATATATACACATGATTAACATAGGCGTCAGTCAAAAATCTGTACAACGCCTGATAATCTTCTCCGCCTACTTCAATGCAGGTGTTCAAGACTTTTTGTTTAAATGTTTCATCAAGACTGTTTATATTCAGGCACGCAAAGAATATCAGTCCCTGTTTTTCGGGACTGATTCCTTTACGCGTCAACGCCCTTGATACTCTGAATTGCGTCAAGCTTATCGACCTCCCAACCTATATGTACCATTTATGTGCATATTCCAAGATACCTTTCAATCGTATCCCTTGCATCATCAAACCCATAGCATACTACAGCCAAATAACCCTGTTCATTCAAAGCCGCCATCCATTCACGCTGTGCGTTTGTCGGCTTGTTCTTCCCGTATTTCATTTCGATAAATAAACCGTGATACTTTCCGCGTGCAGTCGGCAGGAATAAATCCGGCACTCCGGCTTTAACGCCCTGCCTTTTAAGATGAACCGCCTCCGCTCTGTTTCTGCTTCCTCCGTTAGGGATATGGAATAATAAACCTAACTCCGGATATTTCCCGCGGCAGCGCAGTGACCAATCAATTAGGGTGCTTTGCTCCGCTGCTTCGTATTGTCTCGACATTTTCAACCTCCTTCAAAACCAGCTCATACTCCTGATAGATATATCCATCTATATCGGGAAACCAATTGTTCAAATTCTCGATAACCCACACCTTGCCTTCTTCGCTGCTCTTCGGCGGCTTCGGGTTTTCTCTGAAGTTCTCAGCCGGATAAATCCTCGTTTCAATCTCCGGCTCCGCAAGGTTGCGGCTGTGCGAGAACTTCACTTCATTCTTTTCGTCCGCTTCATCATTTTCATTCTCCTGCGGGGTTCTGAGCATATAGCTCACAAGCTTACCGTTCGCAAGATTATATATTTCCTTAAAATCCTTCACATTGCCGAATCCCTTCCAGTATTCATACAAGTATGATATAACGGGAAAATTATTTTTTATAAGCAAATGGTGATGCACTCTGCCCTGTTCTCCAAGCTCTGTCTTAACAAAATATACAAGCGGAATATTTTTTCTTTTTAATTTCTTCCGAAGCTTTGACAGCACATTCATTAAAATCCTTTGCGCCGCTTCAACCGTTTCCGGAAGCTTTGCATTTATGTATGTTAATGTTATCCAAAAATCTCCTATATCAAAATTATTGTAAATCAGATATTTGCGTTTGAGATATGCCCGGTGCGCATTCCTTTTTTTCTTGCTCTCACCTGTCGGAGCGACTCTCACTCCTCTTCTCTTTTTACCCGGACGCGCATAATAATAACATTTTGTCCTTGTAACAAAATCACGATGCTTTGTATGCACTCTCTTGAATATGTACGCCATGATTATTATTCTCCTTCTCCGGGTATCGGTCATAAATTTAACCTTCAAAACAAGGTTTAAAGCGGTCCTGCACCGCTCTGTTTTTCTTGCAAAATCCTTCCGTTTTCATAACCCGGAAGCTTGTCCGCCTCCGGGTTTCTTCTATATTATATAGTCTTTCTTTTTTATCTCAATTTTCCAGTAAATCCCTAATCGTAGCGACAACCGCATTATGATACTTTTCAGCGCCG
>JAUNPN010000230.1 GCA_030536655.1 bacterium | reverse complement strand
AATGAACTCCGTATTTAAAACCGTGTCCGCTCCTTGGATATATTTGCAAAACCCACCCGAAGTTGATATTACATTTTATACCTGTTGGGATTAATACAGACTCTCCCGGTGTAAGATGATAGCTTACCGGTGTAAAGAAGTCATATCCTGCACTGCATTTGGTCGCTCTTTCAGGCAGCTTTATATTATTATATATCTTCAAGATTTCCGAAGTGAATTCTTCCGAAACCTCATTTCCTCTTCTGAACGTATAAAGAAAATCTTTTTTAAACTGTTCAAAAGACACCTTTTCAAATTTTGCTATCTTATTCATATTAATCATTTCTCCTTTTTACTTTATATAATTTGTATTTATGTATAGAGAACAACCTTATTTTCTCTTAATGATTTCTGTACATCAATAACTCTTTGATTTTTACTGCCCTTCCATTTTAAGGTTATATCTCGCTGAGAATCAATGTATTGACCGTCTACAATAACATCGCATTTAGAGACAACAACTTGTCTTAAAGCGTCCACTTTATAATTGTTGATATAAGATGCATCGTATTTACACTCTATTATCTCTTCAAATTTATAGCCTGTATACAGCCAAATTGTTTTTTCTGGAAACAAAGACTTAAATATATTAGTAAAATCCAACACATCCTTAACATTGTTTTGATGGAGCGGATCTCCTCCGCTCCATGTCAGTCCTGAGATAAACGGTCTCTTTTTTATATTCCCTAATATCTCATTTTGCAACTCTTTTGTAAAAGGTTTACCATAATGAATATTGTGGGTTTGTGGGTTATGACATCCGTAGCAGTCATGAGAACAGCCACTGACATAAATGACTGTTCTGACCCCTTCTCCGTCTTTTACAGACTCATAATCGATTCCTGCTATATTCATTTGTTTTCTCCTACATCAATGAAATCAGAGTGCTTTACGCGTTCTTCTACTTCTGCTTGCTTTCCATCATTAAAGTTTCTATAATCAGTAGTAAGGTATCCGGTCACACGTCTCAGCTGTTGTATATTCTTACTTCCACATTCAGGGCAACAATTATTAAACTCTCCTTGGTAGCCACAGTCAAGACAGCTGTCAATAGGAAAATTAAAAGCAAGATATGGAATATCTAACTCATTAAAAGCGTAATCAATAATATCTTCTACTGCTTTTATGTTTTTAACAAAAGTACTTGTTAATTCTATATATGTTATGCATCCTGATGTAGCGTATTTTGTAAAAGGAGCTTCTACATTAAGCTTGTCATAAATGGAAATTTCCTGCCATACAGGTACGTGTATGCTATTAGTTAAGAACTCATGACTTGTTACATTTTCAATTACTCCATACTGCTTTCTCAATGACATTAAGGCCGTCCTACAAAGCCCTTCTGCCGGTGTAAAATATGTTCCAAAGTTTAGGTCATTTCTTTCACTGGCTTCTTTGGCGTAATTATAAATATGTTCTACAACTGATAATGCAAATTTATGAACTGCTTTATCTTCTGCGTGGTTTTTGCCAAAAAGTGCCACACACATTTCTGCCATACCGATAAGACCAAAACCCAGAGTTCCATGTTTTACTGCATTTTCAACAGTATTGCTGCATTCCCCTGCTCCTTTAATAGTGTTATTTTGATACATAAATGGTGCAGCTTTAGGTGATTGAGATTTAATAATTTCATACCTTTCTAAAAGACCTTTTTCGCAAAGATAAAGAGCATGATCCAATGCTTTCCAAAATCCATCTAAATCTGCATTTTCTCTTTTACCAAGGCAGATTCCATATTCAATACCAAGTTTTGGTAAAATGATTGTGTTTGGCACGTTGTTGCCTCTTCCTTGTCGTATATACCCTAATCCGTGGCGTTCATATCCCACTAAAGTCCTGCATCCCATTGAGCTTAAATAAGTATCCGGCTCTCCGTCTGTTTCGTGTGCTTGTGACCAGTTGCCGTTTACCCAATTAGGATAAATTCTTTTTGACATAGATTTCAATGCCAGTTGCTTTAAATCATAGTTAGGATCATCCGGACTTGCATTTACCCCGCTCTTATATTGGAAAATACTAATTGGGAATATACTTGTTAAATGATGCTCGCCAATCCCATCAATACTGGCTTCCATAATCCATTTTGTGACTAACCTTCCTTCTGTAGAGGTGTCTCTTCCTAAATTAATCGAAGTAAATGGTACTTGTGACCCTTGCCTGCTTTCCAATGTGTTTAAATTATGAAAAAGTCCTTGTGCAGCTTGCTTTCCTTCGGATTCTAACATTTCCATTGCGTACTTATACGCTTTAGGATATGCCTGTATCTCTTTGTTGTTTATTTCTATTTTGGGGGGAAGAGAATTGATATATTCCTCTGATGCATTAGAAATCCACTTCAAACCATCTTTAAAATGTTTAGCAAAACTCATTTTTACAAACGGCGCTAAATCATAATCCAAGTGAATAGAGCCGACACCACCAAACTGCACTTGACTTTGGCACTGAAAAGCTACAGCTACTAATTGACAAGCTGTGCTGAATGAAGCCGGAGGACGCACATCTCCGTTTCTTGTCTTGAAACCATATGTAAAGATCTCTCCAAAATCCAAATTTAAACAATTGTGAACCCCATAAATAGCTTTTTCTAAATCATGCTGATATACCAGCATATCCTTATGAGCCTGTGCAACTTCGTCGCTTAAACCACCGTATTCAAGGGCAATAGCTTTCCCAACATCAGCGGACGCTTCTTTTTCCCTGCCAGAGAAAGAACGCTCATCTACATTGGCATTTGCGTTTTCCACATCAGAAGCATTTACTCTTTTCATTACTTTCCGAATTACACTACTGTTTTTTTCTCTAATTCTGTTTCTATCATTTCTATAGATAATGTATGCTCTTGCTACGTCTTTACGATTACTCTCCATTAGCTTTTCTTCAACTAAGTCTTGAATTTCTTCTACAGCCATATTTTTATTAAGGCTTTTAATATAATTAGCAATATGTATTGCCTCCCATTTTGCATACGAAGTTTCTTCCCCGTCTACGTCAATAAACGCCTTCATGATTGCTGCCTTGATTTTATCTTT
>JAUNPN010000229.1 GCA_030536655.1 bacterium | reverse complement strand
AAATTCTATGTATAAAAGAACAGAAAAATACAACATAATTTTGTGCAAAAATAAAAATAAAGTAATTGATTTTTACTTTAAATAGTGATATACTAATAATTAAGGGGTGGTATTATTGGGTGCGAAGGATTTAACAGCGAAGAAACTTGAAGATTACAATGATGTATTTGCAGATATTTATAATACGTTATTGTTTGATAAAGAATTAATTAAAGAACAGCAGCTGGATTTCGGACCGACCGAATCTATTTATAAGGCCGCAGATGATGGAAACGCAGAGCAGCGGCGTGATACGCTGAAGAATTATCGGAATGAAATGCGGTTTATAATAGCAGCATTCGGCATGGAAAATCAATCAACATTGGATGATACAATGCCGATTCGGATAATGGGATATGATTTCGGAAGCTACCATCAACAGCTGACACAGAAAAAACGAAATACAAAGCAGCTGTATCCTGTTATTACGATTGTATTAAACTTTTCGGATAAACGTTGGCATGACAAGAAAAGTCTGCATGATATACTGACAATTCCGAAGGAATTTAAGGAGTATGTACAGGATTATAAAATTTGTGTGTTTGACATTGCATTTTTGGATGATGAAACAATAGGAAAATTTCAAAGTGATTTTAAGCATATTGCAAGATTTTTTAAAGATAAACGCTTAAAGAAAAGTTCATGGTCGGAAGATAGGACGTCGGTAAAATATCCTGCGGAGATAGCAGAATTTTTAACAGTCTTTACCGGAGACAGAAGATATATAGATACAACAGAATACATAGTTCAGCGTAAAGAGAAAGGAGAGAATGTTACTATGTGTACAATAGCACAGGCACTTGAAGACCGGGGTATACAAAAAGGTATGCAAAAAGGTATAGGAGCGATGTATTCGCTTGTACATGAACATATAATAACACCGGAGATAGCAGCACAAAAACTGGATGTATCTGTGGAAGAATTGGAAAGTATGTTTAAAGAATACGGTTATACAGATTAATGCTTGATGCGGTTTATTTACAGCACAGGATACAGAAAAAGCAAAGTTTTCAGTATTCTGTGTTTTTGCATGCAAAAAGCTGTATCGGCATTTGCCGATACAGCTGCTTTTACGGGGGGACCCCGCTCTTGGGGAGAGCGGGGGCATATGAAAAAAAGGATGGTATCGGCTGCTTTTTATGGCAGCCAATTCAATTAAAACTGATAAGCGTTATTAATTTTCAGCCGAGCTTTCCTTCAAGGTTACTTCAATCTCTTGAGTTGCTCCATCACGGAGAATCTTGAAAGTCATTTTCTCTCCCGGCTTCTTTTTGTCACGGAGCTCATTAATTTCTGTTGAGGATGATACCTTAGTACCGTCAACCTCAATGATTAAGTCGCCCTCCTGAAGTCCTGCCTCTGCAGCTCCGGAACCTTCCTGCACGCTGCTGATGAAAAGACCGTATTTTGTCTGTGAGATACCGATTCCTACAAGCGGTCTGCCTGTAACGTATCCCGCTGATATTAAGTCATCTATAATCGGCTTTGCTTCTGACATTGCTATTGCAAAGCCCATGCCTTCAACACCTGTAGTTGAAAGTTTAACTGAATTAATTCCAATTACTTCTCCATACTGATTGATAAGAGCACCGCCGGAGTTTCCGGGGTTTATTGCCGCATCGGTCTGGATAAGGTTATAGGTTCTGTTTTCTATTGTCATTGTACGGTTTACTGCACTGATAATTCCGGCAGTAACCGAACCGGAATATTCCTGTCCTAATGGATTTCCTATTGCAACCGCAAGCTCACCTACCTGAAGCTGTTCGCTGTCACCAAGAATTGCGGCTGTAAGCTGCTTGTCTGTTTCAATCTTTAATACAGCAAGGTCTGTTTTTGTATCTTGACCTACAAGTGTCGCTGCACATTCATCACCCGTGTTTAGAATGACTGAAATTTCAGTTGCACCGTCAATTACGTGCTGATTGGTTACAATATATCCGTCATCGCTTATTATTATACCCGAACCGCTGCCCTGTTCAACCATACCGTTTTCATCGGTATCCGAATTGTTGTAATAGTAATAGCGGCCTGTGAACGGGTCATAATATCTATGAGGGTCTACTTTTGTTTTATTGATTACACCGACTACGCTCGGTCCGACCTGAGCAGCAATCTGCGGAATTGTGAGCGCATTACCGTTTGTAGTCGCCGCTGTAAGTACCGCATTGCTTGTGTCGCTTGTTCTGTTTGACGAAGCCTGCTGAGTTATTGTCGGCTGATTTCTCTTTGTGTACGTGACCGTAACAGTCGTAAAGATTGCAGCAGTGAAAATACTTGCCGCAAGAGCTGAGCAAATTGCTGTAAGCATAATCTTTGATTTGCCGTGCTTCTTTTCCTTACGGTCATAAATAATTAAATCAGTAGAATCTGTGTGTGGATATTTCCTCATAATACAATCTGTCCCTTCTTTATATATAATACCATATTTTTTTGGATTATGTGTTGCTAAATTGTAAACAATATGTAAACTTATAATGAATAAATTATTAATATGTCAAAACATATTATAATACAGTAAGCAGACATAATACAAATAATATGAAATTATATATTTATTGTTTATTTCTGACTACACATATATAATACCATATTAATTTTAAAAAGTATTCGATATTTTGTAAATAATAAAGTATTTTTTTGTAAACATAATGTGTACGTCGCGGAGAAATCATGGATTATTATAAAATGATGATAAATCTTGCTGTATTATTTGAAGAGTTAATAAATACTTATGCATATTCCTTTTCATCGATGTTTTCTTCTTTTCCGTTTTTATATAATTTTTATGGATTGCCGGGTTTGATGATAAAGGAATTTTCTTTATTAAAAAGCATTTGTTGAGAAATTCAATTTTGCATTATCTGTAATCGATTATATCATCTGTTTTAACTTGATTACATAAAATAGCACATGTTGTAAATATTAATACATCTATCAACGGATGTTTCGCATCACGCTGACAACGCAAATCTTCTATGACCGGAAAAATGTATATCAAATATTTCTCTTGATTCATATATAAGTCAATCGCTTCGTATATAT
>JAUNPN010000053.1 GCA_030536655.1 bacterium | reverse complement strand
TTTCACCAATGCGTTTGGGAAAAGAGAAGCAAGCAGATTGCCGTCAGAAGCGACGCCGACGTATGTTTATACTTCAAGTCGCTGAGGGCGGCGAGATGCGCCGCTTATCTTTTTCCAAAATTATTCTCCGTCCTGAGCCTTCAGATAATCATCAAAGCTCTTAAATTCAGCCTTATGCATGGGCGGCTTGAAATCAGCCTTATACGTTGTTGTGTAGCTGCCTTTCTTTTCCGCGGTAACATCCTGTGAATTTTCTTTGCTCACCCGGCGTTTCCCGCCCTTTTTGGGCGAACGTCCCGCAGCGCCGGCATTTTTCTTATATGGTCTTTGACTTTTCGGTGCAATTACTACCTTTCTGTACGGTTCCGTACCCACTGAGAAGGTTGTAACAGCTTCGTTCTCCTGAAGATTTGAATGGATTATTCTTCTCTCGTAAGGGCTCATTGGCTCCAATGTGAATTTCTTGCCTGTACGGGCAACCTTATCCGCAAGTCTGTTTGAAAGTGCCAGAAGCGCCTCTGTGCGCTTTTCACGGTAGTTCTCTGTATCAATCGTAACCTTTATGTAATTTTCGGTCTGCTGATTTATTACAAGCGACGTCAGATACTGAAGCGAATCTAACGTATCGCCTCTCTTGCCGATTACGATGCCCATGTTTTCACCGTCAAGATTTACAATAAGTGAATCCTCGGATTCCATCTCGGTGCTTATCTTTACATCCAGCTGCATTGCTCCGAATATATCGGTTAAAAACTTTGTCGCAATCTCCTGCGGAGGAATGCCGGAAATCTTCTTCGGAGTTGACGGTCTCGGCTCCGGCTTTGCCTCTGCTTTTTTTACCGGGCGCTGACGTTTTGCGGGAGATTCGCGTCTTGCGTTCTCCGGCTTTCTCGGACGTCTTGCCTCCGGCGCGGCAAATGCCTTTGCGGCGTCAGCCTTAATTGCTTCCGGTTTCGCCTGCGCTTTCTTCGCTTCATTCTGTGACGGTGCGGCGGACTTTTCAGCCGAATTCTTCGGCGCCGCGCTTCTCTGCTCCGGCGGAAGCTTATTCTGCTTTACCGGCTTGGTAAATTCCTTCGCGGGAGTACTCTGCTTCGGAGCTTTCGGTTTATTTGACGAGCGGGTTTCACCCTTTAAAACGGTAATTTCCGCAGGCTTCTCCGTTCTTGCTTCGGAAGCCTGTTTTGCGGGCGATGGTGTGCGCTTTGACGCTGTCCGCGTCTGCTTTGAGTCCTTCTCCGAATTCTTTGCACCCTCGATAATGCTTTCCTTTACCGAAACGCGTACAACCGCATCCTTGCGTCCTATGCCAAAAAATCCGCTTTTTCCTTCCTCTATAATGTCAACCGTTACGTCATCCTTCGTCACACCCAATTCATCGAGTGCGGCAAGAATTGCGTCGTTAACGGTTTTTCCGCTTTTTTCCGTGCTTGTTTTGTTTAATTTCGGGAACACTGACAATTACTTCCTCTCCCTTCTTGTCGAAATATTTGTTAAGTAAAAGCTGCTGTATAATCTGCATAACCGAGCTGATAATCCAATAAAGACCAATACCTGACGGCAAAGTGAATGTAAAGAATAATGTCATTATCGGCATCATCCACTGCATTGACTTGTTCATGCTTGCAGCCTTATCATCGGCTTTCGCCTTGTCCTGACCCGTCTGAGCCATTGTGATTTTGTTTGTTAAAATTGAGAACAGCACTGCGAATAATGGAATGAGAAGCAGCAGAATCTTGCTCATATCCGAGAAATCAAGACGCATAATATAGGCAAATGCTGTTGACGGCACGTGTGATAAATCAAGTCCAAGGAAATTAAAGTTAATAGCCCATGGATCGCCGGCGCCGAAATGCTGCGCAGCCCAGTTTGAAAGCTGAATTTGTGACATATTCGCGAGCTGCTCTTCTGTCTGAGAAACAAGGTTGCCTGTTGCGAACATATCGCGGAGCATATACACCTTGTCGATGGTTTCCTGAAGCATCCAGTCTACGCCTTTTAAATATGAAAGCGGCTTCTGGATAACCTGATAAAGACCAACCAATATCGGCATCTGGATAAGCATCGGCAGACATCCGCCCGCCATTGAAATATTGTTGTCCTTATAGAGCTTCATCATCTCACGCTGGAGCTTTTCCTGGTCATTCTTGTACTTTTCCTGAAGCTCTGCCACATATGGCTGTATTTTCTGCTGTTTCTTCATGGCCTTTTGGGAATGAATATTAAGCGGCAGCAGCACCAGCTTAATTAAAACCGTAAAAATAATGATTGAAAGGCCGTAATTAGCGACCAGATTATAAATCTGCTGGATAATCCAGCCCAAGGGCCGCGTAATGATAAATTCGAACATATACGTTCCTCCAAGAATATTTTCCGCCTTAATTACGGAACGGGGTCATAGCCTCCCCGGCAAAACGGATTGCAGCGCAGAATGCGCCAAGCCGCAAGGAGACCTCCTTTAAGTACGCCGTATTTTTCTATAGCTTCGACAGCATATTGAGAGCATGTCGGGGTAAAACGGCAGCATGCCGCACCCTTGAACGGCGAAATGCAGTGTCTGTATATTTGTATCAAAAAAATGAAAAAACGTTTCATTTTTAATCCTCGCATTCCAAAAGCCCAAGCTTCCGGAATGAGTATCTCAGGTCCTTCCGAATTTGTTCCTCGCATGAGCCTACGGCTCGTCCTCTTGCCACGAGTACAAAATCGTAGCCTGTACCAATGTACGGTTCAAGCGCGGTATACGCAGCCCTCATAAGACGCTTGAGTCTGTTGCGTATCACTGCGTGTCCCAGAGAGGTTGAAGCGGTAAGTCCCAAACGGTTTGCGGTTTTCAAACGGTTCGCAGACATGTACACAGCCACATATGCTCCCGAGACGTGCCTGCCCTTGGAATACAGGCGCCGGAAGTCCCTGTTAAGCTTTAAGCTTACAGTATTCTTCATAATTTATGCTTCCTTATTCATAGTGAAAAAGGCAAAAAGGGCGGGAACTCCTGCACTTTTTGCCTCCGAACTCATAAAGTTACGCAGTTAAGGACTTTCTGCCCTTTCTTCTTCTGGCAGCTAATACCTTTCTGCCTGACTTTGTAGCCATTCTCTTTCTGAAACCATGCTCCTTTGAACGCTGACGCTTCTTTGGCTGATATGTCATTTTCATGTAATTTGCACCTCCCTGCAACAATAATAATCCTAACGGCCCCAAATTGACCGTCTTGTTTTCAAAATAAATTTAACATCAGACACCTAATCTATTATATAGGTTTTTATTGGTTTTGTCAAGTCTTTTTTTCTTTTTTGATTATTTTTTTTATCACAATTCCTGTTCGGGTGTTTCTTTAGTCCGTTTTTTCCTCACTGTAAACACAACCGCAAAAGCCGCTGCCGCCGCTGCCGCAATTATGATAAATATCGTCACCGGAACCGCGCCGCCCGGCTTTGACAAAATAACAAAGCTCTGCGGCTTATCCATTTGGCATATCAGATAGCTTCCGTCACGCTCACACTCAATAACCTCCGGCTTTCCGTCATTTACAACACCTATCGCGCACGCCTTTTCATCTCCGGCAAGTATGTGAAGCTTAAATCCGCCTTCACCGTCCTTTTTGGGGGTGATTTTAAAGCTGTACGCTCCTCCCTTTATGTATCCCGAAAAATCCGCCGTTATCTCCGCGCTGTCAACCTCTACCGTGGTTGCATCGCTGAAATTGCCTTCTATCAGCAAAATCGGCGGTGTTTCGTCCGAGGCAATTGTCATTGTCGCATCGTTATATTCAGCCTTGAAATCGGTGTGACGTCTTATCGGCTCCGAAGTATCGCGGTTCCAGTGCGGATACCTTCCGTCCGCGCCCTTTAGCTCCGGAATTTCTTCTTCCGCAAGCGTTTCATTATAATCCTTTTTAAGCGACTTCACTGTTTCACCGTCAATAATGAAATTAACACGGAACTGTGTTTCCGCATATTTTGCCGACAATGCCCTTATATCAAGTCCGATAACCGCCGCGTCCGTCTGTGCAAGCGTCTTTATCTGCGGAAAACAGTCAGCCTCGCTTACCCAGTCGTCATTAAAGAACATATCCATTCTCTCCGGCAGCTTATCGGTGCATTTCATCTCCTCGAATGGGATATTTTCAGCATTAACCTCATAGCTTGCGCCGCCTATGCCGCCTATTTCCTCAGAAATAAAGCAGTTATTTTTTACTTCTCCGTCAACACTGCCCGCAATCATACCGATACGCTCCGCGTTGCCCTCAAAGCTTGCAAGAGAATAGCTCTCGCGGATAACATTTCCCTTTCCGGCGATACCGCCCAAATCATTCTCTCCGCTCAGCCGCGCCGCACCTATTGAATACAATATGCTCGCATTCATGCTGCCGCCTATACCTCCGGCATAGCCGTTATTCTCGGCGCATACCTCACCTGCTCCCAGGCAGCTCTTGATTATGCCGACATTTGAAGAACCGACGATTCCGCCGGCATTACGCTCCTTGGCATAAATTTCACCGTCGTTTATACATGAATGGATGGTTGCCTTAACCGCCAAATCCGAAATAACGGTCTTTCCGTCCGAAAGCTGAAGCGTGTCGCCGCGCTGCCGCAGCGCTTCCACACCCATATTGCCGGAAATTCCTCCGGAATTTTCACTCGCTCTTATCTCTCCGGTATTTATGCAGTTCTTGACAAGCGCCGTATCGGTATACTCTCCCGCAACATGCCTGTCAAGCGTGACATCGACGCTTACAACCTTTTTCATTTCCTCGCGGATACGCTCCGTATCGATAATCTCGTCAAGACTGAGAAGATCGTCATCATCGTCCTCAGCCGCTTCCGCAGTGATGAACAGCTTATCGGATATTGCCCTTCCTATATTAATAAGAGGCTTTTCCGTATGTCTCGGAGCGATTGTGGGCAGAGGACGCATTGTAGGCAGCGCGCCGATTTGCTGTTCGAGTTTTTCCTTAAGCTCCTCAAGCTTCTTTCTTAACTCGGCTGCATTCTGCTTACGGTCGTTAATATCCGATATTATCTTATTGATTTCTCTCCTAAGCGTCCGGAAGGGCGCAAGCACCTCATCGGAAACGTCGTCGCCCAAATCGCTCAAATCATTTACCACATCATCAAGAGTTTCCGAAAGATTAAGCAAAGCCTTTGCGGCATTATCCAGCGCCCTTGTATCCACATCAACCCTGTCAAGCGCATAGGAAAGCGAGTCTGCAACATCCTCAAAGCCGCTCACCGTACGATCCAGTCTGCTGTCCGCGCCTGATGCGTTCTCATTCAGCGTTGAAAGCAGCGCCGAGGTGTCATTGGCAAGCGCGGTAAGATTAGAGCTGAGAGCGTCAACATCATCGCTGAGCTCCGCCGTTCTGTCCATAGCCTCCGACATCGAGCTTGTAACATCCGCGATGGAGCCGCTCAGCGTGCTTAACGACTCGTTAATCTGATTTTCAAGAGTACGGTCGTTAATCGCGCTCTCAAGCGCTCCGGAAAGACTGTCTATATTATCTGACAGTGACTGCGATGAATCGTCCTTTCTCCTTGCCGCGCTGTCAAGGTAATTTGAAAGACTGTTCAGTACATTGTCAACGCTAGTTCCGCTTGCTATGCCCGGAATACCTAGATTGAATTTTCCGAAGCTGTCCGTAAGCTCCTCCGCATTCTTTTTCAGATTATCCCGCAGCTTATCCGCTTCGCTTTTCAAATCGTCCTTCTGCTTTTGCCATTCGTTTTTCAAATCATCCGTTATTATATCCGCATCGGTAAACGGAACAAATATTCCTACAATGCCTCCCGCATTTTTCTTCGCTCCGACAGCGCCCGTATTTTTACACTCCAAAACCGCGCCGTTCTGCTTTCCCGCAATTCCTCCGGCATTTATTCCGTAGCCCTCGCAGCCTACCTCGCCTTCGTTATTGCTGTATTCTATAACTCCTGTGCTCAGCCCCGCAATTCCTCCGGTTTCCTTTGTCGTTTCCTCTGCTTCCGGATTAACCTTTCCGGCGTTGCGTGAATTTTTTATTACACCGCTGTTTTCTCCGGCAATACCTCCGGTGTTCTCAAAACCGCTTACCAGCGCGGCATTCGCACAGGTATCGATTATTCCAGAATCATCGTTCCTTCCGACGATTCCGCCGGTGGTTTTCTGCCCGGAAACAGTTCCCTCAAAGCTGCAATTCAAAATCAGACCTGCATTAACCGCGGCAACCGCTCCGGTAATTCCGGTTGAGCTTGCGGGCGAAACACCGGATATTCCGGCATTTTTGATAATATCGCCGACAATATTTTCCGTGCTTATACCGTCCGAACTGTTCGTGTGCTGACGGAAATCGCCCGATATGTTCAGATCACGCACCTGACCTTCGGGTCCCACATTGGAGAATAAACCGCCGTTGGCCTCGCGGAAATCCATCGTAATATTTTTTATAACATGACCGTTGCCCATAAGCGTTCCGCAGAAAATTCCGCCGCCGTTAAACTCCTTTCCGCTCATGTCAATGTCATTATTGATAATAAAGGTTCTGCCCTTTGAATACTCATCCGAGGTACACCCCTTCAAAAAACCGATAAACTCGTCTGCCGAGGTGATCGTTATAACAGACGCGTCCGCCCTTGACGAGGGTATGCAGACAGAGTTAAACATCATTGCCGCCGCTCCAAACGCTGCGGCAAGCCGCTTTATACCGAGCTTATTCATTATTGCTTCCCTCCGTTTCAATATATCCCGCCGCTTCGAATTTTTCCTCCGGCTCAGCTTCAACATTTTCCACCTTCGCGTTTATATCGCCTTTTATAACTCCGTGAAATTCACCCATGATATAGCCGGAAACGTATCCCCTTACACTGCCGTCAACATACATCAGACCGGTGCGGCGCTCACGCTTGAGCTTATCCTCCTTCTCCTTCTTCGGAAAAGCTGACTTCTCGATAAATTTATCAAAGAGAATCACTATTTCCGGCAAAACAGTCATTACAATAATAATCGAAATGGCGGTTCCGCGTCCGAGCGCAATACCAAGCGAGGATATAATAGGATTTGTAGAAACAAAACCAATTAAAAATCCGGCAATCATCAGTATGGAGCCTGAGGTAAGTATTGTCGGGAACGCCTGATCAAGCGAATGCATTGCCGCGTCCGTCCTGCTCTCCGTCTTTCTCAGTTCTGTATACCGGCTTGCAAATACAATCGCATAGTCAATAGTAGCACCCATCTGAATGGAGCTTACAACCAGATACCCGAGGAAGTGCATCGGAGAATTCGTCAGATACGGGAATGAGAAATTTATCCATATACTGCCCTGAATTCCGAGAACAAGCAGTACCGGCAGTCCCGCGGAACGGAAGGTAAACATAAGTATAAACAGTACCGCTACAAGCGTGATTATGCTTATCTTCCTGTTGTCGCCGTTAAACGAGCTCTTTAAATCCTTTGCGCTTGTTGTATTGCCCGCAACATATGCCTCGGGATAATAGTCAAGCGCGGTATCTCTCACAAAGTCCACAAGCGTGAAGGCTTCTTCGCTCTCTACGGGACAGGTAAAATTAAATATTATTCTTGCGTACTTGTCACCCTCAAGCTGTTCAACCGCATCGTCGAGCTGATCAAACGTATCGTATAAATCACGCTCATCGCTCTCGCTGAATGTGATTACTTTTTTATCCATATAATCGCGCAGGAAGAACAAAAGCTTGATCGGCTCCACCCTATATTCGGTCACATCGCCCAAAATAGCGTTATACTCGTCGTTCTTGGCTCCGTATGCCTGGAATAAAAGCTTGCAGGCGCTGTAATCCATATCCATCATGTCCGCAAACTCACGCGCGGTCATTTCCTCGGTAAGAGTATGGCCGTCCTCTATCTCGGTGCTTGAAAGCGCGAGTACATCGGATATATATTCATTTTCCGTTACCCTGTCAATTATCTTTTTTTCATTGGCATGATTTCCTACAGGCACAATCAGCATCAGCTGGTTTTTCTCGCCGAAGGTATCTTCTATTTTATGCTTTGAAATTGAATTTTCGGTCGGGCGCGTAGGGTCCTGACTTGTACTGTCAAAGGTGTACGACGCTTTGTTGGAGAAAACAATACCCGCAAGCATAATAACGCCGAATACCGCAGGCAGTATTTTACGCAGCTTTACAACTATTCTGCACCAGGCGCCTATACTGGGGACATAGCTTTTATGCGTCGTTCTGTCAATCTGCTTGGAGAACAGGAGCAGCAGCCCCGGCATAAGCAAAAATACCGATACAAGGCTGAAAAGGATTCCCTTGCACAATACCAAGCCGAGGTCAAGACCTATGCGCAGCTCCATGAGCATAAGCGCGGCAAGACCCGAAATGGTTGTCAGGCTTGACGAGCTGATTTCGAGAATGGCCTTTGAAAGCGCCGTTACAATAGCATCACGCGCTTCGAGGTGCTGCTTTTCCTCCGCAAAGCGGTGCGAAAGAATGATTGAATAATCAATCGCAAGAGCAAGCTGCAAAACAACCGCAACCGACTTACTCATGAACGAAATCTCGCCCAAGAGCAGGTTGGTTCCCATATTAAGCGCCGCCGCCGCACCGAAGGTTATGAGGAAAACCGGTATTTCCATAAAGCTCTGCGAGGTAAACAGCAGAACAGCCAAAATAACCACCAGAGCAAGCGCAAGGATGATTACCATGTCATTATCGAGCTGCTTTGACGAATCGTCGATTGTGGTGGAATAGAAGTACGAGTCGTAGTCCGCAAGCCGCCCCTTAATTCGGTCAACGATTTCAAGCTCGCGGTCAAGGTCGCTCGTTTCGTCAAGCGTCACTTCAAACAAAGCGGAGGAGCCTTTGTAATGTTCCTCGTCATTTTCAAAGGTGACGGACTTCACTCCGTCTGTTTCTTCGATAATCTGCTCTATTTCTTCCGCCTTTTTATATGTAATATTTGACACCATGACATTCGTCGAAGCATAGGTTACGAACTGTTCGTCCGTTATATTAAGGCTCTTTTTCGTTTCGGTTGATTCGGGCAGATATGAGGAAAGGCTGGAATTAATCTTAACCATGCCCATGCAGGCAAGGCATATCAGTACTGCAACTATAAATATAAGGTAAAATGCCTTCCGTTTATCAACAATAAATTCCGATAAGCGGTAAAGGACATTTTTTTCTTCCTCATTTTCACTGTTCAATTCATTTATTATATTGTTTTCATTCATTTCATCATCCCTTTCAATATAATATTATACTTATTTTGAAGCCAATCTCAATAATCAATTTCGGATTTTTGTAGGATAAACAACACTTATCTAATATTGTACAGAAGTTTATAATTGACTGATAAACGATTTTGTGTTAATATTAATTAAGGTTTAATGAAATAATTGTACTGTACGGGAGGCAGATAAGATGCGTCAGGTAACAAATGACAGGCGTACGCGCCGGACAAAAAAAGCTATAGAACAGGCTTTTACGGAACTGATATTAAAAAATGATATAAACAAAATAACCATACAGGATATAACGGACAAGGCCGATACAAACCGTTCCACATTTTATACTCATTATGAGGATATATATGATATTCTGCGTGTAACGGAGGATAAGCTTATTGACGGAATAAGCATATTTCACAGCGATAATCTCTTGGGGTCGGACGCGCAGAAAAGCATGACGGAATCCCTGCAATATGTTCTGGATAACCGCGAGATTTTCAAGGCAATCATAAACTCCTCGCATGGAACGGAATTTCTCGGCAAGCTGTGCGGTGTAATAGGCTCAAAGCTGCTTGCGCTTCTTGACAATGTGCCGGAGAATGAAATGCTTGTATGCCTGTATACTAATGGGGCAATCGCGGTAATAAAGGAATGGCTGAGCAGCGACAGCCCGGTAATGACCGCCGATGAAATGTGCGTTTTCCTTGAAAACACGATCCGCCGCGGCATAGACGCAAATAAAAAGGAATAAATTTGCGAACACAAGAGGATTGTATACGTCCCCTTGTGTTTCTTTGTTGTTATATTTTGCTCAATGTGGCGCCGTTTATTATGCTTTGGTTTGTGAATTGTGCCTAACTGAAGCTGTTATTCTTTGGGATTTTTGTCAATGGACTTTTTACAGCCTTTATGATATACTGGTTTTAATAAAGAAATTTCTTGTAGATTTTGTATCAAGGATTCAAATACATAGGGATTTTTCGTAAGGCGAGTTTTATTAAATTAGATATTAATGATTTTATAGGTCTGTATATGATTTTTATTCAAGGATTATTCTCGGACAATTTAATCATTCAAAAAAAGGAGGCATTTTTATGTTAAAAAGGTATATTTCTATCACAGTAGCTGCTTCAATGCTATCACTGACTCTACCGGTATATGCACAGAAATATGAAGAAGAAGTCAATATTTCTGAACCCACTCCGGAAACATTCATTGAAGAATCATTCATTCCGGAATCTGATTCGGAAGAGTTCATTAAAAAACCGGATATTTCGGAGATTGAAGAATCTGTTAAAGAAATCGATTCCACTAATCCTACTCAGACACCTACTCCGGCACCTCTCATAGAAGAAGTTGATGAGTTTGATATTTCTATGTACACAGAGCCATCTGAAATAAATATGGAAACCATTGCTGATGAGAATAACGCCTGCGAAACTGATGAACATAACAACGCCGATATTCCATCTCAAAGAGAGGAAACTTTGACCATAGATGAACACCTTTCAACCGAAGATGAGAACACTGTATTATATGTAAAGTCCGAAAGAACAGACATAGACCCGCAAAGAACCATTTCAATTGTTGATGATATGAGTGATATGCCGAGAACCCGGAACTATGACCTGATGACGGCAATGGCAAGCACCTCGTTTACTCAAAAAGATATATATCAGATTAATGAAATGGAAGCTTCTATGTATAACAAAAAGGTAGACGGAGAACTGTCGATAAGCCCGGTCAATGGCAATGTTTCTTATTCATGTAATTTAGTTTATGTTCCCGGAAAAAACGGTTTGAATCTATCTTTAGGATTGCAGCATAATTCTTATGATAGTATGCCGATTGTAACATGCGGTGATTTAGATCCAAGTATGCCGTATGATACATATATCAAACCTGATTATCACGATTCATATAATGATAAATTGGGTTCCGGATGGAAATTTACCGGATTAAAGAGAAGCGATAAAAACAATCATTATTTTACAGCAAGAGACGGACGTTGTTTCAATCGTTATACAAATCCGTTCAAAGATGTAAAATACGAAAACGGATGTCTTGTTTATATGGACGGCACAATAGAAACAATTTCGAGTGACGGTTATCTAACAAGTGTAGAAGATAAATACGGAAATAAAATTACTTATACGTATGACAGCGATAATAATCTGACAACGGTGTCTGATACGAACGGAAATACAATAAGCATAACCTACACAGATAATTATGTAGACATTACAAAACCGGATAATAACAAAATACGTCTTAACCTAACGGATATAAATATAAAAGGTATTGGTCAGGCATACGGCTTTAACGAAGACATGAATGTAAAGGAAATAAAAACAATACAGGATTGTTCGTCTAATACACGACTTGCTTTATTTGAGTATACAGCAGATGAATTCATGTATATTTCATATCGCGATAACAGCTTAGTGGTTGAGGACTATGGTGTATTTGTTGCTATATCTGAAAATTTCAGTCCCAATACCGGAGAACAGAAAATTGATTATACCCCGTTGACAATCGGCAAACGTTTTCAGTATTCCACTGCTAACAGAATGAGTCGTTTTATGGCTGCCGAAAAATACTATACCTCAGGAAACAGCACTCCATCAAAAACATATACGTATGAGGTAAAAGACGCGTATTTAGACGAATCTACAGTTTCGGGTTCATTGCCTACATACATAAAGACGTCTGAACTTACTGCTGACGGAAAACTTACTGTTACAGAAAATAATAAAGGAATGTTAAGCGCAAATTCTTCACAAGGAATATCTCAAAAAGTTTATGATACTAACGGGAATACGGATAGACTTATTTCTGAATCCGAGACCACTTATTATAAACAAAACTTTTATTATCCGGACTTTCTGAGACCGGAAAGTGTGATACAGAAAGTTTACAGTGAAGATAATAACAGCTGCATAACTATTGAATCTGCATATGATTATGATTTTAACAGTAACCTCAGAAACGCTGTAACAAAAGTAGACGGAATCATAAAATCGGAAGAAAACCGCGAATATCATAATAATGCATATAAATCTTTAAAAAAATCGGAAATATTAGATAACGGTATTGTTGATACATCTACGGTATATGAAGTAAATAATATGGGTGATGTAACAAATGAAAGAATTTATTCCGGAACGGATTCCGACACGCTTATGAAAGAGATTCAATATACATATAATAATGATAACAATATCATAAAAACGGAAATTCTAAACGGCAGCGATGTTTTGTCATCTGAAGAATATGAGTATTCTGCGGACGGGGTAAATATCACATCTCTTTGTACCAAAGATGATACAGGGAGTGTTCTTTCTCAAGAGTTATATACTTATGATAAGATGGGCAATATGTTAAGTGTTCAAAACGTTAACGGTACAGAAAGGTTTGAATATGATTCGCTTGGCAGAGTTAAAAAGGAAATCCATCCGGACGGCACAGCTAAAACAATATTCTATGAATGGGTAGACCGTTCTTTCTCCATCAAAAATGAACTATCTGCTAAAGTAGGATATTTTTATAACGCAGCTGGACTGCTCAGCAGCATTGAAGAGTGGTTTCCCGATTTATCTGTATACAATATGTATTACGATACTATGGGAAATTTAAATCACGTTGTGGATAGACGAGGAAATCATACCTATATTACAAATGATATACTGGGACGTCAGACAAAGGTTTCCTATCCAAGGCTGAACAGCTCTGTGGAGAATTCAACAGAAGTAAAATATCATGATGTATTCTGGGATAATGATATAAAGTGCAGTATCCGAATCATAATATCTCCGTCCGGCAAAATAAGCTGTGAATATTATGATGTATACGGCAGGAAATATAAAACCGCGTTAATCAAAAACTATGAAGATTTTACTGCTTCTGATTTTGACAATATAACCTCTGTTCCGGCTGACGCTGAGCTTATGGTTACCGGAACATATGTATACGATAACTTTGACCGACTGATTGAGGAATATGACGGCGAAAACAGAAAAACAGCCTATACCTACGATGTATTAGGAAATGTTTTATCTGAAACTACCGGAACCGGAGCAGAAGCTTTGACCGTATCTTATGAGTATGACAGTGCCGGAAGATGTGTAAAGATGATCAGGGGCGGTAACCATATTACAACCTACGAATATGACAGAGCCGGACGCTTAATAAAGACAACAGATCCTATGAAATTCACGGAAACGTATACTTATGACACTGCTGGCAATGTATTGACATCTAAGGATAAAAATGGTACAATTACAACAAACACATACGACAACAGAGGAAGACTATCAAAAATACAAAAAGGAACTCAGTCAATAGAGTATACATATGACGCCGCCGGAAATCTGCTCACTTCAAAGGACAGCAGCGGAACAATAACATATGAGTATAATGCGGACAGTACCTTGAAGAAAAAGACTTATCCGGACGGCAAAAGCATAACTTATTCTAAGTATGATAAAGACAAACGTCTTTTAGAGTTCGTGGACTATTTCGGAAATACTACGGCATACACCTATGACGCTCATGGAAACATAGCTTCTATAGGAGAAAAGTACAGCGGAAGTTCGTCATATAAAAATACAACCTATACGTACAATCAGGACGATACCCTCAGCAAGGTTAATATCCCAAATAATATGACGGTACAGTATACCTATGACTATGCCGGACGAGTTACAAAACTGAAGAACTATACACCATATGTGAATTCCTATTCCGACCATCTGTATGAATACGATAATTCGAATAATATCGTCAAGAGTACGGAAAACATGTTCGGTTATGATACGCTTACTACTATGTATACATATGACAGCGTGAATCGTTTAAAGTACGAAGACAAAGCACAAAACCAACAGACAATCATGACTCGTTTGTACTGCTATGACCAATATAACAACCTTTCTTCAATATCTGGAAACGAAATGTATGACGGAGGTCCCATATATTATAACTATGATGCTAATAATCGATTAATTCAAGAAGAATCTTGGTGGATTGAGGACAAAACTCAGGAAGGAATGCGACCAAACGACTGGATTGTTGATTATACATATGATAACAACGGAAATCTAATTTTCTCATCAAGGAATTCAGCACCTAGCGGTGAAGATTATATTGGCAGTCAGAAAACCTATAGCTATAATGTATGGGGACAGCTGACAGGGTTCAGTGATTCTCTCGGAGAAAGTACGGAATATACGTATTATTCGGACGGTTTGAGAAGCAGCAGGAAAGTTGGCAGTACTACATACAAGTATTATTATAACGGAGATAAGGTTGTAAACGAAACCAAGAACGGCAGTAACTTTGCCACCAATGTATACGGAGTAGACGGACCAATCTCAAGGCAGTACAGCGGATACGAGCACTACTTCTACAAGAATATACACGGTGATGTAATATATGCGTTCACAAGCAATCACTGGTGTTCGTCTGAGTACAGCTATGGGGCATACGGTGATAAAGACACAAGCTACGACTATTTCAGCGCAAACCCGAATCCGCTGAGATATTCGGGAGAGTATCTGGACACCGAGTCCGGCATGACATACCTGCGTGCAAGGTACTACGACCCGTATCAGCGCAGGTTCATCAGTGAAGACCCGGCTAAGGACGGGCTGAATTGGTATGCGTATTGCGGGAATAATCCGGTGATGTATGTGGATCCTAGTGGTATGCGTTTAATATTAACGGGATCCAATAATGATAGAGAGGCTTTATTAGGATATTTGAAGTCTTTAACGAATGATAATTTAACATGTGAGGAAATTGAGTTTGGGTGGTGGGATGTAACAGTTGAAGGCAAAAATGACAATGGTGATTTGCCAGTCGGAACATCCTTAGTACGAAGGTTGATAGAAAATGGAGATTACACTTGCTATGTTAAGTTGTCGGATGATCCTTCTTCTGCACGCCCATTCGATTTTGATGCTGCTTCAAATCAGGGTTCGGGCAGTACAGTTAATCTTTGTACAAACGATACTACTGTACAAGTTAAGGGGTTTTGGGGAATTAAAAAAGAGGTAATTCCTAAAAATATTGAGTTGGGGCATGAACTTATTCATGCATTAAGATATATGGGAGGTAATAGACGAACCGGATATGGGTATCTTGACGGATATATAAATGATGCTGAATGTGAGGAATATGAAACAACAGGCATCTCTTATTATAGGATTGATGGAAACAACACTTTTGTCAATGCGGGTGATTGGTATACTACTGAAAATGCATTAAGACGGGAACATGGACATAAAATTAGAGTTCGTTATTGAAAGGGTAAGTAATAGTTATGAAAAAGAATACAATAATTTTTTTACTTCTTTTGTTGTGCATTATAGTTTTTGCTGGAAGTGCAACATGTGTACATATACAGAAATTTAATGATACTGTAGATGATATTTGTGAATTGCCATGTAGAGTAGTTGTACGACCATATTTAGAATCTCATATCGTTTATGATATATCCCAGGATTGGAAGGTTAGTGTGAAAACATGTGCGATAAGAGATAGAAATATAAAATCAGATGATTTTATATTTCATGTATATTCTCAAAAAAACAAAAGAATAAGTAAAAAATATAGAAACAAAATAAATGCTTTATTAAAGAAATTATATGCTATGGACGAAAATATTGATTATGGACACACCGTTGACGATTCGTCAGATATAAAGGTATTAATAAACAATAAATCATATTGGGCAGCAGGCGAAGGAATGCAGTCGATGTTCTCCCATAATATAAAAGAATATGATGAAGTTATAGGTGAATTAGCTTATTATATTCAAAAAGCGATTTGATATGGAATTAAAATAAAGGAGTTTTTATGAACATGAATTACGCAGAATTTCAAAATGATTGGAGAAATATGGGGCAACTTGAATATATGTTTAAAAAGAAAGTGAAACATATATTTTTTACTAATAAATCAGATGAACATAAACATTGTAGATTTTGTTGGGACAAGATCTCAGCACTTTCTAATACCTTTCACGAGGGCTATTATACTACAGATACAAAATATAAATACTGGATATGTCCATCATGTTTTGATGAGTTAAAGGATTTATTTGAGTGGCAACTATAAATAAAACTATGATGAAGCGGGTATCAGTTTGCATATCTGCTTCATCAGCTGTATATAACGGACGGGCTGAGAAGCAGCAGGAAAGTTGGCATTGCTGCATTGGGTGCGTCAACTGATTTTATTGGCATTGATGCCGGAGTAAGGTTGCTTTCAACAGAAGCTGGTGTAAAATTCAAAATCCCATATACCGATAAGAAACCGGTGATTAGTGGAGAGGGAGAAGTTTTTGCATTAGGATTTCATTCTTATTATGATGGAAATGAGCATAAATTTAAAATTGGATTTGCCGCAATAATAGGAGGTGGATTAGGAGTTGGAATTGAATAAAAAAGAACTCATGGTATATAAACTATTATCCGTAATAGGATATGCTTTATTATTTCAACGATTATTCGTTTTTGCAATATACAAAAGAAAAGACATGGAATTATATGTTTGTCTTTGCGTGAAAATGTTAATGTTGTTGATAATATATATATTGTTCCCCGGATTTGTGCTGAATTACATTTCAGACAGAATATATAATAATGTGTTTAATATATTAATTTTATTATATATCTACATTATGGGATATATAATAACTAAAAAACTATATAAATATTGGCTCAAAAAGATAAAATAAATTTGAGAACACAAGATGGACGGTTCGAGAATACTTAAAAAGTCAGTGAATCTCGAAAAACAGTAAAACATAGCAACACGGCTAAATATATGGCAATATTTCGGGAAGGATAAAAATTGTTTTATGAAAAAGATTATAATGACGATACATATAATATTGTTTTTACTCGCGTTAACAATTATGATACTGAGATCAAATGGTTCGGATTATAATATATATAAGATAGATGCACTATTAAAATTTGATTACCGTTTTACCACATCTGTTATATTTGCATTGTGCAGTGCTGTATTTGTCATAATTGACACAATACAGTCATGTATATCAATCGTTATATATATTAAAAGCCTATCAGGCAAGGATATTACATTAAAAGCATTAAATAACTTACTATATTGGGGTATATCCGAAATAATCGCTATTTCCTCGTTATTTATGTATTTTAAGTATTATTTAATGCTGCAATAACACGTTCGGAGAACACAAAATCATAAAATGTCAGCGGAAACACAAAGCGTGATTTTTTACTTTTGTATATATTGACAGCGCTGTATTTGAATGGTATAATAATTACAATTAAGGAAGAAATCCCTTCGGATTTCAAAGTTGTAATTATTGTATCGGTGTGAAGCAAAGCCGATTGGCGGCTTTGCACTTATGATAAAATAATTACAGCAAAATGAAAGGAACAAATCACATGAAATCGGAATTTACATTTGCATCTTCAAACGGACATGACACTATCGCGGCATATCAATGGCTTCCGGAAGGCGAACCGTCCGCCGTTATTCAGCTTGCGCACGGTATGACCGAATATATGAAAAATTATGAGGAATTCGCACGCTTTCTTACCGCCTCCGGATTTGCGGTTGTCGGCATGGATTACATAGGACACGGAATGACTGCCTCTGATAATAAAGAGCTTGGACACTTCCTGCACTACGACAGCTCCGAATTCCTTATTCTTGACATCCGCACGCTTGCTCTGTATGTGAAAAATACCTTCCCCGGCAAAAAACATATTCTGCTCGGTCACAGCTTCGGCTCTTTTCTCGGCAGAATTTACGCTTCGCGCTATCTGGATTTTAACGGTCTTGTGCTTGTCGGAACGGGTATGCTTAACATGAAGCATATCGACAGGGTTTTAAGGCTGATTGAGATTCGGAAAAAACACCACGGCGGCAGGGACAGGAGCAGGCTCGTTCAGGGCTATGCTTTTGCAAAGCAGGTTAAAAAGTTCCTTCCCATGAAAACCAATTTCGACTGGACAACACGCGATAAGAATAAAATAAAGGAATATGCTTCCGATTACAGAAACAATTATGTATTCACGCTTCATGGGTTTTACACCCTTTTTAAGACTGTTGTAAAATCGCAGGAAAACAGCGTTATCGAAAATACCCCCGACAATCTTCCGATTCTTATAATCAGCGGCGGCAATGACGCTGTCGGTCATTTCGGCAAGGGACCCCGGAGACTTTTTGAACTGCTTTGCAGCGGCGGAAAGACGAAGGCTTCTCTGAAGCTGTATCAGGACGCAAGACACAGCCTCCTTCAGGAAACTAACCGCGCCGAGGTGTTCCGCTATATTGCCGACTGGTGCAGGTATGCGGTAAAATAACCCGCTCTGCGGCAGAACTCCGCTCCCTGCGGTATGCCGCCGGAGCCGTAAAGAGCTGTCGGGCTGATACACTCGAACGGCTTCGGCAGGTTCTTTAATTATATATTTCTCACGATTTTTTTGCTTAAGACAGGTACTTTTCTTGAAAAATACACAAAATTTTCTTTATAAAATTAAATGTGTTGCATTTGAGGATATGAAAGAGTATAATGGTAAAGTCAAAAAATATTGCGAGGTGAAAATATATGAATGCTAAAACAAAAGTGATGACGCAGGGCGAACCTATGCGGCTTATTTTTGGGTTTGCCGCGCCTATGCTTCTCGGAAATATATTTCAGCAGTTTTATAATATTGCGGATTCCACGATTGTCGGCAGGTTCGTCGGCGCGGAGGCTCTTGCCGCTGTGGGCGCAACCTCTACGCTTCAAATGCTGACTCTCTGCCTGTGCTTCGGTCTTACCAACGGCGCCGGGGTTATCGTCGCTCAGTGCATCGGGGCAAAATCCTATGAGCAGCTTCGTAAAACGCTCGGCTCGCTGATTTGCGTGGTCAGCGTGACTGTGGCTGTAATGCTTACTCTGGGTATCATATTTGCTCCTGCGGCGCTGCGTTTTCTGAGCGTGCCGGATGAGATTATAGATTTGTCGGCTGTGTATTTTAAGATTATAATGGCGGGCGCGCCGTTTATGATGGCATACAATACGTGCAGCGCAGTTATGCGGAGTATGGGCAATTCAAAAACGCCGCTGTTTATGCTTATGATTTCATCGGGAGTGAATATCGCTCTTGACCTTGTGTTTGTCGTACTGCTGCACCTAGGAGTTGCCGGAGCGGCTGCCGCTACCGTTATATCCCAGGCTGTTTCGGCTGCCGCATGTATAATATGGCTTGTACGCAGCAGATTTGACCTGCATCTTGACGGCTTGAAAATCCGCCCCGATCGTGAGTCGGTTGTAAATATACTTAAAACCGGTCTCCCCGCAGCTCTGCAAAGCAGTATGATTGCAATAGGAAACCTGGGTATTCAAAGGCTTATAAATTCCTTCGGCACCATGACCGTCGCCGCGTATGCCGCCGCCGGAAAGGTTGATTCGATTGCTATTATGGTTGTAGTTACAATGGGTATGTCGTTATCGGTATTCTGCGGTCAGAATGCCGGCGCGGGCAGAACCGACAGAATAAGAAGCGGTTTGTACAAAACGCTTTCGTTCGTGCTTGCCTACTGCCTGGTTCTTGCGCTTATAATGATGTTCTTCGGAAGGAACCTGCTTTCGGTATTCCTCGATGCGAACGAGGCTGAGGAGGCTCTCAATATCGGCGAACAATACCTTAAAATTATCGGCGTCGCGTATTTCATGGCGGGCGTGATGAGGTGCTACCTTAATGTCGTGCATGGAACCGGAGATGTTAATGTTTCAATGGCAACCGGGCTTGCCGAGCTTGCGGTCAGAATTATCGCATCATACATTCTTGTAATCCCGTTCGGACTGATTGGCTTATGGATTGCAATTCCTGTTTCGTGGGGCTGCGGCAGCATTATCCCGGTAGTTCGTTACTACAGCGGTAAGTGGAAGGCAAAGACCCTGATTCACTCAAATTAGAAGTTTGGAAAAAGATAAGCGGCGCATCTCGCCGCCTTCAGCGACTTGAAGTATAAACATACGTCGGCGTCGCTTCCGGCGGCAATCTGCTTGCTTCTC
>JAUNPN010000228.1 GCA_030536655.1 bacterium | reverse complement strand
TTCACAACGGGTAATAAAGACATTGCATATAAAAGCAGATAATATAAAGTCTTTTTTTCTACTTCCTATAAAATTCAATCTAATGATATGTCTCATTATATCTACTCTCTTATTCGTTCATATCGCTTGCAATTTGCTTGAATATAGATAGTTATAAATATTTGGAATCTACTTAATTTCTACTTTCGCATTCTACATAGGGGTAAAATACGATATGTGCATCTCTAACTTTGCAATCGATAAAAATCACAAATTAAATCATAAGATGATGAAAAACAAAGAAGTTTTAACTTTGATTATTGCTGCCATGAGCTTGTCTTTATCAGCGCAAGGACAAGAAGTAAAGAGTGATACTACTCTGATTGCTACACCTAGTAACAAAGAGGTGAAGAATCGGAATGTGATGTTGAATGCAGGAGACTCCTCCACCCCGCGTACACTCAACATTGGTCTTCCTTTTTCGGGTGACATTTTGATTAATGAAAATGGAATCCCTGTAGTTTATACGTTTTGGACCCAAATACCTACTACTGTGTGGCGTTATGACAGCAGCTTTGGACGTATGGGGGTGATGTCATTTGCAGAAGGTGCATTGACGTTTGGGAAGGTTGGAAATGTCGTTAATTCGTATGATCGTGAGCCGGGACGTAAAATGCGTATTTTTGCCAATTTTCGTACTTCAAGTGAGGGTAATTTAAACTATGATGCGAACCTCACGTCGCCCATCGGTAAAAATGGTTGGGGTATATCACTGTCAGCTCACGAAACTTACAACCGCGGTTCCATCAAGAACTACCAGTTTTCCACTTACTCTGATCGTACCGAGATATTTAAAGGAGGCATTTTTAAGAAATACCAGAATGGAAAGTTTAGTTTACTTTACAAGTATGCTAAAAGTAAGCCTGTGACCGGAGGCTATGCACCTTACATATACAGAGGTAATGGTAAGACAGAACCTTACGGCAATTTCAAACCAGGCAAGGATTCTTATATTGTAGGTACTGGGCTTTTTCCTTATACCGATTGGGAAACAGGTAATACTTACTTCGCTAATCTAGAAGCCGATTCTGTAACAGCTAATATTTCTCATGCCATGTATTTCAATGCTGAACATCGTTTTAAGAATAAAATGAAGCTGACATTCGATGCCATGTATATGACTTCCAAAGTTGCTCTTACCATGCAGTATCCTGTCAGTTTATCAATTTATGATGATGCGAATAGTGCGATTCAAAACTCTGGTTTGGACCGTTTTGGGCAAGGAGGTTATATTTCTTATTATAATTCGAATGGTAAACGGTATGAAGGTCCGGTGCAGATGGTATCCGCTCAGTATTATCCACAAGTAAGAATCAATCAATTCCTTGCTAAGGCAGAGATTGTTAAGAAATACAATAGTCATAATCTTCGTTTGGGTAGCACTTATATGTATTACAATGCACCCGTCAAGACCAATCGTGGTACATATTTACAATCGGTAGAACCCAATCCACAGTTACTTGAGGCTCATGTCAACTTGCCTTCTGAAATGGGGGGAGGTTCTGTTTCTTTGGGACCCAATATCAATGGAAATGGGTCATATTCCAAAACGCGGTATAGTCGTTTTGCTATTTATTTTTCAGATGACTTCGAATTAACTAATTGGCTGAGTGGTGGTATTGGTGCACGTATTGAAACAGAAAATGATAAAGATACACATTATCCTTACACGAATACGACTCACAATGTACATAAGGCAAACTGTGTGACCCATAACTTTAACGGTTTCAACTATGTGTGGACTACGAATTGGATGGCCAAAGTCACTCGGCATTTTGGTTTTGTTGCTGAAGCAACCTACAACCGCTATATGAAGAATTTTTGGGATTATGCTGAGAAAGACGAGAATGGGTCAGCCATCACTACTTCGCGTAATGACCAACCGCAGGAACATTACGAGTCTGTGCTTAATTTGGGTGGTGGCGTGTACTGGAACATAGGACAGTACCTAAATCTTGTGTCCAAAGTTACTTATATTACCAAAAATGATATCGTGGCTTCCGAAGATTACTATGATGCTTCTGGTTCTCAACGCTCGATTTATCCAATCTTGTATGATATTAAAACTTTGGGGTGGACAACAGATCTTATGTCCACGTTTGGAAATTTTAATCTACACTTTTTATTCACGATTCAAGATCCTAAATATAAAAATTACTCATACAGTGTACCAGCTTCCACAGAAGGTGGAGCACCAAAGGTATTTGGTTATAACAACATGAATATTCCTGCATTATCTAAAATATTGATAGAAATAGACCCAAGCTATTACTTCTTTAATCGTAATTTACGTGTTTGGGCTAGTGCACGTTACTTCGGTAAACAATATGGAAACAAGCCCAATACAATTTCTTATAATGGTTGGTGGGAGACATTTTGCGGTATGGATTATAAGTTGAATCGCTACGTGGATTTGAAATTGCAGGTGAACAATGTCCTTAACCAAACTGGGGTAAGCGGTGCATTGGTAGGTGGAGACCAAATTATGGACGAGAAGGCTATGATAGGCCGTGGTTTTGTAGCCGGAAATATTCGTCCGCGTTGCGTGGAACTTTCTGCAAGTTTTAAATTTTAAAAATATGCATATTTAATAAATTAATTATTCAAATTTTACATTTTATGAAAAGATTAGTATTAATGATTGTAATGTTTGCATCTTTTGCAACAATGATGATGGGACAAGATGTTACGCCGGAAAATTATTACATCGGTAAGTGGAAACTTCTAGTTGAAGGTTTACCTTCAGGTGATACTGAAATGTTGCTGGTCATCTCTAAAAAGGCTGATGGTAAATATGAAGGTACGCTTGGTGATCTTGATGGATCTAATGCGACTAAGCTCACGAAGGTTGTGATAGAAGATGGTGAATTAAGTGTTAATTATTTTGCTGATGGTTATGACATTCCTGTATATTTTGAAAAATCTGGAGATGATGGTTTGACTGGAAGTATGAATGATATGTTTGACATTACGGGAAAACGCATTATTGAAGAAAAGAAATAGATTATTTGCATTTAGAGAAAGTGCCTTTTCTGATTGTGTGTTTAGGCACTTTCACTTTTCTTACTCAATCAATTATACGGATTTTATTAAAAGCCTCATTTCTTG
>JAUNPN010000227.1 GCA_030536655.1 bacterium | reverse complement strand
ATGCGACTGGTTTGTGCATTTTGCTGATTTTTCAAAAAACAAAGATTTAATGTGTACGAAATCTTGACATAGTACCAAGTTTTCGATTAGAATGGTTCCTATACGAGACGAGCTTTAGGGAGGAAATTCTTAAATATTGCAATAATCTAATAGAACGAGAGGAATATTTTGTCGATGACCCAATTATATGCAAATATTCATCAAAAAGCTCCAAACAACTAAAAATCCCTTTTTCAAGTGTATCGTCATTTGATAGCTGGATAAAAGGAGTTGTAAAAAAAATACAAAAGCAATATCCTGACTTTCCATTAATAGCAAGCCACTGTTTTCGACATACCTTTGTAAGCCGGGCAATAAAATACGGTATGCCGTTAGTCTACCTGCAAAGAATAGGAGGTTGGGGTTCAATGGATATGATTGATAAGGTATACTCACATATTGAGTTTGAACAGATACATGAAGCAATGAATCGGGCTCATGAACGAATGAATAGCATAATCTCAGTTAGGGGAAAATTAGGGTACAGAAGCATAAACGAGATAAACTGAGAGCCAAAAAAGCCGATAAAATCGGAAAAAGTGATAAAGTTATAAAAACTTTGGAAAAAGGACTTGAATAATTATTACATATATGGTATAATACTTAAGTAATTATATCACAAAGGAAGTGCTGAGAATGGGAAATGTGCTGAACGATATAGCGGACGGAATTATTGCTACGTTTGTAACAGAAAACAGGTGGCAGTGGATAGTATCCGGTCTTGGTTATACATTATTAATTTCGCTTGCAGCGGTTTTGCTGGGTCTTTTGATAGGAATTCTTGCCGCTCTGGGTAAGCTTTCAAAAATAAAGCCGATTAAGTGGATTGCTTCATTTTATGTTGACGTCATAAGAGGAACGCCTACAATGGTTCAACTTCTTATAATATATTACGTAATATTTGGAAGTGTTAATCTCTCTCCGTGGATTGTCGGTGCACTGGGATTTGCGATAAACAGCGGCGCGTATATTGCTGAGATTGTAAGAGGCGGAATCTTATCTGTTGACAAGGGGCAGACAGAGGCGGGACGGTCTTTGGGACTTACAAAGACTCAGACTATGATAAATATTGTAATGCCGCAGGCTATGAAGAATATCCTTCCGGCGCTTGCAAATGAGTTTATCGTACTCATTAAGGAAACTGCTGTTATAGGAATGATTTCAAATATTGATCTCCTTGGCGCTGTAAAGCGTGTTCAGAGCCGTACATATGACTATCTCTATCCGCTTCTTTCGGCGGCAGTGATTTATTATGTGGTTATCAAGCTTCTTTCAATTGCGCTTTCAAGGTTGGAAGTACGAATGAGACAGTCAGACCAAAGATAAGGAGGCAGTTCGGATGATTCAGGTAAACGGTTTAAAGAAAAGCTTTGGTGACCTTAATGTATTGAAGGGAATTACAGAGCATATTGCTCCGGGTGAAAAGGTGGTTCTTATCGGTCCTTCGGGAAGTGGTAAATCAACATTTTTGAGATGTCTTAACCGTCTTGAAACGCCTACAGATGGAAGTATTATTGTAGACGGCAGGGATATAACAGACGGCTCGGTAAACATAAATAAGGTGCGTGAAAGTATGGGAATGGTGTTCCAGCATTTTAACCTTTTCCCGCATCTGAGCATTATGGACAATATAACGCTTGCTCCTATAAAGGTAAAGAAACTATCAAAGGATGAGGCGGAGTCAAAGGCACGTGAGCTTTTAAAGAGGGTAGGACTTCTTGAAAAGGCTTACGCATATCCGGCGCAGCTTTCGGGAGGACAGAAGCAGAGAATAGCAATCGCAAGAGCGCTTGCTATGGATCCGAAGATTATGCTCTTTGATGAGCCGACGTCTGCGCTGGATCCGGAAATGGTGGGCGAGGTTCTGAATGTAATGGAAGATCTTGCTGATGCGGGAATGACGATGGTAGTGGTGACTCACGAGATGGGCTTTGCGCGCGGAGTTGCTTCAAGGGTACTGTTCATGGCTGACGGCTATGTGATTGAGCAGGGTAAGCCGGAAGATGTATTTGATAATCCGAAGAATGAGCGTACAAAATTATTTTTAAGCAAGATTTTATAATGGAGCCCCTTGCTGAAACGTATTATATAAGGATATTATATAAAAAATATTATACGGCATAAAGCCGTACAGGAGGTAAAAATTATGAATAAGAAGTTATTTAAGTCAGTAGTATTGGGAGCTGCTGCTGTTATGTCGGTCGCTGTATTGGCAGGCTGCGGCTCGTCGCCGGCTGAGCAGACTGCGTCGAATAAGCTTGTAATGGGCACAAACGCACAGTTCCCGCCGTTTGAGTTCACAACGACAAACAATCCATTGGTAGAAACTTTTGACGGAATTGACGTTGCGATTGCAAAGAAAATTGCGGAGGATAACGGCAAGGAGCTTACAATTGTTGACCAGGAATTCGAGGGTCTTGTTGCTGCGGTTAGCACGGGCAAGGTTGATATGGCGGTTGCCGGAATGACAGTAACGCCGGACAGACAGCAGTCTGTTGACTTCTCGGACACATATTATACGGCTACACAGGTAATGGTAGTTGCACCGGACAACACTTCAATTCAGAAGGCAAGCGATCTTGTTGACAAGAAAGTAGGCGTTGTACTTGGATATACGGGCGATAACATTGTAACGGATGATTTACAGGTTCCGGAAGCAAATATTCAGAGAGCAAACAGAGCGCTTGATATTATTCAGGATGTAAAGAACGGTAAGCTTGATGCTGTAGTTGTTGACTCATATACAGGCAAGGCTTTAGCAGAGAAAAACGGTTTAAAGGCGATTGAGGATCCGGAGGCGTTTGAAGCTGAGGAATATGCAATTGCTGTAAAGAAGGGCAACACAGAGCTTCTTGAGCAGATTAACAAGGTTTTAAAGGAAATGAAGGAATCAGGCGAGATTGAGCAGCTTGCTGAAAAATACAACACGATGGATGTTGAATAATTGGATAATAAAAGCTTTAAATGCAGCGAATTGTTTATATACAACTGAATGAGTTTTAGTATATGGCGGTATATCGGTTTAACAACCGGTGTGCTGCCATATTTTATAAATAATGGTATATTAACGAACCACTGATTAATTAACGCCTAACGGCTTAGCACGCATTGAACTTGCATATT
>JAUNPN010000226.1 GCA_030536655.1 bacterium | reverse complement strand
CAAGTTCAATGCGTGCTAAGCCGTTAGGCGTTAATTAATCAGTGGTTCCTTAATCTCCAAATGAAATTCCTATACTTCTTGCCGCCAAAATCTCATCGCAGTCAACCGGCACTTTTTTCAGCTTTCCGGCAACCTCGCCGAGCGGCACAGGAACTATCTTGTTATTCTGCAAAGCAACCATATATCCATATTGATTATTCTTAATCAGCCTTGCCGCCGCTGCGCCGAAGCGTGTGCACAGCACTCTGTCATACGAGCATGGACTTCCCCCCCGCTGGAAATGTCCCGGAACAGTCACTCGTATTTCGTGCCCGGTTTTGTCGCCAAGCTCCTTTGCAATTTTATATGATACTGACGGATAAGGCATTGCGGCTCTCTCAGCCTTAAATTCCTTCTTCTTCATTTTTGCTTCTTCCTTTGAAACAGCTCCCTCAGCTACGGCTATTATTGAAAAACTTTTTCCCGCCGCTTCACGCTTGTTAATCACGTCCGCAAGCTTGTCAATATCATACGGAATTTCCGGCAAAAGAATTATATCTGCACCGCCCGCAATTCCGGCATACAGGTTCAGCCAGCCTACCTTATGTCCCATTACCTCAACAATAAACACACGTCCGTGCGAAGTCGCTGTGGTATGAATACAGTCGATAACCTGCGTAGCCAGGTCACATGCGCTCTGGAATCCAAAGGTCATATCCGTTCCCCATACGTCGTTGTCAATTGTTTTCGGAAGAGTTACAACATTCAGCCCCTCCTCACTGAGCATATTCGCGCTTTTATGAGTACCGTTTCCTCCGAGAATAACAAGACAGTCAAGTCCCATCTTCTTATAGTTATCCTTCATATTCTTAACTTTGTCAACATTATCCTCCTCAACGCGCATCATTTTAAACGGCTGTCGCGAGGTTCCGAGAATTGTTCCTCCAACGGTAAGAATTCCCGAAAAATCCGATTTTGTCATTTTCTTGTACTTACCGTGTATAAGACCGTAGTAACCATTCTGAATACCGTAGATTTCGACCTCATCGCCAAACTCCTCGTACAGCGTCTTTGCAACGCCTCTTATCGAGGCATTAAGACCCTGACAGTCGCCTCCGCTTGTAAGAATTCCAACTCTTTTCATTGTACAGCATCTCCTTTTCTGATATTAATAACTTCTTCGCTTAAAATCCGCATGGATTTCTCCGTTAATATATATTTATTATACCATATTCAGCGTCAATATGCAATTCAAATTATTGTAATATTTTATATTTTTTTAAGAGCCATACCCATAGGCTCCGTGACCGTACACAGACTAAAGCCCTTTATTACTGTTGACTCTTTTTTTAATTGTTTCAAATTATTCCCGAAACACAGTTCTCTTTGTATAGGACGGAACTGCATTTCTTCCACCGCCTTGGTCTGTATCTTTTTAATTCGGGCGCTGCATGCAAGTCTTAAATTTTAGTAGAAAAAAGTATAAAATAATTGACATTCTTTTATATTTATGTTAGAATAATCTATATAATACTATAATTTTTCTGTGAGGTAAATTATGGGAGTAATAAACAAAATAAAAAAGAAATTTTCCAATGGGATAAGTGTTCGAAAACTTAGCCTTATTCTATCATTAATAACATCGCTTATATTTATACTTACATACAGGGCAACAGTAGAAATATCCTACCAATATAATAAGCATATTGAAATTATTAAAACCTATTTCGTATGTGAAAGAGCCGCACAGGAAATAATGGACGTGTCAGATATTTTAACAGAAAACAGCCGATTGTATGTATTAGACGGAAAAAAGGAATATTTGGACGAATATTTTGAAGAGTCGAACATTAAAAGAAATTACGAAAAGGCATTATTGGAAATAAAAGCGAACGGGGCAAACATTTCTACGGGAGAAATTCAAAATGCCGTCCAAGCTTCTTCACAGCTCAGACTGCGTGAATATTATGCAATGAGACTTGCTGCTGATGCAAGAAACATGGATTTGAAAAGTTATCCGAGTGAAATAACAGGAGCGGAGATTAGTGCAGAGGACGCGGCAAGGTCTGATGATGAAAAGCTAACAATAGCTAAAAATATGCTTTATGACGGAGATTATGTAGCTCAAAAAAACAGCTTGCGTTCGAATGTCAATCAGTACTTAAAGACAATTGTGGAAAAGGCAACCGAAAAGAACGAGGATGAATCTAAAAAGCTGGAGGAAATGATTCACTTGCAGAGCGGATTTCTCGCCATGCTGTTGATTGCAATAGTTATTGTATTCTCATCTCTTATATTTTTGTTTATCAGACCTCTTGACAGATTTATCAAGGCCGTCAGCAATGGTCAGGCCGTCAATGCAGAAGGTGCAATGGAGCTTAGGAATCTGGCTGAAACATATAATACTATGCACGCAAGCAGTGATAATAATATGAAGCTGAATAAGGAACTGAAAAAAAGCAACATAACAGATATTCTTACCGGGGTATATAATCGCAAGGGCTTCGATGAAATCAAGCAGCAGATGAAGGATACTGATAAAAAGATAGCTTTTCTTCTGATAGATATTGATAAGTTCAAGACAATAAACGACTTATACGGTCATCCGGTCGGAGATCATGCTCTGCGTATAGTTGCCGGCACTCTAAAGAAATTCTTCCGCAGCAATGATTTTATATTTCGTGCAGGAGGCGATGAATTCGCTGTATTTATGACAGATGTAACGGAGGAACACAAAGATATAATTACAAGGAAAATCGATTCAATTAATGCAGAGCTCAGCTGTTATCAGATGTTCGATAATATGCTTTCTATAAGTGCGGGCGTTGCATTCTCCGGCAGCGGCTATGATAAGGAAGTGTATAATGCAGCGGACAGCGCATTATATGAATCGAAAAAGAACGGACGAAAACGTTGCAGTATTTACAAAGAAACATTATAATCTTTGATATAAAATAATAAGGATTATGGATAATATACATATCCTGAACTATCCATCGGTCGTTAAACTCCTGAAAAAATACAAACAGTGTTTTTTCAGGAGTTAAGGAACCACTGATTAATTAACGCCTAACGGCTTAGCACGCATTGAACTTGCATATTTTCCGTCATATCATACAAAAATCTCTCGACATACGCGAGTATGCTTTCGATCTTTTTATATAATATGACGAAAAATCTGACTGTGTTCACTGCGTACTATATTTAATCAGTGCTTCCT
>JAUNPN010000225.1 GCA_030536655.1 bacterium | reverse complement strand
ATTCAACGTGAGGAAATAGTAGGTGAATAATGTTCTCCGCTACAAATTCATTGATGTTTTAATGGTTTGTTCACAATTTGTTTACTCATTCAAAAACAGTGATAAATTCATAATAAAAACCCCAAAATGCAGGAAATTAATAAAAAACAGTTCAAAAATAGATATTGATTTTATACGGATAATGTGATACAATTAAAAAAATATTGATTATATTAAGAAGGAAAGAAATATGTTAGAAAAAATAACCTGCGCCGAGGCGGGGAGTGCCGCTTCATGCGTACTTGACTTTATAAACGATACAAAGACTGTTTGTATGCACAGCTTTCTTATGCTGCGACGCGGAAACGTATTTGCTGCAAAGGGGTATCGTAATATAACTCCGGAAACACCTCAAAGACTTTATTCTGTAACGAAAACGTTTGCCGGTACTGCTATAGGAATGCTTATCTATGACGGATATATGTCACTGGATGATAGGATTGTGGATATTCTTTATACGAAAAGCGAGTATGAATGGGTGAATAACATGACGCTGAGGGACTGCCTTATGATGGCGACTTGTCATGACGGTACGACTTATAAGGTAACGGACAAAAATTGGTTCAATACCTTCTTTGAAAAAAAGCCGTCGCATCCATCGGGAACAGTATTTCATTATGATACTTCGGCGGCTTACATTTTAGGCACGATTGTTGAGAACACAACGGATATGCAGCTTATGCAGTATCTTCGCATGAAGCTTGGATTGAGTGAAGATGCGGATTGTATAAAATCTCCGGAGGGATTTTCGTGGGCAGGCAGCGGCGGCATTGCAAATCTGTACGATATGGCGAGGGTAGGAGAGCTGTATATGAACAAAGGCGTTCTGAACGGCAAAAGGCTCATGTCGGAGGAATATGCTGAGGCTGCTGTGACAAAGCAGATTAATAACGACTCCGGCTTTAACCACCGCTGGACAGACGGCTACGGTTATCAGATATGGATAACCTCATATGGTTATGTGTTTTACGGAATAGGCTCACAGGACGTTATCTGTATACCTGATAAGGATTTTATGTTTGTCTGTACTGCGGATACGATGGGCGAAAATCTTCATGGTAAAATTATAGAGGACGCACTTCTGAAAAATATTGTTAATAAGCTTGACACAGGAATTGAGGACAGTGCAGAGGATAATGCATTGCTTGATTCCATGCAGCTTGATTTTCCTCTTGCTGTGGGAACAGAAGATCATATAGACGGAGAAGGGTGCTATACGCTTAAAGAAAATCCTATGGGTATAAGTGAGATTGAACTGGATTGGGAAAACGGCATATTAAAATATGAAACAAACCGAGGTCACAGAGAGCTTATCTTTGGTAAAAATGAATATAAGGACGGAATATTTCCAGAAACCCACTATTTCGGCAGACAGATAGGGGTGAGCGCAGAAAGAGGCTACCGTTGCTGCAGTGCGGGAGTTTGGTTAGAAAAAAATAAGCTTCAGATAAAAGTGTGGCTGATTGATGATCACACAGGCGGAGTGAATATAACACTTGTATATAAGGGGGATGAAATCGCAGTTTGTATGCGCAAGCACGGTGAATGGTATCTTGACGAATACAGCGGATTTGCGGGAGGGTCTGCGAAAAAAGTTGTGTAAGCAATATCTGACAAAACTTGACAAGGAGAAAATTACAGGTATAGGCTTAATATAATCAGTCAATAATAACTATTGGCTTTTACCTCAAGACAGGATACGGCAACGCTGAAGAGCGATCGGAGCGGTCTTGCGATTTTTGCACTGAAACGGGCAGCTTGCTGCTCGTTTTGCCTGTTTTAGGGAAAACCAATGCGTTAAACTTGAGGCTGTGAAAAAAGTCTGTTAAATTTGACACTTTCTGTGGTAGAATATAATTAAATTACAGGAGGCGTATAAAAATGGCAAGAAGAAAATTAAGTGAAGGCAAGAAAAATATCATCGCAGGTCTTATCCGAGAGTATGATATCCATACAGCTAACGATATTCAGGAAGCATTAAAGGATTTGCTCGGCGATACAATTCAGGATATGCTTGAGGCTGAACTGGATGATCATCTCGGTTACAAGAGCTATGAGCGCAGTGATAATGCTGATTATCGCAATGGAATCAAGCCTAAGAAATTAAAAAGCTCTTATGGTGAGATTCAAATTGATGTTCCTCAGGATAGAGACGGAGATTTTGAGCCGAAGATTGTACCCAAACGCAAAAAGGATATATCAGGAATAGAACAGAAGATCATATCTTTGTATGCTAAAGGCTTATCAACACGACAGATAGCATCTGTGGTAAATGATATATACGGCTTTGAGCCGAGTGATGGTTTAATAAGCGATATTACCGATAAAATCCTTCCGCAGATAGAAGAATGGCAGAACAAACCCCTGTCAGAAGTATACCCGATAGTTTTTATCGACTGTATTCACTTTTCTGTAAGAGACGAACACATAATAAAAAGCTTGCTGCGTACATAATCATGGGTATAAATACTGAAGGGTACAAGGAAGTATTAAGTATAACAGTCGGGGGAAAACGAAAGTGCAAAATACTGGCTGGGAGTCCTTAATTCGCTGAAAAACCGCGGAGTCAAGGACATCCTCATACTTTGTGCAGACGGTCTTACGGGAATAAAGGAATCAATAGCAGTTGCATTTCCTGAAACAGAATACCAGCGTTGTATTGTGCATCAGGTAAGGAATACACTTAAGCGTGTGGCAGATAAAGATAAAAAAGCATTTGCCAACGATCTTAAGACAATCTATCATGCAGCCGATGAAGAAACAGGTTATGAAAATATGCTTAGTGTTAATGAAAAATGGGATAAAAAATATCCAAATGCAATGAAACACTGGGTGGACAATTGGGATGTAGTATCGCCTATGTTTAAATTTTCTGCTGAAGTACGAAAAATAATGTATACAACCAATGCGATCGAGAGTCTTAACAGTGCATACCGACGTCTAAACGGACAAAGGAGCGTATTTCCAAGTGCTACAGCATTGCATAAAGCACTGTATTTAACGACTTATGAAGCGACAAAAAAATGGACGAAGCCGTTGCGGAACTGGGGTAAGGTCTATGGCGAGTTGTCAATCATGTACGAAGGCAGACTGACGGAATAAAGCAATAGGCGATTTATCCACGGTGGATAAGTCGTTGACTTACTCACGCATGGATAAATCCTTGATTATTAATCATACATACATTTATGTATAAAAATCAAATCTATGAAAAAGTGAG
>JAUNPN010000224.1 GCA_030536655.1 bacterium | reverse complement strand
TCTGACGACAACATAACTCTGCTTAATATAATGTCACGTACTGTTGACAGAACTTCAAGAACCGTAGATTTGCCACCGCCATTCGGACCATACAATACTATAACCGGTAAAAAGCGTTCATTGTCCTTGGTATCGGTTATAAGACTTTCTTTATGTTCGTTAATATTTTCTGGGATAAAATCTAACATAACCTCATCTTTAAATGATTTGTAGTTACTAAAAGTCAACTGGCTTAACATTTTATAACCCTCCATCCTGTTCGTTATTATAATTACAGTTCTTATTGTAACACAGTTTTAAATATTTTGCAATAAGATTTGCGAGATTTTTTCTCATAAGGTATGTTTTTTTGAGATATATTATTCTGACACTCCAACGGCTAAAGCACATTGGGTTCTTAGTTATGTAGACTTCCATATATACTCGAAAGCAAAATTGATTATTCCACGCTCGTGGCTCCACCTATAGCCAAAAAAGCTCCACCCAATATTCGAGAAAGCTCCGGGTATCTTAAAGTACCTATATCCGCAAAAGCTCCGCCTGATATTTACAAAAGCTCCGCTTTCGTATAAAATTAATTTAGCAGTTATGCTAATTTTATATGAAAGGAGCCATGTATATGGCAAACAAAATTAATATCAAGCTCATTCTTGAGCTTCACAGCCGTGGACTTTCGAGAAACCGCATTGATTCCGAAAGACACATCGGCAAGCATTCTGTAAGCGCTGTGCTGAAACGCGCAGAGGAATTAAAGCTCGCCTACATTGATATTCAGGATATGAACGATGCAGAGCTTTATCGTAAGTTCTTTCCTGACAAATATTCTGCGGAAATTCTTTATGAACTTCCTGATTATGCTTATGTTCACAAAGAATTATCACGCACGGGGGTTACGCTAAAGCTGCTGTGGGCTGAATACAATTCCAAATGTATTCAAAGCAGCAAGCTCCCTGTTGGCTACGCAAAGTTCTGTGACGATTACCGCAAGTATATCAACACCAACAGCCTTACCAACCATTTGGTACATAAGCCCGGGATAATTGTTGAGGTGGACTGGAGCGGCTCCACAATGCAGCTTACGGACAAATATACAGGTGAGATAATCCCCGTATACCTCTTTGTCGCAACGCTGCCCTACAGTCAGTATTCCTTCGTTGAGCCATGTCTCAATATGAAAGAGGACACTTTGCTAATGTGTCATGTTAAGATGTTTGATTTCTTTGGAGGCGTTACTAATCGTATTGTATGTGATAATCTAAAGACCGGCGTTATCAAGCACCCTAAGGAAGGCGACATTATACTCAACGAGAAATATGAGTCATTCGGACAGCATTACGTCACTGCTATTATGCCTGCTCCTGTGCGAACTCCAAAGGCTAAAGCATCTGTTAGGGTACTGTCGGCAAGATAGCAACCGCTGTGATTGCCCGACTTCGTGACTGTACCTTTAATACGCTCAATGAGCTGCGCATGGCTGTATATGCATCTGTGGATGACTTCAACAATACGCCATTTCAGAAGCGCGAGGGAAGCCGCAAACTGGCATTTGATGAAGAGAAGGAGTATCTTCATGCTCTTCCGGCAATATCTTTTGAAATTGCCGAATGGTTTTATGGACGCAAAGTGACGCTTGACAGTCATGTTATTTACAAGAAGAACAGGTATTCCTGCCCGTATCAGTATGTAGGTAAGGCTGTTGACATCAAAGTGACCGCATCCATACTGGAGATATATTATCAGCATGATCGCATTGCAACTCATGTGCGATTTCCGGATTATGTAGTCAACCGCTATTCTACGCATTCCGAGGATATGCCTGATAGATTTCAGAAGCCGGAATGGGATGAAAGTCGTATACGCAGATGGGCTGATTCAATCGGTAAGTATACAGCAGAGGTCATTAACAGGATATTCGAGAGTTTGCAGATAAAAGAGCAGGCATACAACCCCTGCTTATCGGTTTTAAAGCTTAGCACGAACTACAACTCCCAGAAGGCTTGAAGCGGCTTGCAGAATAGCTCTTGACAGTATTCACTCACCCCGATACAGACATCTTAAAGCTATCTTATCAGCTAATCAAGACAAAGACGGTAACGCTGCCTTCTGAATCTTCAGAAGAACAGGGATATGTTCGCGGTGCGGCATATTATGGAGGTGGTTCGGATGCTGAATAATGAGACTCGCAGAAAGCTTCTTGAGCTTGGACTCCCCGAAATGGTTGCAGCTATTGATATACAAAACGGAGACAGTAATTATGCGGGACTCAGCTTTGATGAACGTATTGGATATATCACCGACTATGTATATCAAGAGAAGTTCAACCAGCGTGTAACAAGGCTGATTAAGCAGTCAAAATTCAGAGTAGCGGCTGATGTTAAAAGTATTGATTACTCTGACAGAGGCTTCACCAGAGATGACATTCTAAGAATATCAGATTGCAGTTTTATCAACAAGCATACATCTGTTATCATACATGGTCCCACGGGTTCCGGTAAAACATACCTCGGATGTGCCATAGGGAAAGAGGCTTGTAAGCAGCGAATCAAAACAAGATACATTCGTATGCCTGATTTGATTATGGAATACGATGAGTTTGCCAACATTACTCACGGCAAGCAGTTTCTCTTTGAATTGATTGAACGTCGTTATGATAATACGGCGACAATATTCTGCACACAGTATCCCAAGAAGGATTGGCATAGTCGTCTTGGAGGAGGAATTCACGCGGATTCAATCATGGATAGAATCGTACACAACTCCACATGGATTTTTACCGGAACAAAGAACATGAGAGAAGCGACAGCTAAAGCTGATATTGATTAAACTGCTACAAGGAGTTACCCACATATACAGGGATAACTCCCACGGTAAATACTAAGGCTCTATCGGCTATTACCTTGCAGATTTATATATAGAATCATCACCGGAGCTATTTTGAATATCGTTCCGGAGCTTATGTAAATATCAGCGGAGCTTTTCACGCGGAATAATCAGTTTATATTATTCACCTCGTGTTCTAAATAAAGGATAACTATGAATTATTTTATATAGTATAGAGAGTGGAGGCTGTGGATTAAATGAAAAAATTGTCATTGGGAATTCATGTAGGGCATGACAGAGGCGCGTGTATTATACAAAACGGTAAGGTTCTTGCAGCACTTGCTAACGAGAGAATTGATAGAATAAAACATTCGCAGTCAATTCAAATTCCTTTTGACGTGATCGACGTTCTGCTAAATTATTGTAATTTCTCAGCAGCTGTTATATCTTTTGTA
>JAUNPN010000052.1 GCA_030536655.1 bacterium | reverse complement strand
GCAAAAGTATTATAACATTTTCATATATAAGGAAAGGCGTTCAATCGTGTTTTTTTTTCTGCGATTGGACGCTTTTTTTGTATTGGTATATTCTTATGTCAAAATAACATTAGACTTACAAAGGTAATAACGGCAGATGTTATGCACTGCCAAAAAGAAACTGTAAAAGCAATACGAAACAAGGATTGAGATTTTGTAATCGTTTTGTAACGCTCTGTGATTTCTCCGTGAAATTTCTGTGATTTTATGTTGACAAGCCTGTTTTTTTGTGCTATACTATTATAGTGTGATGAAATATGTTCTTTTATTATGATGAAGGAATAGACGGGGAACATAAAAATGTATGTAATGAAAGGGTTAAGGTGGTAAAATGGACAATCAAAATGCAATGCAGGAAGTAAAAACAGCTGCCTCGGCCGGTAATGCGGCGGAAAACAGACAAATTGAAACACAAATATCAATTATTGATATTATAAATATGATGCTTACTTTCTGGTGGCTGATTGTAATAATGGCGGTTCTGGTTGGAGGAGGAACTTTTGCATACTCTAAGCTGACCTCTGTGCCGCAGTACAGTTCTGCTGCAACGGTATACATCAACACACAGACAGAACAAAAGACAGATGATGTTAATATGACAGCTATTGAAAATGCGAAGGATCTTATGCCTACATATATTGAAATTTTAAGTTCAAAGCCGTTTTTGGAAACAGTCAGTGATGACATCGGAAATAAATATGATTATAATCAAATTCAGGCAATGACGAGTTATTCGTCAAAGACAGATACCAATATTTTAAGCATATCGGTGAGAGCGAACGACTCTCATGACGCATATTTAATAGCGGAGAGTATTTCCCATAATGCTCCGGATGAAATCAGACGAGTGTTTGAGGGCGGTTCGGTAAAGCTTATTAACAATGCCGAGGAGAGTCTGGCTCCTCTTCCCAGTAATTCGCTTAAGAGAGGTCTTATCGGCTTTGTAGCGGGTGCGGCGCTTGCGGCGCTTATTATTTTCCTTATAAATATTTTTGATACTCGTGTAAAAAGCTCAGAGGAGCTTTCGACCAAGTATGGTCTGCCTATTCTTGGCGAGGTTCCGAACTTGCATGAAGTGTAATTGGGGGAGGGAAATATTGTGTTTAAGCTGAATATAAAGAATAATAAAAAAGAAAAGGAAATTAAGTCCGGGACTTTAAAGCATAGTCAGCAGGCAATCCTTAATAAAAAGACGGCGTTCGTTGTTCAGGAAGCATATAAGACGGCAAGAACAAATATCATTTTCTCGGTTGCCGGCGCAGTGGATAACGGATGTAAGGTAATTGCAATTACAAGCGCAAATCCGGGAGAGGGTAAAACAACATCGACGATAAATCTTGCGATAACCTTTGCCCAGACGGGAGCGCGTGTGCTTTTGATAGACGGAGATCTGAGAAAACCGAGAGTTCATCAATACCTTGGCGTTTTAAAGTCCAACGGTCTTTCAACGGTGCTTTCGAATCAGCAAGGCTTTGATGATGTGGTTTTCAGATCCTTGAAGGACGGTCTGGATGTTCTTACATCAGGATCGATTCCGCCGAATCCTGCGGAACTGCTTTCGTCGGAGGCTATGGGAAATATGCTTGAGGAGCTTAAAAAGCAGTATGATTATATTTTCTTCGACACTCCGCCGGTAACGGTTGTAACTGATGCTGCGGCGCTTTCAAAGTATGTTGACGGCATTGTTATGATTGTGCGTGAGGGATATACGAATCATGAAAGTATTGAACACGCGATTAATCTTTTGAATATTGCGGACGCGAAGGTGCTTGGCTTCTTTGTAAATGATATTGATGCGTCGGGTAACGGCTACGGCGGATACCGCAGCAGAGGCTACGGCTATTCCAGAGGCTATGGATACCGCTACAGATATAATTACCGTTATAATTACCATTACGGAAACGGTGAGTACGGTGAAAAAGCGGAAATGTCAATGGAACAGATAAAAGCAGAAAAGTCATCTGTTAGGAATAGTTCGAATACTGATGAAGCGGAAGCTGAAAAATCCGGAGCTGCGGCAGTCGGTACAGAGATAAATGACAGCAATAATATATAAAAGGGGAATACGCGTGAAACGAAAGCTTTTGATGGTGACTGTTTCTCTTGTTGCCCTGCTGCTGTTTGCGGGATGCAGTAATTACGAGGATATAGAGGAACAGCTTGACAATATAAAAATAGAAAACAGGCTTCCGAAGGTCGGTGAAAAAAAGTACAGAAGCATGGAGGACGCCGAAGATGCCGTATATAATCAGCAGATAGCGGCTTGCGAGATGCTTGCTGACGCATATCAAAAGACCAACTCAACACAGTTTGAGGAACATGAAGGAAGTGTAAAACGCATTCAGGAAAGATGCAATGATAAGAGAAATGAGATTGCACGTGATATCAGGGAAAGATACATGAATAATGTATATGATATTATGGAATATGTGACGGATTGCCCGAATGTTGATGCATATGTTTTGAAAACATACGGAAATGTGGAAACGTTTTATGATGAATACAATAATTATCAGGAAGCGGAAAATACAGATATTGCGCTTACTGATATTTTGGTATTCTATTATGACAGAAAAAATATGCTTGCAAAGACATTTCTTAAGAAGCACGAAGCCGATGTATTTGATGCGTCAGTTGCGGTTATAGAAGGCAATGCACAGGCAGACGATAATTTCAGATTTTATATTAATAAAAATAATACAATTATAAAGGCGCTTAATGAGATTTACGGCGGGGTTTCCGCAGAGCATGCTGAAAAAATAAATGCTGCCGGAAATAAGCTGGCGGTTCATTTGCTTGATTCGCTGGAAAGTCTTTCTGAAAGAGAGAGAAAAGCGCTTATGGATGAGATGGGCTTATCAACTCCGACTCCGTCACCGAAGCCTACGGCAACTCCGAAGCCGAGTGATGCACCGACTGCGGCACCTGCTGCAACGCCGAGACCGACGCCCACGCCGACGCCAAGACCGATAGCTACGCCTACACCGAGGCCGAATGTGACGGCTGCTCCGAAACCGGCGGATGAGCCGAAACCGCAGCCGCAGGAAGATGACGAACAGAATGATACGGATGAGGAATTAAACTACGATCTTGACTGATGATACGGAGATTTCGGGGAAAACAAATAAAACATTCAGAAAAAAATAAATTTTTTAAAAAAACTATTGAATATTTGAAAAAATATGATATAATGGTTAAGTATAACGGCGGTTTAGGCTGTCCGGTGAATAAAGGGTGCTGATACCCTTGCTGAATAATTTTTGGGTAAAAGGAGGTTTTAGAGATGCAGACATTATTTATTGTACTTCATATTATAGTAACGTGTTTTCTTATTTTTGTTGTGCTTATGCAGGAGGGCAAGGATCCGGGTATGAGAGGTATTCAGGGCGCTTCATCAGATATGGGCGATTCCTATTTTAAGAAAGCGGGCGGTACAACTAAGGAAGCAATGTTTACAAAGGTTACTACCACCGCAGCGATATTGTTCCTTATAACAACTATGGTTCTCGTTGTATTAAGTGCATAATCATTGAATAACAGAAATGCAAAGGGGAGACCTTATGGTTTCCCCTTGATTTATTCGTTTTTGAGAATATTTATTCATAAAAATAAATAAAATTGCGAAAAATACTTGCAATTTTAAGAAATATGTTGTATAATATAGAATATGTCGGTGAGAAATACCGTATTGGAGGGTTAAATATGCTTGAGGAAATAAAAGCTTTAGATAAGAAATATTATATGAATACCTTTGGCGACAGGCTTCCTGTGGTTTTTGACCATGGCAAGGGAATGAAGCTCTATGATGATAAGGGCGAGGTATATTATGATTTCCTGGGAGGTATTGCGGTAAATGCCATAGGTCATGCGCATCCGTACTTTGTTGAGAAGGTAACTGAGCAGATTGGAAAAATGGTTCACACTTCAAGCCTGTATTATATAGAAAATCAGGCAAAGCTTGCACAGAAGCTGGTTGAAAATACATGCGCAGACAGAGCGTTTTTTGCTAACAGCGGCGCAGAGGCTAATGAGGGAGCAATGAAGCTGGCGCGTATTTACTTCTATAAGAAAGGAATAGACAGGACGGAGATTATTTCTCTTAATCATTCGTTTCACGGCAGGACTCTTGCTACAGTGGCTGTGACGGGGCAGGAGCATTATCAAGCTCCGTATCGTCCGAATCTGCCGGGAGTAACTCAGGTTGAACCCAATAATTTTGAAGCGCTGCTTGAGGCTGTGAACGATAAAACCGCGGCAATAATGCTTGAGCCGATTCAGGGAGAAAGCGGCGTTCATCCGATGGATAAAGAATATCTGGAAAAGGTAAGAGCGTTATGCGATGAGAAGGGAATAATCCTTATTTTTGATGAGGTTCAGACAGGAATGGGACGTACCGGATATTTATTCGCAAGTCAGTATTATGGTGTTGAGCCGGATATATTCACATCGGCAAAGGCTCTGGGAGGAGGAGTTCCGATTGGCGCGTTGTGTGCAAAGCAGTTTGTGGCGGACGCCTTTGAGCCGGGGGATCATGGAACAACCTTCGGCGGAAATCCGCTTGCAACAGCCGCCGGTCTTGCTGTGTTTGAGATTTTTGAGAAGGAAAACCTGCTTGAAAACACAAGAAACAAGGGAGCGGAATTTATGTCAAAGCTTAATTCACTTAAAGCGCAGTATCCGGATAAGATAACCGATGTAAGAGGCGCGGGACTGCTTATCGGAATACAGCTTAAGGACGAAATCGCAAAGGACGTATTCAGAGGTTTATTCGAAAGAAAAATATTAACGAGCCTGTGCGGCGGCAATACAATAAGAATTGCTCCGGCACTGAATATTACGAGTGATGAAATAGATATATTTATTGCAAAATTGAAGGAGATAATGGAATAAGGAGGAGAATGAAAAATGAAGGATTTAATCAGTTTACATGATTTGACGTCGGAAGAGGTTCTGGATTTGTTAAAGCTTGGATTAAAGCTTAAGAAAGAGCTTAAGGAAGGGATTCCGCATCCGATTTTAAAGGGAAAGACTCTTGGAATGATTTTTACAAAATCATCAACCCGTACAAGAGTTTCGTTCGAAGTAGGAATGACACAGCTCGGCGGATACCCGCTTTTCCTTTCGTCAAATGATATACAGCTTGGCAGGGGAGAAACAATTCATGACACGGCAAAGGTTTTGGAACGCTATCTTGACGGTATCATGATAAGAACCTTTGCACATTCGGATGTAACAGAGCTTGCGGAGGAAGCAAGTATTCCGGTAATAAATGCGCTGACTGATTTGCTGCACCCGTGTCAGGTGCTTGCTGACCTTATGACGGCATATGAGCATAAGGGCAGACTTGAAGGCTTGAAGTTTGCGTATATAGGTGACGGAAACAATATGGCTCATTCGATTATGTACGGCTGCGCAAAGGCGGGGCTTGACTGTGCGATTGCTACTCCGGAGCAGTATCAGTGCAATGCTGAGGTTGTTGAAAATGCAAAGGCGGATTTCAAGGCGTCGGGAAAGAACCTTATAATAACAAGGGACCCGGTTGAGGCTGTTAAGGACGCGGATATTGTATATACGGATACATGGGTATCGATGGGACAGGAAGCTGAAAAGGCTGAAAGACAGAAGATATTTACTCCATATACTGTTGACGGAAAGCTTTTTTCAAATGCAAAGGAGGATGCTGTATTCATGCACTGTCTCCCGGCATACAGGGGCTTTGAGGTAACAGAGGAGGTTATTGACGGACCGCGCAGCGTAATATTCGATGAGGCGGAGAATCGTCTGCACGCGCAGAAAGCGGTAATGGCGACATTAATGGCGTAAATATAATGAGGAAACAATAAGGAACCACTGATTAATTAACGCCTAACGGCTTAGCACGCATTGAACTTGCATATTTTCCGTCATATCATACAAAAATCTCTCGACATACGCGAGTATGCCTTCGATCTTTTTATATAATCTGACGAAAAATCTGACTGTGTTCACTGCGTACTATATTTAATCAGTGCTTCCATAAGAAAGGGGATACATAATATGTTAGCGGACTATCAATCATTTTTTCAGATTCGCCTCGCAAATTATGATGATATTCCGGATATATTGAGTATCACACGCGAAGCGTTTACAAAGTACGGCGAAATGGCAGGCTGCGATCCGGAAAAGCTGGAGGCCCTGAAGGAAACAGAGGCGGATATACGCAGGGATATTGCAGATAAGATTGTGCTTCTTGCCGTACAGGACGGCATTCCGCTCGGCAGTGTTCGCGTAGAGATTTTTCCGGATCATACGGCATATCTTTCGCGCTTCGGCGTTAAGCTTAACAATCAGAACAACGGCATAGGAAAGAGTATCATCAATCTTGTTGACAGAATAATGATTAATAAGGGGGTAAAACGGCTTCGGCTCCATACCGGCTCAAAGATTACTCCGCTTATTCGTTTTTATTACGGCAGGGGATTTTATATAGAATCGACCGATAAGGAACGAGGATATGTGAGGGCTCTTCTGGTTAAGGATTATAAGTAAATTTATATAATTAAGGCAAAATAACTTGACAAATTCTTCTTATTGTTGTACAATATTTATATAATATAAAATACAGTAGGGAGGAATATATTATGAATTTATCAATGCTGCATCCTGCGGATCAGCTCGTTATGTTCATGGAGAGAATTTATGGCTATGGTATGACTACCACTTCGGGAGGAAATCTCTCTATTTTGGATGATAACGGCGATATCTGGATAACTCCGGGTTCGATCGATAAGGGCAGTCTGACGAGAAATGACATGGTGTGCATTAAGCCGGACGGTACTATTGTCGGCAATCATAAGCCGTCAAGCGAGTACCCGTTCCATCAGCATATTTACAAGACAAGACCGGATATCAAAGCGGTGCTTCACGCTCACCCGCCGGCTTTGGTTGCTTTCTCGATTGTAAGAAAACTGCCGAACACAAGCCTTATCCCAAACGTAAAGTTTTCGTGCGGTGAAATCGGTATGGCAAAGTACGGACTTCCGGGAAGCCAGGATTTGGGAGACAAGATAAGTCTGGAGTTTGACAAGGGCTTTAACACGGTTATTCTTGAGAACCATGGTGTAGTAATCGGTGCAAAGTCGATGTTTGATGCGTTTAAGTCATTTGAAACGCTTGACTTTTCGGCAAGACTGGAGATTGATGCGAATAACTTCGGTACGCCTCATTCGCTTACACCGGAACAGATTGAATGGTATAAGTCAAGACAGTATGTTGATATGGATGAGTTTGTCGCAAACAAGATCACAAGCGTTGAAAAGCAGGCAAGAGCAGATATGTGCAAGTTTATTAAGAGAGCATATAATCAGCAGCTTTTCACAAGCACACAGGGAACATTCTCGCAGCGCATTGATGAAGACAGCTTTATAATTACTCCGTCAGGCTCGGACAGAAAGTACATTGAGCCGGAGGATATTGTAAAAATCAGAGGAAGCTACAAAGAGATGGGTAAGATACCGTCAAGAAGCGTTGAGCTGCACCGTGAGATTTACAGGCAGCAGCCTCATGTTAATTCAATTATAATTGCTCATCCGCCGTGTCTTATGTCGTTTGCCGTTACAGATGAACCGCTCGACTCAAGAACTATTCCGGAGAGCTACATACTTATGAGAACAATCCCGAAGCTTGACTTTGGTGACAATTACTTAAAGCCGAAGGAAACCGCGGCTGTATTTACTCAGAATACACCGATAGGCATTATCAAGAATGACTGCGTAATTGTAACAGGCGACAGCCTTTTGAATGCGTTTGACAGGCTTGAGGTTGCGGAGTACAGCGCACGGGCAATTATTGCAGCGAAGGGACTCGGAGAGGTAGTTGCAATAAATGATGAAGAAATAGATGATATTATTGAGGCTTTTGGTCTTGTTAAATAATATAAAGAATAATTATAAAGAGAGGTTTATTTCAATGAACAAGAAGATTATGGCGGCAGCTGTGGCTGCTGCGGCGGCGGTAAGCATGAGCGCGGCTTATGCGCAGGATATTACAGTTACAATTGACGGTAAGAATGTAAACTTTGAAGATCAGTCGCCGATTATTGACAACGACAGAACTTTAGTACCGATGAGAGCTATTTTTGAGGCTCTTGGCGCAACGGTTGAGTGGGACGGCGAAACAAGAACCGTTACATCCGTAAAGGGTGAAACAACCATTAAGCTTACAATCGACTCGCCGGATATGTATGTAGGTGAAAAGCTCGTAACACTTGACGTTCCTGCCAAGATTGTCAGTGACAGAACACTCGTACCGGTAAGAGCCATAAGCGAAGCTATGGCCTGCAATGTTGAGTGGGACGGAGAAAATCAGCAGGTAATCATTACAACAGCCGCAACAGCAACTGAGGCTCCTGAAGCAACAGCGGACCCGGCAGCGACAGCGGCTCCCGAAGCAACGGCAAACCCGGCGGCGACAGCTGCGCCGGATGCAACAGCAGCTCCGTCGTCAGGTACATCAGCAGCTGATGATGCTGAGGAGATTGCTCCGAAGGAGGGCGTAAACACATTTGCTCATTCACTCGTTGTAGGTGTTATTGACCCGGCTACAGGTGAGGTTGACGCTTCGGTTACAGAGAAGAGTACAACAAACTTTGTTCCGGTAAACGGCGGAAAGCAGTATTTTGCAGCCGTATATCATCCGAATGCTCTTGAATACTCGAACATCTGTAAGGGATATGCATTCTATGACAAGGATAAGAAGTACATTTCGGGCGATGCGGGCGATTTGTCGAAGCTTGTAAAAGCTCCGGAAAATGCTGCGTATATCAGATATTCGATTGAAATTCCGACAGTAAGCAGAAATACCTTATATGTAAACTTCATGGAAACTTCAAAGGTTCCGACGGACTTCACAAAGAGTGAGTCAATCACAAAGAAGGCTGTAACAGACAAGCTTGCTGACAAGAGCATTTACATGGTTGTTGACGGCAGCGTAACAAGCAGCGACCCGTGGCTCACAATGCTTGACGAGGCAATCAACGCAAAGCAGCTTTACATCAAGGCTGAGGACGGTCTCCGTTACACAGGCAAGACAGGAGTTGCTTTGGCGGCACAGTCGTATATCGCACAGCTTCCGAAGAGCGGTTATGACGCGTTAATCGTATATGCAGGTTCGTATGACTGGATGCAGAATATGGATATAGATGATTTTGAGGATGCTGTAACAACCTTCGTTCAGGGCGCAAAGAAGCAGGTATCGGGCGCGGATATTTATCTGGCAACTATTCCTACGGGAAAGAACGCTTCGTTCAAGGACGGCATCACAAACGAGGGTGGCTCGTCAAATGCGGATTATACAGCGGTTATCAAGAAGGTAGCTGAGGCGGAGGACGTAAATGTAATTGACATTGCGGCTCTCTGGGGTTCGGACGAGATTGAAACATATCTGCGTTCAACAGACGGAAACCAGTACTTATTCGCAAACGAGGCGGGAAGCGAAAAGATTACCGATGCAATCGTAAAAGCTTTAACCGAGTAATTTTATTGATAAGCTCCTATATTGAAAACAGCCGTCCGGCACAGAGCAGCAGCTTTTTTTGCCGGGCGGCTGTTGTTTGTCGAAATGCCTAAAAAAACATATAAGGAATATATGAAAATTATCAAAAAAAATATTATACCTTTTGGAATTCGGTCTTGACATGACAAAAAAAATATGGTAAAATAATAGTGTGTGTGCGGAAAAACACACACTATTATTTAACGGAGGGAATTCTGATGATCAGCGAGTCTGATAAATTAAATATGATGGTCGGTTATAAGCAGACCTTAAGAGCTATTAATGAGGATAAGGCGGACAGGATATATCTTGCCGAAGAGAGCGATGATAAAATCAGATCATCCGTTGAGAGTGCAGCGGAAACCAAAAATATTCAGGTGTTTTACATCAAGTCAATGCGTGAGCTTGGCGCTATGTGCGGTATTGAGGTTGGTGCAAGCTGCGCGGTTATTTTAAAGTAAATACGTTTATTCCGCGCGGAAGCGTGTAATAATAAATTAAATTTTATGCAAAGGAGTGTAACACGGTATGCCTACATTTAACCAGCTGGTTAAGAACGGTAGAAAGACATCTACAAAGAAATCAACAGCTCCGGCTCTTCAGAAGAGTCTTAACTCTTTAAAGAAGAAGATGAGCGACAAGAGCTCGCCGCAGAAGAGAGGCGTTTGTACAGCTGTAAGAACAGCAACACCGAAGAAGCCGAACTCAGCTTTAAGAAAGATTGCCAGAGTTAGACTTACAAACGGAATTGAAGTAACAGCTTATATTCCGGGTATCGGCCACAACTTACAGGAACATAGCGTTGTTCTTATCAGAGGCGGAAGAGTTCGTGATTTACCGGGTACAAGATACCACATTATCAGAGGTACTCTTGATGCTCAGGGTGTAAACGGTCGTCTGCAGTCAAGAAGCAAGTACGGTGCAAAGAAGCCGAAGGCAGCAAAGAAATAATTCTGCTGTAAAAACAAAATAAGCGTTTATCACAAGTGCATATCGGTTATATTTTATTACTATATATTCGAATACGCGCTGACGGAATTTTGAAAGAGTAAATTCAGAGTACCTGTGATATTCATGAGCGTGAATACAATGTACGTGTTCACACATACTATGAAGGAGGGAAGTAAAGTGCCTAGAAAGGGTTTTATCGCAAAGAGAGAAATTTTACCCGATCCGATTTATAATAGTGTCGTTGTAACAAAGCTTATCAACAACATAATGTTAGACGGTAAGAAGGGTATAGCACAGAAAATCGTTTATGATGCATTTGACATCATAAGAGAAAAGACCGGCAAGGATCCGTTAGAGGCTTTCACTGAGGCAATGGATAATATCATGCCTGTATTAGAGGTAAAGGCTCGCCGTGTCGGCGGTGCGACATATCAGGTTCCGATGGAGGTTCGTCCGGAAAGACGTCAGACATTGGGCTTGAGATGGTTAACTCGTTACTCGAGAGAGAGAAACGAAAGAACAATGAAGGAAAGACTCGCTAACGAGCTTATGGACGCTATTAACGGTACCGGCGGTTCGGTTAAGAAGCGCGAGGATACTCACAAGATGGCAGAGGCAAACAAGGCTTTTGCTCATTACAGATGGTAATTCTGCGTTCATTATTGGAACGGAAACGTATAAATCAGTAATCCTTATTGAAAGGAGGAAACATATTCATGTCAAAGAGAGAATATTCACTTGAAAATACAAGAAATATCGGTATCATGGCTCATATTGATGCCGGTAAGACAACTACAACAGAGAGAATTCTGTATTATACAGGTATCAATCATAAGATTGGTGAAACTCATGACGGTGCGTCAACAATGGACTGGATGGCACAGGAGAAGGAACGTGGCATCACAATTACTTCCGCTGCGACAACCTGTTTCTGGGCGCCGAAATCAGGTCCGTATGCCGGTATAAAGAACAGAATCAATATCATTGATACACCGGGACACGTTGACTTCACAGTTGAGGTTCAGCGTTCATTAAAGGTACTTGACGGTTCTGTAACCGTTATGTGTGCTAAGGGCGGTGTTGAGCCGCAGTCAGAAACTGTTTGGCGTCAGGCTGACGAGTACAATGTACCGAGAATGATTTATGTTAACAAGATGGACATCATGGGCGCTGACTTCTTCAGAGTTGTGGACATGGTTCACGAAAGACTTCAGGCTAACGGTGTTCCGATTCAGCTTCCTATCGGTGCTGAGGAAACCTTCAAGGGTATCATTGACCTTATGACAATGAAGGCTGAGATTTATTATGATGATCTCGGTACAGATATTAGAATTGAAGATATTCCGGAGGATATGGTTGAGCAGGCTGAAGAATATCGTGCGTCTATGGTTGAGGCTATCTGCGAAACAGACGAAGATCTTCTTGAGAAGTTCCTCGGTGAGGAAGAGATTTCTGTTGACGAATTAAAGAAGGCTTTGAGAAAGGCTACAATCGCTAATGAAATCGTTCCGATTCTCTGCGGTACTTCATATAGAAACAAGGGCGTTCAGATGCTTCTTGACGCTGTAATCGAGTATATGCCTGCTCCGACAGACATTCCGCATATTAAGGGTATCAACCCGGAAACAGATGAGGAAGAGGAGAGACCGTCATCAGACGATGCTCCGTTCGCTGCGCTTGCATTCAAGATTGCTACAGACCCGTATGTTGGTAAGATTTGTTACTTCCGTGTATATTCGGGTGTTGTAAACGCCGGTTCATATGTTCTCAACAGCTGTAAGGGTCATAGAGAGCGTATGGGACGTATCTTACAGATGCACTCAAATTCACGTCAGGATATAGACTGCTGTTACAGCGGTGATATCGCAGCTGCTGTTGGTTTAAAGAACACAACAACAGGTGAAACACTTTGTGATGAGGATCATCCGATTATTCTGGAGTCAATGAACTTCCCGGAGCCGGTTATCCGTGTTGCGATTGAGCCTAAGACAAAGGCAGGTCAGGAGAAGATGGGTATTGCTTTAGCAAAGCTTGCTGAAGAGGATCCGACCTTCAAGACTTATACAGATGAAGAAACAGGTCAGACAATTATCGCCGGAATGGGTGAGCTTCACCTTGAAATTATCGTAGACAGACTTCTCCGTGAGTTTAAGGTAGAGGCAAATGTCGGCGAACCGCAGGTATCATACCGTGAGGCATTCAAGAAGCCGGTTGATATTGAGCATAAGTATGCACGTCAGTCAGGCGGTAAGGGTCAGTACGGTCACGTTGTACTCAAGTTGGAGCCGCTCGAGGAGGGCGCAGGCTACGAGTTCGTTAATGCCGTTGTCGGCGGTGCTATTCCGAAGGAGTATATCCCGGCAGTAGATGCGGGTATCCAGGGCGCAATGCAGTCAGGCGTACTTGCAGGCTATAACGTAGTTGACTTAAGAGCTACTTTGGTTGACGGTTCATATCACGAGGTTGACTCTTCGGAAATGGCGTTCAAGATTGCAGCTTCAATGGCGTTCAAAGAAGGCATGAAGAAGTCAGACCCGGTTATTAAGGAGCCGATCATGCTTGTAAACGTAATCATGCCGGATGAATACATGGGCGACGTTATGGGTGACATCACTTCAAGACGAGGCATGATTCAGAAGATGGAAGCTCGTTCGGGCGGTGTTCAGCAGATTACTGCAAATGTTCCGCTTTCGGAGATGTTTGGTTACGCTACAGACCTTCGTTCAAGAACTCAGGGACGCGGTCAGTATACAATGGAGCCGTCACACTACAGTGAGGTTCCGAGATCAATTCAGGAGAAGATTATTAATGACAGAAAAGACAAGTAATTGTTGTTTCCTGCTTCATAAGCTCTAAGAATTAGGTAGTTTACTCCTTTTGGAGAAGAAAACAGCTTCTCCAAAAGGGATTATCATAAAAATTATATGATATTTTTGAGGAAAATTTTCAAAAAACACTTGATTTTTTTCCAAAAACATAGTACAATAGTATTATAGTTGTATTATAATATTTTATTTAGGAGGACAATCCAATGGCAAAAGCTAAATTCGAAAGAACTAAGCCGCATGTAAACATCGGTACAATTGGTCACGTTGACCACGGTAAGACAACTCTTACAGCTGCAATCACAAAGGTATTGGCTTTAAAGGGTCAGGCTGCTTACGAAGCTTACGATCAGATCGATAAAGCTCCGGAAGAGAGAGAAAGAGGTATCACAATTTCAACAGCTCACGTTGAGTATGAGACAGATGCACGTCACTATGCACACGTTGACTGCCCGGGACATGCCGACTACGTTAAGAACATGATCACAGGTGCAGCTCAGATGGACGGCGCTATCCTTGTTGTATCAGCTGCTGACGGTCCGATGCCGCAGACAAGAGAGCACATCCTTCTCTCACGTCAGGTTGGTGTACCGTATATCGTAGTATTCTTAAACAAGGCTGACCAGGTAGATGACGATGAGCTTCTCGAGTTAGTTGAGATGGAGGTTAGAGAGCTTCTCTCAGAGTATGACTTCCCGGGCGATGATACACCGATTATTACAGGTACAGCTTTAGGTGTTATTGAGTCAACATCAACAGATCCGGATGCTGAGGAGTATAAGTGCATTTGGGAACTCATGGATGCTGTTGACAGCTATATTCCGACTCCGGAAAGAAAGTCAGACCTTGATTTCTTAATGCCGGTTGAGGATATCTTTACAATCACAGGCCGTGGTACAGTTGCTACAGGTAGAGTTGAGAGAGGTCAGTTAAAGCTTAACGATGAAGTTGAAATCGTTGGTTTAACAGACGAGAGCAGAAAGACTGTTGTTACAGGTATCGAAATGTTCAGAAAGCTTCTTGACTATGCTGAGGCAGGCGACAACATCGGTGCACTCTTAAGAGGTGTTCAGAGAACAGACATCAAGAGAGGTCAGGTTCTTGCAAAGCCGGGTTCAGTTCACCCGCATACAAAGTTTGTTGGTCATGTATATGTTCTTACAAAGGACGAGGGCGGCCGTCACACACCGTTCTTCAACAACTACAGACCGCAGTTCTATTTCAGAACAACAGACGTTACCGGTGTAATCAACTTACCGGAAGGTACAGAAATGTGTATGCCTGGCGATAACGTAGATATGAACGTTGAGTTAATCACACCGATCGCTATGGAAGAGGGATTACGTTTCGCTATCCGTGAGGGTGGTAGAACAGTAGGTTCAGGCGTAGTTGCAAAGATTGTTGAATAATTTGTAATTTGCTAATATAAAAAAGGCGGGGCAAAACTCATTTGAAGTTATGCCCCGTCTTTTTATATTGTTCTGAGCCTATCCGTAATGAAAGACGCGCTTGTTGCAAAGTCGGATTTTTGCCGGATTATTCCGAAAGTCCGATTCATACCAGGCTATGCCGAGGATTTTTCGGGCTGTACGATGAAAAAAACGGCAGGCAGGCTATGCTTAATTTACGGATAGGCTCTTAATGCTTATTTTCGGTATTATAATCTTCTTACGTCAACGAGTTTTGGACGAACTCTTTTCTCCTTTTTGCCGAGAATTGTGTATGCTGCTTTCTTTGCGCATTGAATCTGCTGTTCAATAGTTCCGGCAGGTGCATCTGTCAAAATGAATCCGCCTGTAAGCATACAGTTGTCACACGGACGAATTTCGGGAACTGCATATGCAGGCGCTTTGCGCAGCGGCGATGCTTTGTACGGCGAGCAGCTGATCATAACAACTTTAATTCTGTCAATTGCTTCTTCCCAGTCGCTGAGCATACCGAGATGACAGCAAAGCTCATAAAGCAGCTCAACGCCTGTGCACTCACGCATTGTTTTGTTGATGAAGTTACCCTCTGACCCCGCATATACGCCCTTTACACAGATAACAGGCTGCGGCTCAGGCTCTGCGTTGAGTATGCTTGCAGCTTCAATATCCTCCGGTGTAATATCGGCTTCGTCAGCGTCCGAGGTGGTGTTTAATGCCTCATCGACTGTAAAATCAATGGCGCTTTCATCCTGCGGCGCGGCAGGGATAAAGGAGTATGGCTCCGAGGTAAGCTTCATTCTCCAGTTTGAAGCCTCAAACAGTACGGAAATTCCGTTGTCAGGTTCTTCGTTAAGCTTGTTGCAGATTTTCCTGAGCAGGTATCCGTTATCATCCACAATTGAAAATTCAACAGATTCAGGAGTATCATCAAGCAGCATTTCCGGTAAACCAAAGCTGTCGTCTTTTTCGGCGGCAGATTTCCATAAATCCATTGACTGCGGAGCGGTTTCCGGTTTGGGCGCAGCTGAGTTAAAGCTTCCTTCTGTAGTCCCGTCAAGGAGATTTCCTGTATCAAGAATAACAAAGTCCTCTCTGTTGAGATATATTGTCATTCTTGTTCCATCCTCTACAAGATGAATTGCATTTACTCTGTTGTCCGCGATTCCTACGTCGGTAATCTCAGCTGCGGGGTGTATATCAGCGCCGTTTTCTTCGAGGTAGTTCTCAATTACTGAGAGTATTGAAAAATCATAATATAAAGTGTCAAAAAGTCCTGCCTTGGGAGCATAGGTAAGCAGCTGTTCAACACGCGCAAGAAATTCTGATACCTTATGTTCCGAACGGATTCCGAAGGTCATTTCGATAAATGCAAATAAGTCGCAGTCCGCAAATCCGGATGTTTCACCAAAGCATTCCGCAACGCTGAGCTCGTTAAGCTCCCGGGCGGATGATGACGAAAGCTTTTTTAGCGCCTTTGAAAGCGCCTTTAATACAGATTTTGACGGCTTAAGTGTCAACGGACGGACGTCCGAATCCGCGTCAATAACCTTCACTTCGGGAGCAGCGGCATAGGAGATATTGTCAAACATTGTATCAATGCTGAAATCATCGTCTGTGCGGGCTTCTATGTCGCGCAGCAGCGCGCGTGTGCATATGCCTATGGAGCCATATTCTTCTGTATTTGCCGATGAAGGAGTTCCATAGATATGAATTGCTTTGCCCGGATAGCCTCCGTCTTTTATGAGGTAAGCCGCAGCGGCAAAAGAAGCAAGGGATGTTCCCGAAATGTATACATTTTTTGCACGGGAAAGATTTTTCTGAGGTTTTCCCTCAAGAAGAGCTCTGCGTTTTTTTACGGCGGTTACTGCCGCTGCGGCAGCAGCAGCTGCGGCAATTACAGCGCCGGCTGTCAGGATTTTTTTTAACGTCGATGAGCCGGCTGCTTTTTTTATGCTTTTGGTAAGATCTTTTTTCATGTTAAATGCAATTCTCCTTTAATTTATATGTTTTTAATTAATTACTGCCTTAGGAACTCCGTTGTCAATGTAAAGCTGAATAACACTGCTTGACGCAAGGTCAATGTTCTGGAAAACATATCCCTTTCCGTCTGCGTCAACTGCGGCAATATTAAACAATGTCGTTGATAACTGCGCAGCATCGCCGGGATTCAGCGTGATTGACTGACCCGCAGGAAAGGTTTGTCCATCCGGGAGTATGTTTGCCGTTTTTGATATGTCGTCTGTAACCGGTGCGAGAAGCAGGGCCGGAAAATCGATATTGGTATGATTTTCGAGAGTAAACTTAATATCAACCTGACGTTCTCCGCTTCCGTCATTAACGACTGCGTTTGTTTCTCCGTTGTTTGATGAAACCTTTTCCTGTGCCTTTTGTGCAGAATCCGGGTCAGGGGTTGCTGCGGGAGCAAGTGTTACAGCTGCTGACGGTGAGTCGGCGGATGAGGGGGTGGAAGCGGAACTTGTGTCAGTAATGTCAGCCGGTGCTGTTGACTGAATATCCGTGCCTTCGCCGGTTATCTGACTGCTCATTTTATCATCCTTGCCGCATGAGGCAATGCTGAGTACAGAAATCAGAGTAAGTACAGTAATAAAAATTTTTCTCTTCATTATTATCTCCATTTCTTTAATTATAATTTTTTATAACTGTCCCATGTCTTTTGATATGGAATAAATCTATGAATTACAAAAAACAAACAATGGCGAAGAAATAGGTTCAGTGACCATATGCGGGCATAAAGCTTATAAAGCTTGTTATCGCATGAAATAAATTTATCATCCCGATAAAAGCCCTCGGCAACTGCGATTATCTGATCTTCGCGTATCCCGTATTCCTTTGTCCACTGATGGTCTCCGCACATGATATATGTACCATCCCTGCTTTTACCAAGACAACGGTGCATTACGTGCTTTCCGTCATCACGGATGTATACCGGCAAATCATATTTTTTTAAATTACCGCTGTATTTTACAAGGTATACATTATCGCGGCGGTTTCTAAGCATAGGCCACATACTTGTACCGACCGGTGTGGCAACAAAAAAACCTTCGGAGTCAATATATTCTTTTATTTTTGAAATTTCCATTTATAGTCCTCTTTTTGGTTATTGATATATCATATTATAACATAAAATTCTCAAATTTACAATATATTATGTTGATTTTTTCAGTAAAATATGATAAAATTCTAAGAGAAGAAATTTCCATTTAGGAACGGAGGAGACAAAATGAGTAAATGGGTAAGCGCGTGGGGTACGGCAACCTCAATAGCGGAAAGACGCGAGGGTAATTATGCGAAGAATCTTACGCTGAGATATGCTTTTAAGTGTACACTTGACGGAAGCAAAATAAGGGTGCGCTTTTCAAATATATGCGGTAACGATGATGTAAGAATTACAAAAGCATTTGCGGCGGTGTATAAAGGAAATACAGAAATTGACACTGAAAAAATGAACGAAATAACCTTTAACGGCTTAACGGAAGGAATAATTCCGGCAGGGGGAGAGGTGACGTCTGATGAAATTGAATTCAGATGTGTAAAAGGCGCGGATATTGCGGTAAGTATGTATTTTGAGGGCATGACAGAGCTTATGTCAACCGTATATACCGAGGGACCCTGTCAGGATAATTATTTTGCAGACGGAGATTTGGCGGCTTCGGCGGAATTTCCGCTTGAGAATAGAATGCCTACCGGATATACATATTTCCTGAATACAGTTGATGTGCTTGCTGATGATGCTGCAAAATCGATAATTCTGTTCGGTGATTCGATAACGGCACAGTCATGGGCCGATAGGTTAAATTTAAAATTTATTGAAAATAACGACAACATAGCCGGGATAAGACGCGGTGTAAGCGGCACGAGAGTGCTTGGACAGTATGATTGTTTGCAGTATGCACACTACGGTTTGAGTGGAGAGAACCGCTTTGTACGCGAATGTAATTGCGCAGGAGCTGATACGGTTGTTATTTTCCATGGAATAAATGATATTATCCACCCGGACGGAGTGAATCCATTCAGACCTATGAGTAATTTCCCAAGCCTTGATGATATGGTTGAAGGCTTCAGATATTATATCCGAGAAGCGAGAAAAATGGGATTAAAGGTAGTTATGACAACTATTCTTCCGATTGAGGGCTGGCGGACTTATGAGGAATGGCGCGAGGGGCTGCGTGTAAAGGTAAATGAATGGATAAGAACAAGCGATGAAATTGACGGATATATTGATTTTGACAAGGCTGTATGCGACCCTTCAAACCCGAAGGCATTGAAGGCAGAGTATGACAGCGGCGACCATCTGCATCCGTCAGGTGACGGTGCGCAGCAGCTTGCTGAGGCTTGTTATAGATTAATGATAAAAATGAGGTGAAAGTTTGGGAAAAGATAAGCGGCGCATCTTGCCACCCTCAGCGACTTGAAGTATAAACATACGTCGGCGTCGCTTCTGGCGGCAATCTGCTTGCTTATCTTTTCCCAAACGAAAGGGTGAAAGGAGTTCGGATTATAAACATGGAAATCACATACAGTGATACACATAAATTTGATAAAGAGCAGTTACAAGATTTGTTCTTGTCGGTTGAATGGTCATCAGGTCATTATCCCGATAAGCTCGTTATAGCAATGAAGAATTTTAAAACAGTATATTCCGCTTGGGATAAAGACAAACTTGTCGGAATGATTTGCGTAATGGACGACAGTATTATGACAGCGTACGTTCACTATCTGCTTGTAAACCCTGAATATCACGGAATAAAAATTGGGCGCACTCTTGTTGATATGGTTAAGCAAAAATATAGTGATTATTTAAGAATTGCCATTATCGCGTACGATGATGAAGTCCATTTTTACGAAAATTGCGGTTTCAAGAAATCAGATAATGCAAGTCCGATGTTTATTACATCTTTATGGACGTAATGAGGTTAGATATGGGATACATAGAAGCGAAAGCAGAAGATACAGAACGTATATATAATTTGGTACAAAGTACCATAAAGACAATTTATCCGAAATATTATCCACAAAAGGTAGTAAATTTTTTCTGTGAACATCATAAAAAAGCAAATATCCTTGCTGATATAGAAAAAGGATATGTTTATATCTTGCTATGCGATAATCAGCTTGTTGGAACAGGAACGCGAATCGAAAATCATATAACGAGAGTTTTTGTTTTACCTGAATTTCAGGGTAAGGGTTATGGCAGTTATATTATGACGCAGTTTGAGAATGCAATTTTAGAAAAATATGATACCGCACAGATTGACGCTTCACTTGCCGCAAGTATTCTGTATGAGCATAGAGGATATAAAACCATACGACATGAGCAGATTGCAGTTGATGATGAAGTATTGGTTTATGAAGTTATGGAAAAGAAGTAGTGGATTTATGATAATTCGAGATTTAACAATAGATGATTTTGAACAGTACAATAATATTATGTTTGAGAGGCACAGCTTACACGCAGATAATCGCCCTGACATTTACAGAGTTATTGACAAGCTGACTGATAAGAAGGCTGGGGATTTTGAAAAATCATTGACAGCCGATAATATGATGATGTTTGGTGTTGAGGATAATGGAAATATAATAGGGATTTGTAAAATGACAATAAGAGAACCATCAGAAAACAAAGCGGTTGTTGCACGAAAAAGAGCATACATAGACCAAATTGGCGTGTCTGAAAATTACGGACGCAAAGGAATAGGAACGCTTTTATATAATGAAACGGTAAGACGCGTAACAGAAAACAAAGCAGATTGCCTTGAGCTTATGATATGGAATTTTAATAAAACATTAATACTTAATGGTTCGCCAAGAAAGAATGGAAATACAGCACAAATCATTAATGAATTAACAAAACTATTGCAAGGTGAATATAAAGTTATTGATACATACTACTGTAGCATTTCACCTTGTATGGATTGCCGTTGGTGCAGAGAGTATAGCGGGTGTTGCATTGATGATGAAATGCAGGATATTTACAACTATATACAAGAGTGTGATAACATTATAATCGCTTCTCCTATCTATTTTGCTGAATTGACAGGTAAATTATTAGATGTTGGCAGCAGATTGCAGACCTATTTTTCAGCCCGATATTTTAGAAATGAAAATCCGATAATTAAGCAAAAGAAAGGTGCAGTTATATTAGTCGGCGGTGGTGACGGAAATATGGATAAAGCATATGATACTGCTTGCACATTATTGAAACATATGAATATCACAGATGTTTCTTCTGCTGTGTGTAGTCATACTACAAATATTAAGTGGGCATTAGAAGATGAAATTTTTATCAATCAACTTGTTAAACTTGCTGCTTTTTTAAATAAAAGATAGGGGTAATCAAATGGGCGATTATAAAAATGGTAAAAGGGCAGAGAAAATTATATCTTTACAAAATTCTGATGGCACCTGGGGAAATATGTTTCATTCGCTATGTCCGCCTAATAAACGCTATCCGTTGACTACTGAACAAGCATTGCGTAGATTAAAAATTTTAGGTTTTACTATTAAAGACGCACCTATTCGCAAAGCACTATCCACAACTTAAGCACGACTAAATAATGCACAAAATTACAATCTAA
>JAUNPN010000051.1 GCA_030536655.1 bacterium | reverse complement strand
AACATACGTCGGCGTCGCTTCTGACGGCAATCTGCTTGCTTCTCTTTTCCCAAACACATCGGTGAAAGGAGTTAGGATTATAAGTTTGATACTATCAAATGTTAGGAGATTCTTGGAATAATCAGGCGAAAAATCAGGCTTTGCAATATGCACTTTCTTAATTACGGATAGTCTTTAAACGGCATTTAGTCTGCCGCCTTGACATTTATTATACATTTATAGTATTTTCTGATTACAATTAATAAGGTATATATGTCAAAAAAAATCTATAAAAATTTTTAAAAAATTTACAAAAATCTATGGAAATTTGAAATAAAGTATGATATAATAAACATAAATACGTTTAAAATGGAAGGGGAATTATTATGGATGAATTTATTGGAAAGGTGAAGGAACAGGCTTCAAAGGCTAAGAGCGAGGCGGTAAACCTTGGAAAGCGTGTTTACGATAAGACCAATACTGCGATTTCAATCGGCAAGATCTCATTTGCAATCAGTGAAACAGAGAGCAAGATTAAGGATGAGTATGCAGCTATCGGAAAGACTATCTACGAAAAATATCTTGAAAAAGGCGGAGATGTCTGTGACTGCGTAAAGGCGGGCTGCGAAGCGATTGATGCGCTTTATGCCGAGAAGATGACGCTTAAGGAAAAGAAGGCGGAGCTTAAGGAATCGGTTACTTGCTCGAATTGCGGTGAGTTTAATAAAAAAACAGCGTCTTATTGTTCAAAGTGCGGTTCAAAGCTTGAAGAAGAACCGGAAATCGAATATGAAGCAAATGCCGGGGAAGCAGAAGATGATTCAAACGAGGATTATACAAGCTATGTGGATACAACTCCTTCCGGCTCTAAGGTAAGCGATGTAAAGGAGAAAATTGAGGGAACAGCCGACAAGGTAAAAGATGCGGTTGAAGATGCTATTCCTGATGAAATAAAGGAAAAGGCTGAAGATGTTAAGGATAAAATAGAAGAAAAGGTCAGGAAGGTAATCAAAATCAGAGCAAAAAAGCCTGATGAGGATTAATGTAGGTTCACGGTGATGATAAATGAGAAAATAACTTCGGATGAAATCAGTTCCGAAAATAAGAGCGATACCGTTAATGTGAAAAGTATGCTTGAACGTTTCAGAAGGAAAGCAGCAGATATTCTTGCGGAGGGAATAGACGAAAAAAGTGAAGCTTCCGCATCGGAGGAAAAGACCGAAAACAAGATTGAGCCTGTTTCAGAAAGCACAGCTGCGGAGGATCCCGAAAAAGATATAGTTGTTGAAGAAATTTCAATTGATATTGAGGATATGAAAAAGGAAATTTCAGATGCGGTGCGTTCTGCTGTTGAAGCAGAAGTATCACAGTTCGGATCTTCCGCTGTGGGCGGTACGTCAGCAGCAGAGCTGAATCAGCTCGCAGACCGGATTTCTGAAATGAGGAGCGAGCTTGAAGCTGTGAAAAAACGCTTGCAGGCTATTCAGATTTCAACCGAGGATAGGCTTCGTGACAACGGAAATAACACAACAGCGCTGCATAAGGCGGTTGCCGACCTGAGAGATCGTGTAGGCGAAATTACTCAGACAGTCAACAGCGTTTCTAAGCTCAGTGACAGTGTGTTTGATTTGAAAAATGCTCAGATTAATATGAAAAAGGCTTTGGATGTACAGGAATCGGCACTCAGGCGAATTAAAAAAAAGATGAGCGTGAGTACGGCAATTTTAAGCGTGATAGGTGTGCTTATTATTATGTTACAGATTATAGCTTTGCTGTCATGATTGGTTGACATGTAATAATTTGACAACAGTATAAAGAAAAGCAGTTTATCATATGATGACTGCTTTTTGTTACGTCATTTTGTACAAATTTCGCGTTCTATTTTTGTTTAATTGTACGAAATTTTATAAAAGCCTTTATTTTTAACATAGATTGTGCTATAATAAATGTTGCAGTATTTGTAGAGTGGCAGTAAAAAACTTTAAACAAAATGTGTTTTCATGTAACACGGAAGGAAGGTAACAAATGGGAACAAATCTTGCACAGACGCAGGTGGTAACGGTTGTTGCGCTTGCAGTATTTGCACTTGCCATGATTTTTATAGGCATAAAAAGTGCGCGCAGAACAAAAACAATTGACGGATTCCTGCTCGGAAGCCGAAGCATCGGAGCATGGGTTTCAGCCTTTGCTTACGGTACGTCTTATTTTTCAGCGGTTGTATTCGTAGGCTATGCAGGTCAGCATGGATGGAATATAGGTGTCGGTTCAATGTGGATCGGTATCGGAAATGCAGTCCTTGGATGTCTGCTTGCATGGCAGCTTCTTGCGAAGCGCACGCGTACAATGACTCATACTCTGGCAGCTAAGACAATGCCGGAATTTTTTGAATCAAGATATAATTCAACGGCTATTAAGATTTTTGCCGCTGTCATTATTTTCGTATTTCTGGTTCCATACAGTGCGGCTGTTTATAAGGGCCTTGGCTCAATGTTTTCAGCTGTATTCCCCGGGGTTTCAACTAATGTCTGGATGCTTGTTATCGCTGTACTCACAGCTGTTTACCTCGTTTTAGGCGGCTATGTGGCAACAGCTTATACGGACTTTGTTCAGGGGATTATTATGATTGTCGGCGTGTTCGCTATGATTATTGCTGTTGTTAATTCGCAGTCTGTCGGCGGCTTCGCTCATTTTATGGATAATCTGAAAAATATTCCTGACAATGGCGATGGTATTACCGGTGCGCAGCTTACAAGCTGGTATGGCGGCAATAGCATAAAGTTCCTATGTGTGAACATTATGCTCACCTCATTCGGAACTTGGGGACTTCCGCAGATGGTTTCAAAGTACTATGCAATCAAGGATGTTAAGTCCGTTAAGCAGGCTAAATTCATTTCTACCGGCTTTGCTTTAATCATTGGCTGCGGTGCGTACTTTATCGGCTCTCTTTCAAGACTCGTGCTCAATAATAAGCTTCCGGAGGGCGGCGTGGATTCGGTTATTCCTACAACGCTTTTGACATCTCTCGGTGACTCAAATATCATAACAACGATTATATTCGCAGTTATACTTATTCTTCTGCTTTCCGCATCGATGTCTACCCTTTCGTCCATCGTTCTCTCGTCGTCATCAGCTATAAGCGTTGACCTTATTCCGGCAGTTAAGAAGGACTATAACCCGAAAAATCAGATGGTGCTTACAAGAGCGCTGTGTCTTGTATTCGTGGGGCTTTCATACATATTTGCTACGACAAATATCACGATTATTGTAAATATCATGTCATTCAGCTGGGGAATTGTTTCCGGCTGCTTCATCGGTCCGTATATCTGGGGTATCTATTCAAAGAAGATTACCAAGGCAGGTGCGTGGGCAGGTATGATTGCCGGTTTTTTAACCGTTGTGGTTACAACAATTGTACTTACTTCAATGAATATGAGTGATGCGGGTACACTTGGCGCGGCATTCAAGCTTGCTGCAAAAAAAGCTCCGGAGATGGGGTGTGCGGCAATGGCTGTTTCGGCTGTTGTAACGCCTGTTGTATCATTATTTACAAAAAAATTTGACGAAAAATTCCTTAAGGATGTATTTGCTGTTAAGGAATAAAAATTGATAAATATGCCATTTTACAAAACACGGAAAGGAACGATATAAATATGCCGGTTACGGAATTACTTGAAAGAAACGCGGAATTATATGGAAATGAAGTTGCTCTTGTGGAGATTAATCCGAAGGTTATGGAGCATACAAGAATGACATGGAAGGAGTACTCCCTTATCGAAACAAATCCTATGCTCGCCGGACGTACAGAGCTTACATGGAAAGATTTTGATAAGAAGGCAAACCGCTTTGCAAACCTGCTCCTGTCAAGAGGAATAAAGAAGGGAGACAAGGTTTCAATCCTGCTTATGAACTGCCTTGAATGGCTTCCGATTTATTTCGGAATTTTGAAGGCAGGGGCGGTGGCTGTACCGCTAAACTACCGCTACACTGCGGAAGAAATTAAATATTGTGTAGAGCTTTCTGATTCGGATATGCTGATTTTCGGACCGGAGTTTATAGGAAGAGTTGAGGAAATATGTGACAAGATGCCTCGTGTGAAGCAGTTGTTTTATGTCGGTGAAAATTGTCCGACATTTGCTGAGAGTTACAATTATCTTGTCAGATTTATGCGAAGCATTGCGCCGGATGTAACTATTACAGACGAGGACAATGGCGCAATCTATTTTTCATCGGGAACTACGGGCTTCCCGAAGGCTATTCTTCACGCTCACAGAAGCCTTATGCATGCGGCAAGGGTAGAACAGAACCATCACGGTCAGAGCCGTGAGGACTGTTTCCTCTGCATACCGCCTCTGTATCATACCGGCGCAAAAATGCATTGGATGGGCAGTCTGTATTCCGGCTCAAGAGCGGTACTTCTTAAGGGTGTGAAGCCGGAATGGATTCTTCGCGCTGTCAGTGAAGAAAAATGTACAATAGTATGGCTGCTCGTTCCATGGGCTCAGGACATACTTGATGCAATAGAAAGGGGCGATATAGACCTTAATCGCTATCAGCTTTCGCAGTGGCGGCTAATGCATATAGGTGCGCAGCCGGTTCCGCCGTCACTCATTAAGAGGTGGAAGAAGTATTTCCCGGAGCATCAGTATGACACAAACTATGGTTTGAGCGAGTCGATTGGTCCGGGCTGTGTGCATCTGGGTGTTGAAAATATACATAAGGTAGGAGCCATCGGAAAGCCCGGTTTTGGCTGGGAGGCAAAGATTGTGAACTCTGAAGGTGAAACAGTTGAGCGCGGCAAGGTCGGCGAACTTGCTGTAAAAGGACCCGGAGTGATGCGCTGCTATTACAATGACGTTAAGTCAACTGATGAGGTATTAAAGGGCGACTGGCTGCTTACTGGTGACATGGCTCAGGAGGATGAAGATGGTTTTATTTACCTCGTTGACCGCGCTAAGGATGTTATTATATCGGGCGGTGAAAACCTTTATCCGGTGCAGATTGAGGATTACCTCAGAAAGAACGATCATATCAATGATGTTGCTGTAATAGGTCTGCCAGACGCAAGGCTTGGTGAAATTGCAGCTGCGATTATTCAGCTTAAGCCGGGGCATGAATGCAGTGAGGAGGATATTATGACATTCTGTGCAGATTTGCCTCGGTACAAGAGACCGAGAAAGATTATTTTTGCAGAGGTTCCGAGAAATCCTACAGGAAAGATTGAAAAGCCTAAGCTTCGCCGGATTTACTGCGGCGAAAGCGTTGTTAAGCATCAGATAGAAATATGAGCTGTAAATATATCTTTTTTGACCTTGACGGTACTCTAACGGATCCTCAGGAGGGGATTACCAACTGTGTACGTTATGCGCTTGAAGCGTTCGGCATACATGAGGAGGATTACGACAGGCTTATGCGCTTTATCGGACCGCCGCTTGTAGACTCGTTTTCGCAGTATTACGGCTTTGACAAGGAAAAGTCGCTTGCGGCAGTTGAAAAATATAGAGAGCGTTTCAGTGATGTCGGACTCTTTGAAAACCGTGTATATGACGGGATTTGTGGTCTGCTGACACGGCTGAGCGAGGCAGGGCATGTGCTTGTTATTGCTACCTCAAAGCCGAGGGTATATGCTCTGAGGATTTTAGCAAAGTATGGATTGGACGGGTATTTTTCGTTTGTGGCCGGCTCGGAGCTTGACGGTACCCGTAACTATAAAGACGAGGTTATAAGCTATGCTATGGAAAATATCGGATGTGCTGCCGACGAGGTTATCATGGTGGGGGATAGACGTCAGGATATTATTGGAGCTAAAAAATGCGGAGTGACTTCGTGCGGTGTACGTTTCGGCTATGCTGAACCGGGAGAGCTTGAAGCCGCCGGGGCGGATTATATCGCTGATGACATTGAAGAATTGGAAAATATTTTGTTGAAAGTATAAAAAATAGTAATTGATTTTGAGGTATTAAGAGGTATATATGAGAAAAATTGAAATCAAAAAAGTTACACAAGATGACGCCGATTTTTTATATATGCTTATGAACGATAAGACGATTTTGAACAGATTAAACGAAGCGCCAACGAGCAAAGAAGATTGGATTAAAGCGGTACTTTCTTGGGAAAATGATGCTGATGAAGACGGTTATATTGTTTGGATGGACGATAAACAAATAGGTTGGTTTGCGTTTAACGGTTTACAATCAACCAATAAAATAGCTTATTTAAAAATGGCAGTTATATTGCCTAAATATCAAAATAAGGGAATAGGTACATATGTTTTATCGAAATTACTTGAAATGATGCGGAGAAACAGATATTATTCAGTAAGGCTTTTTACAAATCAAGATAACTGGAATGCTCAAAAATGTTATCAGAAATGCGGATTTAAAATCACTGAGAGTTTGGCTGAGAAAATGTCTGATAATACTGTAGTTGCCCGCTACAAAATGGAATGCAAATTGTAAAGTAAACAGTTAAACGAATTTTCTTATTTTGAAGGGTTAGGGAATATCCGAACCAGCAAAATTTTTGACTATTAACTCAATAAAAAGGCTGTATAAAAACTGAGTAAGTTTTATACAGCCTTTTTGCTGAAATGAATAGAGCATTTTACGAAGCGGTTTGTCCGGACTTTGAGCGGCTGTTCATAAGTACAATGGAGAAAATGACCAAAGCAATTCCAAAAATATTTACAGCTCCGATATTTTCGTGCATAATAAGTACGCCAAGGACTGCTGCAACAATCGTTTCGACAGAAGCATAAACGGGAACCTTGCTGCTTTCGCTTATTTTCTGCACTCCCTTGTAATAGATTATGTAAGCTATTGAAGTTGGGATAAGTGCGAACAAAAATCCCCATATAATCATTCCGTGATTAAATGAAAATTCTGTATTCATAGGCTTTATGAACAGCATAAGGAACAGAGCTGCGAAAAGGTAGCTGTAGGTGCTTATCACAAAAGCGTCTGCCTTGCTGCCGGCAATTCTTCCTATTATTGCAGTGAGAGCATAGCAGAATCCCGCGCCAATACCGAACAGTACACCTGTAACAGAAAGTCCGGAAAGAGAAATATCACCTCCGGTAACAGCAAGTATGCAGCCTATGACATTGACTGCTATTGCAAGGATTTTTACGGGTGTGAGTTTTTCGGAAAATATAATGCGCGAGGTAAGCGCCGTAAACACCGGTGCAATGTTAAGGAGTACCGCGCTTATTGTAACGCCTGTACTGACAACGGCGATACTGTAGAATACATTGTAAATTCCGTGGCATATAATTCCAAGCAGTGCGCAGGAAATCAGCGTTCGTCCATTTATCTTGAATGATTTCAGACCGGATTTAACGGAGGTAATTACCGCCATTATTATAAAAGCAAACAGCACCCGCAAAAGGCTTGTCATCATCGAGTTTGAACCGCAGCGGTTAAGCTGAGTTATAAAAAGTCCAATTGTACCCCAGATTGCTCCGGCGGTAAAGACTTGAATTCCGCCGGCATTTTTCTTTATTTTATTCAATGTTCGTCCCCCAATTTCAGTTAAATATTTATATATAATTGTACCATAATTTTGAGTATTTGTTAATAGTATAATATAACAAAAGGAGGTATTTGAAAAGCTCGTTATCTTTGTTTGGTTTGCATAATTTAAGATTTTTCTGTAAATCAAAGCAAAAGAGTTGATTTTAGCGAAAAATCGTGGTAAAATATATTTATGACAAAATTCAATAAATAACAAGGGAGAATTAAATGGAAAGAACAGTATCAGTACTTGCAGTGCCGGCGCTTGCGTGCGGAACTGCGTTAAACTCATATGCGGCGGATAATACATCTGCAATTGCTCAGGTCAGCGTAAATGGAACTCTGCTTGACGACGAAGCGTTGATTATGAATTACCGTACAATGATACATAAAATAGCGGAGATTCGGACAGACGGATATGATAAGCCGGTGACGGATTGTGTAATAGAAAGAGTTGAGGTGATTAAGTAATGGAAAAGCCGGAATTACTTGCTCCGGGCGGCAGCCTGGAAAAGCTTAAAACAGCAATAGACTTTGGTGCGGATGCTGTTTATATAGGCGGTGAGGCATTCAGCCTTAGAGTTGCGGCGGAAAATTTTTCAAAGGAGGATATGCTTGAGGGGTTAAAATATGCTCATGACAGAGGCAAAAAGGTATATCTTACCGCAAATATTTTTCCTCATAATGACGATATAGCAGAATTTGAGAATTTTATAGATGAGATAAGACCTATGGGTTTTGATGGAGTGCTTATTTCTGATTTGGGTATGTTTGACATAATGCGTGAGAAAGCACAGGAAATCCCTATTCATGTAAGCACACAGGCAAATAATATAAACTGGCGAAGCGCGCTCATGTGGTACAAGCTTGGCGCCCGGAGAGTTGTTGTTGGACGTGAAATGTCGTTTAAGGAGCTTGGAGAATTTCGTGAGAAACTTCCGGAGGATATGGAGATTGAGGCATTTGTTCACGGTGCAATGTGCATCTCATATTCCGGAAGGTGCTTGCTTTCAAATTACATGGCGGGGAGAGATGCAAACAGGGGGCACTGTGCGCATCCGTGCCGATGGAATTATGCACTTGTTGAGGAAAAGCGTCCCGGTGAGTATATGCCTGTTTTTGAAAACGAAAGAGGGACATTTATCTTTAACTCAAAGGATTTGTGCATGATAGAACATATTCCTGAGCTTGTTAAAGCCGGTATTACAAGTTTTAAGATTGAGGGCAGGGTAAAAACACCTTATTATGTCGCAACTGTAGTTGGAGCGTATAGGCGTGAGATTGACCGATATTTTGCTGACCCGGAGAATTATACGTTTAACGAGGAAGAATACTCCGAGCTGTGTAAGGTCAGCCATAGACCGTATACGACAGGCTTCTATTACGGTAAGCCGGATGAGAATTCACAGGTGTACACTTCAAGCTCATACATCCGCGATTATGATTTAGTAGGTGTGGTTGAGGACTATGATGAAAAGACAGGGATTGCAAGGCTCACCCAAAGGAATAAGTTTTCCGTTGGCGATGAGATAGAGATAATTCAGCCGGGAAAGCCATATTTTAAGATGACAATTACGAGCATGAGGAATGAGGAGGGACTGCCCATTGAAAGCGCTCCTCATGCGGTAATGACGGTCTATATGGCGGTTACGGAGCCGGTAATGAAGGGAGCAATGCTACGAAGGGCAAAGAAGTAAATTAAGGAACCACTGATTAATTAACGCCTAACGGCTTAGCACGCATTGAACTTGCATATTTTCCGTCATATCATACAAAAATCTCTCGACATACGCGAGTATGCTTTCGATCTTTTTATATAATCTGACGAAAAATCTGACTGTGTTCACTGCGTACTATATTTAATCAGTGCTTCCTTAAGAGCTTCTAACAACTTTAAAATTAGTAAAACAGTGACTGCAAAAAGGCAGTCACTGTTTTTATCATCAGTTAGGTGCGGATTAGTTGCACATGCATGTTACGATTACAATGATGATAAGTACCCAAAGAATCATATCAAGGTCAAAGTTGCAGCCGCCGTGGTTCTCACAGCCGCAGTTGTTGTTGCAGCACTCCATTTCGTTTTCCTCCTTTCCATCGCCTGATGGTATATATTATGCCTTAGATGTAAATTTGGTGAATAAATAAAGTTTGGGAAAAGATAAGCACCGCTTCTCTTTTCCCAAACGCATTGGTGAAAGGGGTTCGGATTATAAGTTTGGAAAAAGATAAGCACCGCTTCTCTTTTCCCAAACGCATTGGTGAAAGGAATTCGGATTATAAGTTTGGAAAAAGATAAGCACCGCTTGTCTTTTCCCAAACGTATTGGTGAAAGGAGTTCGGATTATAAAAATGAAAATAGCGGTAACATATGAAAACGGAGAAGTATATCAGCATTTCGGACACTGCAAGCAATTCAAGATATACGATATTGAAAAGGGAGAGGTTAAATCAAGCGGGATATTGGACGCACCGGGAACGGGGCATACCTCCGCGGTAAATTTTCTTATTGAACACGGAGTATACGGGCTTATCTGCGGTTCAATAGGAGCGGAGGCGAAAAACGCTTTGAATCTTGCTTTTATTGATGTATACGGCGGATGCAGCGGAAGCTGTGATGACAGAATAAATGAATTCTTGGGAAAGAAACTGAGCTTTAATTCGGATCCAAAGTGTGATTCCTGCTCGGACGGCGGACATTCATGCGGCGGGTGTTGCGGAGGCTGTTGCTGATGGAGGAAAATAAGCTTAATTTTAAAAATGCGTTCCTGCTTACTGCGGTTGTAGCAATTCTTGTAATAAGCTCAATGATATACAAGGGCAGCAGTACGGAGGCTGTGCATATTGAGATAAATGAATCTGTAGCGATTTCGGTAAACAGATTGGGCAAGGTTATAAACAGCTATGCGTTTGATGAGGACGGCGAAAAAGGAATATCGCTCATAAAGACTGAAAACAGAAAATATCCCGATGTAATAGAGGATTTATTATCTAAATCAGTAAAGGACGGAATATTTGAAAAGGGTGAAAAAATACCGGTAAGAATATGGACGGAAGAAAGCAGTGTAAATGACCGTTATAAGATAATCGAGCGTAATGTAAAGGAAGCGGCAACAAATGCATCAATGACGGCACAATGTGCAGAGCTTGACAAAGGAATCACCGGTACGGCAGAAAAATACGGAATATCTGTGGGAAAATACCGTATGATATGTGAAATGCAGAAGATGGATTCCGGAATTCAGATAGATGTATATAAAGATTATTCTCTGCCTTTGCTGAGACGTCTGTATAATTTGCTTTCGGAGGGCGCAACTAAGGAGCAGGCGGAGGATACCAGCGGAGCCCGCAGCGGCGGCATACGTGAAACAGTAAATAAAATTCTTTTTGAAAGTGAAAAGAGTGAGTGAAAAAAGCATCGCTGTAAGTCATTTATTTACAGTGATGCTTTTTTGTTGATAAATTGGATATAAAAGTCAGGTATGATATGCATAATGAACAGTTTTGTCGAAAAAAGTTGTACAAAATTATTATTAAAAGTTAAATTTTTTAATATATTTGTTGCAATTATGTAATGAATGTGATATAATGTGTATTGTATCAATTATGGGGGTTACAAGGATAAAATGGATTTAATAGTAATAAACGATATAGAACAGGACGAATGTATAAAATGCCTTATAGAACGCGACAGCTATGCGCTGCTCCGTCATATGGTGCGTTTTGCCGAAACCGAAGGAGTTACCGACGATTGTATAAGAGAATATGTGGCGTCATATCTTGCAAACGATAAAAATATTGTTTCGGATATTTTGCAGAGAGGCGGCAGGATAGGCTCGGATTTAATGAGAATGTTAAGCTCGGATCTTGCTTCGGTTTATAAAAATCTGTTCTCAAAAAAAACCATAAAATATACAGCATCGGGAAATCCGACAGGCTATTGCGACGAGTACATAAGTTCAATCCGTGCTATTACAAATTCAAGGGATGCGCATGAGCTTACAGACAGGCTGCTTGAGCATTACAAAACTCTCGGCTGCGGCGTAACCGCGAAGTATATTGCGTTTAAATATGACGGGGTTCTTGAGGGTGTTTCGGATGTTGACCTTATATCGTTTGACGCGCTTGTCGGCATAGACTACCAGAGAGATATGCTTATTGATAATACCCGCGCCTTTATCAACGGAAAAACAGCGAATAACGTACTGCTTTTCGGAGATAGGGGAACCGGAAAATCATCATCGGTAAAGGCTCTGCTTAATATGTTCCATAAGGACGGTTTAAGACTTATTGAGATACCGAAGCAGCATATAAAGGATATACCAAAGCTTTCAAAATACCTTGCCGGCAAGCCTCAGAAGTATATCATCTTCCTTGATGATTTATCCTTTGAAACTCATGAGAGCGAGTACCGCAATCTTAAGATTGCTATGGAGGGGCAGCTTCAGGCAAACCCGGATAATGTGATTATATACGCAACCTCAAACCGCAGGCATCTCATACGTGAAACATGGGCGGATCGTGACGGCGGAGAGGTACATAGAAATGACCAGATACAGGAAACAATGTCCCTTGCGGAACGTTTTGGACTCAGTCTTGTGTTCAGTGCACCTAATCAAAAGGAATATCTCAATATAGTGCGTTCCATGCTTGCAGAAAAGGGCATAGAAATGACAGGTGAGCTTGAAAAGCAGGCTATTGTTTGGCAGATGAATTACGGAGGAAGAAACGGAAGATGCGCTAAGCAGTTTATTGCGTCTTTAGCATCAAAGGAAAAATAATCAGAGTCTATACGTAAATTAAGAAAGAACTGATTAAATATAGTACGTAGTGAACTGTTTACAGCTCACCGCAGCAGGAAAAAATCAGATTTTACAATATGAACTTCTTTGATTGCGGGTAGGCTCTGAAAAAAATATAAAGTGTAGGCTATAAAGCAAACAAGTAAGGAGAACCAATATGAACAAATTAATAAAAGCAGCGGCTAAGGCGGCAGTTATCGCAGCGGCCGGCACGTTAATTCTTGCGGCGGTTCCCGCTTATGCCAAAGCAGAAGCCGCATCACTCAATGCGGTAAATAACAATGGTACGGTTACAATTGAGCAGCGCGAAGGAATGTCAGAAAATCTGATTGTAACTTGTTTTGATAAGGACGGTATTCTTACCTATGCGTCAGCGGTTTCGGCGGAAAGCGGACAGTATACATTTTCTGTTCAGGGTACATACTCATCTGTAAAAGCGTTTGATATAAATAAGGAAGTATATAATATAAGTATAACAGAAACAACGGAAATTACAGCATCTCCCGATCCGGCGGAGCAGACGCCCAATCCAACAGCAGCTGTATCTGAAACAGCAGTCCCGTCGGCAACACGGAAACCGATAAATCCGTCATACCAGGAGGAGATTGACCAGGCAACGGCACCCGGACTTATAAAAAAGGTTGAATACTCATCATTGGAAAGCGGCGAACCGATTTATAAGCTTACGGTGCTTATTCAGGGAGTTGAGGCAGAGGTTGCGGTTGAAACCGATAGGGTTATTGAAAAGGCTCCCGCTGTATACAGCGATTTGATGGGGGAGGATGCGTCGGTACTCCGCAGAGGAGATGTGGTATATTTCAGAACAGATATCAGCGGACGCTATGTAAGAGGGTTGGAACTGATTTACAGACCGTCCGATATACTTCAGGGCTCGGCGAACTACAGTGAATTTTTTACCGGAGGCAGTATAGCGCATAAGGCAGAGTTCGGAAGCAGGATTTCATCGGAAAGAACCTATGCATTGGGAATTATTACGGATAAAAATAACGGAATACTGACATTATATTCCGGAGACGGAATAGCCGATAAGGCAATGGAAATAGAGTATACCAAGGATACAGTCACATATATATGCGAACTTTCGTCGAGGGAAGAACCTTATATAGCTTCATCAAGTGAAATATCGAAATCCTCAATACCGAAGCGGTCGTATGATGACGATGACAATATCACATACAGTGATGACGATGAGTACAGAATCGCACTGGTAAGACTTATCGACAGAACTGCAGTGGATATAGTAGTTTATGAGTAAGAAATTTAAAGATTATCGGGAGGTATATATGAATAATATATATAAAAATTTGGCACGGATAGGTGCAGCTGCGTCGGTTATTTGCTCGATGGCAATGCCGGTATCGGCTCATTCGGATTTTCTTTTAAAGCTTGACGCTTTAAAGAGCCCTGTACCGACAATACTTGATTTAAGCGAGCATGAGCCTGTGATAACAGAGAGTGACTCACTTGTTCCGATACGTCCGCTTGCGGACGGTGCGGGTATGACGGCGTCATGGGATCAGCCGACGCAGACTGCGACAATAACGCTTTATTCCTGCGCATGGTCAGATTACAGCATAGAGCGTTACGCATCACAGCTTATGGACAGAGTGAATACATATGGTCTTGACGTAACACCGTACAGCATTACAGCAGATTTTAGACTTAATGATGATACAGCGGTGCTCAGATATAATTACAAAGACAGCGATGATGATATTGTGTCTGTCGGAAAGACTGTTGAGGTAGATGAAGCGGCAACGCTTGTTAATGACGGAACCTTAATGGTGCCGCTTAAAGCGTCGATGGAGATATTCAGCCTTGATGTTAAGCTTGACAGCGAAATGATGGAAGCTGAAATTTCAATTCCGGAATATGTAAAAACACCGGCAGATATGGGATTTATGGCTGAAAAGCAGGACGAAGCCGTTCAGACGGCTGCCTCAGTGACGGTTACTCCCGAGCAGGGAGTTAATATGGATCCCAAGCTTGGAAAGTATCTCGGACGTTTTAAAATAACGCATTACTGCACCTGCAGCAGCTGCAACGGCGGCTGGGGCGCGAAAACGGCATGGGCGGGAGGAATTATACCCGGACAAACTATAGCGGTAGATCCGGATGTGATTCCGAAGCTTTCAAATGTGTATATTGACGGTTATGGCTACAGGAGGGCAGAGGACTGCGGCGGCGGTATCAAGGGTAATCACATTGATATGGCGGTAGCGTCACACTCTGAGGCTATGAGCAAGGGTGTAGTTTATAAAGACGTATACCTGGCTGACTGACAGCGTAATTAAGATATAAACTGTAAAGGAACCACTGATTAATTAACGCCTAACGGCTTAGCACGCATTGAACTTGCATATTTTCCGTCATATCATACAAAAATCTCTCGACATACGCGAGTATGCCTTCGATCTTTTATATAATCTGACGAAAAATCTGACTGTGTTCACTGCGTACTATATTTAATCAGTGCTTCCTAAATTCCGTGCATTTGGGATTTTGAGGGATGTATATTTGAGTCATGAGTAACATTTTAGAGAACTGTAATCTATGTCCGAGACGCTGCGGCGTTAACCGCGCAGCAGGTCAGAAGGGCTTTTGCGGCGCGCTGTCCTTGCTGAGGACAGCGCGTATTGCGCTGCATTTTTGGGAGGAACCGTGCATAAGCGGCGAAAGCGGCTCCGGTACGGTGTTTTTTTCTCATTGTACCATGAAATGCGTATTTTGTCAGAACTATGAAATTTCAACATGCAGCAAAGGCAGTGATATAACTATTGAAGAGCTTGCGGAAGGATTTCTTTCATTGCAGGAACAGGGAGCGAATAATATAAATCTTGTTACGCCCACTCACTTTGTGCCGCAGATTATTGAAGCGCTGAATATTGCAAAAAACAAAGGGTTGGCGCTGCCGGTGCTGTATAATACGGGCGGTTATGAAAATGTTGAAACACTGAAAATGCTTGAAGGGTATATTGACATATATATGCCGGACTTTAAGTATTACAATGATAAATATGCAATTAAGTATTCCAATGCGCCGGACTATTTTAAAACCGCTTCCGAGGCGCTTCGTGAAATGGTAAGGCAGACGGGCAGAGCGGTAATTAATGATAAAGGAATAATGACGGGCGGAACCCTGGTACGGCATCTTATGCTGCCGGGACTGATGCTTGACAGCAAGCGTGTGATGGATTATTTATATGACAATTACGGCGATGATATATATATCAGCCTTATGTGTCAGTATACGCCGCTTCCTCATGTTCGTTCCTGTCCTGAGCTTGACAGAAGGGTTGATATGGATAAGTATAATGCACTTGTGGACTACTGTGCGCGGCGCGGAATGGAAAAGGTTTTTATTCAAAGCGAAGAATCAGCGGCAGAGAGTTTTATTCCTTCATTTAATGGGCGTTTCTAATGCTTTTTTGTGTTACTGTTCATTCCGCATGAGCAGTAACTATTTTTTTTCTTAGTATTGTGTTTTTTTTCAATTCTTGGTTGACCGATAAAAGGAAATGTGGTATAATGAATGTATATGTATAATTGAAAGGACGAAAAACAATGCAAAAGTTAGGCGTAAACGAAATACGCGAGAAATTTTTAAGCTTTTTTGAATCGAAGGGTTGTCTTAGACTTGGCAGCTTTCCTCTGGTGCCAAAGGATGATGCGAGCCTTCTTCTTATAAACTCAGGTATGGCGCCGATGAAAAAATGGTTCACCCGCATAGAGGAACCGCCGAGGGACAGAGTTACAACCTGTCAGAAGTGTATCAGAACACCGGATATTGAGCGCGTAGGTCACACAGCGCGCCATGGTACCTTCTTTGAAATGCTCGGAAATTTCTCCTTTGGAGATTATTTTAAAAAGGAAGCAACCGCATGGGCGTGGGAATTTTTTACAAAGGTTATGGAAATTCCTGCTGAAAAGCTTTATGTTTCCGTGTATGAGGAGGATGATGAGGCAAGAGACATCTGGATTAATGAGGTGGGTGTTGACGCTTCGCACATTGTAAAGCTTGGAAAAGAGGATAATTTCTGGGAGCATGGCACAGGTCCGTGCGGTCCCTGCTCGGAGATTTATTATGACCGCGGCTTGAAATACGGCTGCGGAAGCCCGACCTGCGGTGTAGGCTGTGACTGTGACCGTTTCATGGAGGTATGGAATCTCGTATTTACACAGTTTGATAAGGACGAGAACGGAAACTATAACCGCCTTGCAAAGCCGAATATTGATACAGGTATGGGTCTTGAAAGACTTGCGGTTGTTATGCAGGACGTTGACAATCTCTTTGAGGTTGACACTGTTCAGGATGTTATGAAGCACATTTGCAGAATTGCGGGTGTGGAATATAAAAAGGACGAAAAGACGGATGTTTCACTGCGCGTTATAACGGATCATATAAGAAGCACGGTAATGATGGTATCGGACGGGGTTATTCCGTCGAACGAGGGCAGAGGATATGTGCTGAGGCGCTTACTGCGCCGTGCTGCGCGTCATGGAAAGCTTCTTAACATTGACCGCCGCTTCCTGTATGAGGTTGCCGGAACGGTAATTGACGCTTCAAAGAGCGCATATCCGGAATTAGAGGAAAAGAGAACCTACATTACAAGAATTATTGAAAAGGAAGAGGAGCGTTTTGACGCTACAATCGACAATGGTCTTGTGGTGCTTAACGAATATATCGCTGACGCAAAAGAGAACGGAGCGTCAGAGCTTACCGGCGCCGAGGCGTTCAAGCTTCACGATACTTATGGCTTCCCGCTTGATTTAACGGTTGAGATGGCGCAGGAGCAGGGACTCGGAGTTGACATTGAAGGCTTTAACGAGTGTATGAATACTCAGAAGCGTGTTGCGAGAGAATCGCGCAAGGACGGTTCAAGCTGGGATGCGGAGGATACCTACAGCTTTGAAAACGTGAATGAGCCGACAGTATTTACGGGCTATACTTCACTTGAGGATGAGAGCGTTATTTTGGGCATTGTATCCGGCAAGGAGGTAAGCGCTCAGATTGCAGAGGGCGAAACAGGAATTATCGTAACTGCGAAAACACCGTTTTATGCTGAAATGGGCGGTCAGGCAGGCGATATTGGTACGATTACCGGCAAGAACGGTAAGGCGGAGGTTACCTATACAAAGAAAACAGGTGACGGAAGCTATTTACACGAGGTTAAGATAACTGAGGGTGTGCTTGCGCTTGATGATTGCGTTACATTAAAGGTATGCAGAAAGAACAGAATGGCTGTCAGCCGTAACCACAGCGCGACTCATCTGCTGCACAGTGCCTTAAGACACGCTTTGGGCGAGCACGTTGCACAGGCGGGTTCGCTCGTAACAGCAGAACGTTTGCGTTTTGACTTCTCACACTTTGAAGCAATGACGGCAGAGCAGCTTGCCGAGGTTGAACAGGCAGTAAATAACGCAGTTCTTGAGGCTATGGATATTACTGTTCGGGAGCTTCCGATTGATGAAGCAAAGAAACTCGGTGCGGCGGCACAGTTCGGCGAAAAGTACGGCGCGGTTGTAAGAGTGGTTGCAATGGGAGATTACAGCCTTGAATTCTGCGGAGGTACACATCTTAAGAATACGGCAGAGGTTGGCTTATTCAAGCTTATCTCGGAATCGGGCGTTGCCGCGGGCGTAAGACGAATTGAAGCTGTAACAGGTCAGGGTGTTCTGGACTATATTAAAGCTAAGGATGAGATGCTTGCAAGAACGGGTGCGGCATTAAAGACAAACCGCCTTGACGAGCTTGACAGCAAGGCTGCGGCAGTTATGGAGGAAAACAGAGAGCTTTCAAAAAAGATTGAAGGCTTTGAGGCTAAAATGGCAGAGCTTAAGACAAAGGACATTATGACGTCGGTTAAGCATATCGGTAAGATGAATGTCCTTACAGCTCAGTTTGATGGAATGGCTGTTCCGGAGCTTAAAAATATTGCTGACCGTGCAAAGTCGGAGATCGAAAACTGCGTTGCAGTGCTTGCGGCAAATACAGACGGAAAGATTACCTTTGTTGCGATGGCTTCAAAGGATGCGGTAAAAGCGGGAGTACATTGCGGTAATATTATTAAGGAGCTTACGGCAGTCTGCGGCGGCAGAGGCGGAGGCAAGCCGGATATGGCACAGGGCGGCGGCAAGGACGCTCTTAAAATTGATGATGCATTGTCGAAAGTAGACGATTTGGTAGCAGGAATGACGAAGTAAATTAAAAAATAAGAGGTTGAACCTTTTTCGGGGATTAAAAGTAAATGAAGCCTTGCCCCGAAAGAGGCAATCTCTTATAAGTTTTGCGTCGATGATGAATAACGGCGGGAATGGAGAATTACATGGAAGATTGTTTATTCTGTAAAATAATTGCGGGTGATATACCTTCAGCAAAGGTATATGAGGATGATATGATGCTTGCGTTCCGTGACATTGAACCGCAGGCTCCCGAGCATATTGTGATTGTACCTAAGACTCATATCAAGAGTGCAAATGAGCTTAACGAGGAAAATATAAAGTATGCGGCGCATATCTGGAGTAAAATTCCGGAAATTGCAAAGAAGCTTGGTATTAACGAAAACGGTTACCGTGTTGTAAATAACTGCGGTAAGGACGGAGGTCAGACTGTCGGACATCTGCATTTCCATCTTATGGGCGGCAGAGAATTCGGCTGGCCGGCAGGTTAAAGAAAAATGGATGTATATTATGAGCTTTCGCAGCTGACGCAGCGAGCAAAGAATGATAAAAAGCTGCGGGAAGAGCTTCTTGAAACACGAAACGGACAGGATCCGGTCAAGTCGTTTTGTAATAAGTGCGCTGAACTTGGATATGAGCATATAACGGTGTATGAGCTTATGACTGCGGGCGAGGAATTCTGCGCGGCTATGCTCAGAAGCGTGAACGGCGGCGGTGTGGAGGCACCGGATGACTGGGATGATTTTTACGGTATGTTCTTTGAAGAGCTTGAGAGAATGAAGTAACGAAAAACCCGTCTGTAAAAGCAGCGCTTTTGCAGACGGGTTTTGCTGTTCCGTTCCTCGTAAAAAAATTATTGCATAACGCGTATGCCTGAAATATCCTTATCTGCTTTTTATATACGTTACCCTGACCTCTTAACGTATATATCCAAAGCGAGTGTTGTCAAATCCTATGATGTCAAGTTACGATTGTCGTTCAAATGATGCCGTTTTGTGATTATTGTACTGACCGACAAGGGGTATAGCCTTCAGCTTATTCCGCAGCTGAATTTTTTAAATCTTCCTCGTACTTTGCAATTATTGCCCTCTCGAGAGATGTGCGCATTTCGCTATGTATCGGATGTGCTATGTCCTTATATTCACCATCGGGTGTCCTTCGGCTTGGCATTGCAGTAAAGAGCTTGTCCTGTCCCTCGATTAATTTAATGTCGTGAACTACAAATGAGTTATCAAAGGTTACTGAAACAACGGCTTTCATTTTACTGTCTGCTGACACCTTTTTGATTCTGATGTCGGTAATCTCCAAGTTAATCACCACCTTCCAACTTGCTTGAGTGTACAACTCATATTTTTTTAGTCTGTCCAGTGATGTCCCTATACACTTCTTATTGTACTTGAAAATTTAATGTTTGTCAATACTTTTGTGATGGATTTATTAAAACTATACAAAACTACTATATTTTCTGTAGAAAAATAAGGTTTTTTTGTGAGAGTATACTGTTTTTTTTGAAAAGGGTTTAAAAAAATATGAATTTGATATATAATAAGTGAAAAGAGAAATGACAAAATTTATCTGACAAAGGAGAACAGAATGGCACGATTAAATATTTCGGACCTCCCGTCAGGCGCCGCTATTCATTTTATTGGCATAGGCGGAATAAGTATGAGCGGAATGGCTCAGGTGGCTTTAACAAAGGGATTTAAGGTTACAGGTTCAGACAGGACAGAGTCGGCGATTACGGATAAGCTTGCCGCGCGCGGAGCTGTAATTCATATCGGACACAGTGCGGAAAATGTACACGGAGCGGAGCTTGTTGTACATACGGCGGCAGTTCATGAGGATAATCCGGAGATGAAGGAAGCGCACAGACTGGGAATTCGCCTGGTTGACAGAGCAGAATTTCTGGGCGCGGTTATGAAGGAGTATTCTCATGCGGTGGGTGTGAGCGGCACGCACGGGAAAACAACAACGACAGGTATGCTTGCGCATGCGCTTATGTATGCCGATACTGATCCGACGATAAGTATAGGCGGTGAGCTTGATCTTATTGACGGAAATATCCGCTGCGGGCACGGTGACTGCTTTGTGACAGAGGCGTGCGAATATACAAACAGCTTTCTTAAGTTTTTTCCTACGATAGCTCTTATTACCAATATAGAGGAGGATCACCTTGATTTCTTTTCAGGCATTGAAGAAATAAGGAATAGCTTCCGTAAATTTGCGGAATTGACCCGCGGCAAGGGCAGCGTTGTTGCAATGTGGGACGATGATAATGTAAGAAAAACACTTGAAAATGCGGAGGGGCTGGACATTATTACTTATGGAATGAGTGACAGTTATGATTATTATCCCGCAGACATTGAGTATAAGGCGGGTTTCCCCTCATATGATGTTATGCACAAAGGCAAAAAGGTATGCCGTCTGGAATTAAATGTTCCGGGTGAGCATAATGTTCTGAATTCGCTTGCGGCAGTGGCTGTATGTACACTCATGGAAATTGAACCGGAAACAGCAGCGAGGGGAATAGAAACCTTTAAGGGAACTCACCGCCGATTCGAAAGACGCGGTACAATAAACGAAGCAATTGTAATTGATGATTATGCGCATCACCCGACGGAAATAAAGGCAACGTTAACTGCGGCAAAAGCATTCCCGCACAGCAGAATAATCACGATATTCCAGCCGCATACCTATTCAAGAACGAGAACGCTTTGGGATGAATTTGTGCGGGCATTTGATGATACTGATGAGCTTATTATCACTCATATCTATGCTGCAAGAGAGGTATTTGACGGAATAACAAGACCGGAAAATCTTGCTGCCGAGATTAAGTCAAGGGGAGTAAACGCTGTATATATTGAAGAATTTGACGATATAGTAAATAAGATACAGTCGGAAGCACGCAAAGGAGATATAATTTTTACGATGGGTGCGGGAGATGTAACGGAAATCGGATATAAAATAATCACTATCCACAACTTAAGCACGACTAAATAATGCACAAAATTACAATCTAA
>JAUNPN010000223.1 GCA_030536655.1 bacterium | reverse complement strand
ATCATCATAATAAAAGACGAAATCTGTGATGCGCTTAAGTTGTGGATAGTGGTTAATTAATCAGTGGTTCCTTAATTACGGATAGGCTCTAAGTATTATATATGGAGTGCGGCAAAAGTATTATAACATTTTCATATATAAGGAAAGGCGTTCAATCGTGTTTTTTCTGCGATTGGACGCTTTTTTTGAACGTATGGACATTTGTAAGCGGAAAATAATATGGTTATTGTGATATCAATATCATTTACAATACTCTTAATGTGGATTATACAAGAAACATTTCTATTTTAACGGACTTATAATCGTTTGTTTTATTCTATGATTTTGCCGTAAATAAATACCAAATTAATCCTTGCTTTTTTTTAAACATTGTGCTATAATAGCATTATACTTAAATTTATCCTGATGGTTAAGAAAGCAGCAGCGGCGCCCGGCTATGGATAAGCTTTTAATATCCATAATCCGGTTATAAATGAGGATATGTAAAAAGCGGCGTTGCGAAAATGGCTTTAAATCAGGCCTTTTGACAATATTCACTAAAAATATATAGAGAGGATTGTAAGGATAGAAACGATGAAAGTAATAGCAGCAACAAATAACAAGGGTAAGCTTCGTGAATTCGGAGAAATTCTTTCAGAATTGGACTTTGAGGTTATATCTCTTCATGAAGCCGGAATTTATGCTGAAGTAGAGGAAACCGGAAGCACATTTGAAGAAAATGCGCTGATAAAGGCGCGCTCAGTTGCCATTTTATGTGATTTGCCGGTTATTGCGGATGACAGCGGACTGTGTGTGGATGCACTGGATGGTCAGCCGGGTGTGTATTCGGCAAGGTGGGCAGGAAATGATGCTTCCGATGCGCAGAGAATCGATAAGCTTTTGGAGAAGCTTGAAGGAGTTGAGGACCGGACAGCACGTTTTGTTTCGGTGGTTGCATTTGTTGACACGGACGGAACAGCGGTTACTTCGGAGGGGGTTGTTGAAGGAACTATTTTGTATAAGCCTGTCGGAAACAACGGCTTCGGATATGACCCTGTATTTTTCAGTACAGAGCTGCAGCGAAGCTTTGCTGAGGCAAGCGACGAGGCAAAAAACAGTGTGAGCCACAGAGGACGAGCATTAAGAGGTTTGTGTAAATTATTGAGGAGGTAAAAAATGAACGATGTGTATATGGAATATATGGTAAAGCATAAAAAGGATACAAAGTCAAAAACTGCGGTAATAGGCATATACATTCTTGCAGGACTACTTACAATTGTAATGTGTATGCTGATTATGTTCGGAGCATATGCTCTTGCAGGAACGGGAATTTCGCAGTTTTCATTCAGCATCGGACTTGTTCTGATTGTGTTTATGTGGTATTTTGCTGTATTCTTTGCAAAGAAATTTGATATTGAATATGAATATATTCTTACCAACAGTTCGCTTGATATAGACAAAATCATGTCCAAAAGTCAAAGAAAGAGAGTAGTAAGTCTGGACTTTACAGAGATTGAGGTCTGTGCCAATATTAAGGATGACACGCATAATTCAGCCTATAAGCGCGGGAATGACGGCTTTAAGCTTTATGATATGACCGGTGACATTGATGACGGCGGAGTTTATTTTGTTGATTTCAGCAATGAGGGAACAAGATGCAGAGTACTTTTCCAGCCGACTTCAAGAATGATTGAAGCTATAAGAAGGTTTAATCCGAGAAATATTTTTGTATATGAGGACAGATTTTGATGAAGGCTTGCTATTCGGAGCAGATGCGGAGGGTTGACCGCGACGCCTCACAGATAGGCGGAATACCGAGCATTGTGCTGATGGAAAATGCGGCGCTTGCATGCGTCGATGAATTAAAGAATGATTTCGGAACTCTCAGTGATAAGAGAGTGCTGATTTTTTGCGGCAAGGGAAATAACGGCGGTGACGGCTTTGCGATAGCGCGTCATTTAAAGCTTATGGGCGCTGATGTTACGGTTTATCCGATAAACGGTACCGAATTTAAAGGTGATGCGCTGGTTAATTATGATATAACCGATAAGCTTGGCTGTGTCAGGGATTTTGTTTTTGACGGCAGAGAGTTAAAGCTTGAGCTTAGGACGGCAGATATTGTAATTGATGCAATCTACGGCACCGGAATACGCGGCAGTGTAAAAGGTGACGCTTTTGATGTGATTTCTCTTATTAACGAAAATGCAAAATATGTTATGTCAGTTGATATTCCGAGCGGAATAAACGCGGATACGGGTGAGATATGCGGAGTTTGTATTCATGCGTCAAAGACGGTGACCTTTGCGGCATGGAAGATAGGTATGCTTATGTATCCCGGCGCGGATTATATAGGTAATGTGGTTGTTGCGCCTATTTCCATTCCGGAATATATAATTGATATAGATAGGGGTCTTGCGGAGGTTATTGACGAAAGCTATTCTGTTAAGAACCGCCTTACAAGAAAACGCAATACACAGAAAGGGGATTACGGAAAGCTTCTGATAATTGCCGGGTCAAGAGGAATGAGCGGAGCGGCATATATGGCGGCTCAGTCCGCACTTTACGGAGGAGCGGGGCTTGTGACGCTTGCTGTATGTGAAAGTATTGCAGACGCGATGGAGGCAAAAACGACAGAGGTTATGACCCTGCCGCTGAAAGATATTGACGGTCATATAGCAATGGCTGCTGAGCCGGAAATATTAAAGCAGATGGATAAAAGTGATGTGATCCTCATCGGTCCGGGTATAGGCAGGAGCCGGGATGCAAGCAGAATTGTAAGAAATGTTCTTAAGGCCGCAAGGGTTCCGGTTATTGTTGACGCGGACGCGCTTTTTGCAATAGCGCAGGATATGACGATTCTCCGTGACTGCGGCTGTCCGTTGATTTTCACACCGCATGAGATGGAAATGGCAAGACTTATAAATGCGGATGTTGAATATGTGAAAACACACAGGCTGGAGGTATCGAGGGATTTTTGCGGTAAGTACGGCATAACCTTAATATTAAAGGGGAGCAGAACTATAGTCACAACTCCGGAGCTTAAGCAATATATTAATATAACAGGCAATCCGGGTATGGCAACGGGAGGCAGCGGAGATGTGCTTGCCGGGCTTACGGCTGCACTAACTGCAAGAGTTGATAATGAATCGGCAGCGGCAGTGATGGCTGTCAGGCTTCATGGTCTGGCGGGAGATTATGCCGCGGAGAAGTATGGAATGGATGGCATGACAGCTGCGGATATAATGGAGGCGCTGCGTTTTGCGGAGTAAGTCCATATATTACTTGTGGATTTTTTTTAGAAGGTATGTTATAATAATTACAGTCAAGGTTGAAAGCCTTACGGCTTTAAGGAAGCACTGATTAAATATAGTACGCAGTGAACACAGTCAGATTTTTC
>JAUNPN010000222.1 GCA_030536655.1 bacterium | reverse complement strand
GACGGAAAATATGCAAGTTCAATGCGTGCTAAGCCGTTAGGCGTTAATTAATCAGCGGTTCCTTAAGGGTCTATCCGTAAAATCAGGCACATTCTGCATACTGATTTTACGGCATATTGCCGCAAAAATCCTCGGCATACGCCGTTATATGCCGGATTTTTGGAATAATCTGATTTAATTACGAAATAGGCTCTTAAATTTCTATTGACTTTTAGCTTGATTTGTAGTAGAATAATAAATAGGGATATACCCCTTAATGATAATCGGCATATATACAGTCAGGAGGAATTATGAATAAGAAGCTTATTTCTGCACTTTCGGCAGCGGCTGTCATGACAGCAGGCGCTTCGTCAGTTTTTGCAGCAGATGATATTACAGTTAAGCTCGACGGAAAAGACATTAATTTTGACGTCGCGCCAATTATTGAAAACGACCGTACCTTAGTGCCGCTGCGCGCAATCTTCGAGGCTCTCGGCGCTCAGGTTGAATGGGATGATACTACAAAAACAGTTGTCTCTGCAAAGGGCGACCGCAGCTGTGTTCTTCAAATCGGCAACGCGAATATGTTTGTTTCGACAACTGCCGATGCAAAGACTGAAACAGTTGCAAAAACACTTGATGTTCCGGCAAAAATTGTTGAGGACAGAACTCTTATCCCGCTCCGCGCCGTAAGCGAGGCTTACAGCTGTACCGTGGACTGGGACGGAAACACAAGAACCGTTACGATTACATCTCCGAAATCCGAATAATCGTACGTTTCCTGATAATTAAGGAAGTAATATTATGAATGCTGAAGATATATTATCAGCGCTCGGCGAAGCAGCCGGCACAGCCGGTCAATATCTGAAGCAGTTCAGCGCATGGCTTTGGGGTCTGCTGCAGGAGTTTTTCTCCCGTGCGGCAATAGGAATCTCCTCATGGCTTTCTTCGCTGACGCTTCCGATGGCGCCGACTATTTTAAAAATCTTCTCAAATAAGACAATTAACGCAGCTGTATTTTTTATTGTATTACTGTATATAATTTTCATAAATATATACGCATTCATATTATACGGCTCGGACAAAAAAAAATCTCAGACAAGAAAGGCGCGGCGCATATCCGAAAAATCACTTTTAAAAGCCTGTATGCTCGGCGGTGCCGCCGGAGGACTTATAGGTATGCAGGTTTTCCGTCACAAAACACTGCATAAGAAATTTACAATTCTTGTACCGCTTATGTTCGCCGTACAGCTTATACTTGACAGCGTTATTTTAGGCTTTTTGGGATTTTGGGCATTCTTTTAAAGGTAAGAAAAATGGACATAAAAGATATTTTAACACCGAACGGCTCTGCCGACAGCAATGCAAAACTGCGTATTATTCAGGAGCTTGTACCGGGCAAGCAGATTACGCTTGCCCACATAATCGCAAGTCCCGACCCGGTGATGTACTCAAAGCTCGGACTTGACCCGCGAATCGATTACGGAAGAAGCGCGATCGGTATCCTCACGGTAAGTCCGGCGGAAACAGCAATTATCGCCGCAGATATTGCAACAAAATCAGCAAATGTTGACCTAAGCTTTGTTGACAGATTCAGCGGCACCCTTATAATCACGGGTATGGTATCTGACGTTGATTCTGCAATGAATGCAATTACGGACTATTGCCGCAATACTCTCGGCTTTACCGTATGCAATATAACAAAGACATGAAAAAGCTGATACTTGTCGGCAGAAGCGAAGCGGGCAAAACTACATTAAGACAAGCCTTAAAGGGCGAAAAAATTCATTATCACAAAACGCAGTACGTAAACCGCTTTGACGCTATAATAGACACTCCCGGCGAATACATACAGAGTAAAAACCTTGCCGCCGGCCTGGCGATGTACACCTTTGAAGCGGATGTTGTGGGCTTGTTAATGAGTGCAATTGAACCGTATTCACTGCTGTCCCCCGCCTGTACTCCGGTGTGCAATCGTGAGGTAATAGGAATAGTAACAAAAATCAATCATCCGAATGCAAGACCGGATATGGCGGAAATGTGGCTTCGTCTCTGCGGCTGCAAGGATATTTTCTTTGTAGACTCAAAAACCGGCGAGGGCGTTTGGAAAATTTTAGAGTACCTCCGTGAACCCGGCGATGTTATGCCGTGGGAGGAGAATCAGGAAAATAAATAAATGGGATTTGATAAAGAAAAGATAAAGCAGATAAGAAACCTTATGCTGCTCGCCGCCGCACTTGTGCTCTGCATACTCTACAGCGGCCAAATTATTGACAAGGCAGTCCTTGCGCTTAGTATATTATCAACCTTTGCGGCGGGAATAGCCATTGCATTTGTTTTTAATATACCGATGTCGTTCTATGAACGAAAGGTTTTCAGCCGCGCAAAAAGCAGACGCTTAAAACGCATGGCAAGACCGTTAAGCTTTTTTTCGGCATTGCTTACAATTGCCGCAGTTATAGCAATTGTGACCGTAGCGGTTATCCCTCAGTTTGTGCGCACGCTGACGGAGCTTGCATATCAGATTCCGCAGTATCTGAACAAAACAATAAACAGCCTGCAGTGGCAGTTCTACAAGTATCCGTGGATAACAGACAATCTGCAAAAAATCGACTTCCAAAGAATTGACTGGTCAAGCCTTGCCGAAAGGCTCATGACATTTTTCAGCTCCGGCTTCGGGAATGTGGTCACAAGCACGTTTGACATAGCGGGAAAGGTTGTCGGCGGTTTTATAAACGCGATTGTCGCTTTTATCTTCGGAATATACGTTCTTTTCCAAAAAGAACAGCTTATCCGTCAGTCAAAGCTTATTCTTAACGCATATATACCGATAAGAGGGTATCTATGGATACGCAAAACGGCAATGCTGCTTCACAAGAACTTTAAAAGCTTTATAACAGGTCAATGCCTTGAAGCATGCATTATATTTATACTGTACCTTGTCGTGCTTTCCGTGCTGCGTATTCCGTACCCCATGGTTATATCGGTTTTTATAGCGTTTATGTCGCTCATACCGATTGTCGGAGCCGTCATAGGCGCGATTATATCATCACTGCTGGTGCTTATCGTTTCACCTGTCAAGGCCGTGATATTCCTTATTGCCTATGTCGTGGTTCAGCAGCTGGAAGGCAACCTTATTTATCCGAAGGTAGTCGGCGGAACCGTCGGACTTCCCGCAATATGGGTTCTCGCCGCGGTAACGGCAGGCTCAAGCCTGATGGGTGTTCTCGGAATGCTGACGTTTATACCTCTGTTCGCAACGATTTACACATTGCTCCGCGATGATGTTTATGCCCGAAACAGAAAGAAAAAATATAATATACGATAAAAAATACTGCCGCAGAATTAAGGAAGCACTGATTAAATATAGTACGCAGTGAACACAGTCAGATTTTTC
>JAUNPN010000050.1 GCA_030536655.1 bacterium | reverse complement strand
TCGACATACGCGAGTATGCCTTCGATCTTTTTATATAATCTGACGAAAAATCTGGCTGTGTTCACTGCGTACTATATTTAATCAGTGCTTCCTTAATTCCACATATAATCATTAATTCCTTCTGCAATAGATGTTCCGATTTTTTCATATTCATTATTTAATATATCTAAATCATACGAATCATAAAATCCTATTTCAATATACCCTGTCGGAACCGGACACTTGTTAAATAAAATCATATAACCCAATCCGTTTATTTTTCCGCCCGAATATTTTGTTAAAGATGTCTGCTCTGTAATTCTTTCATTAATATACATTCCCAACAAATTAGAATTTTCCGCGTATGCGCTATTTATCCATTTCTGAGTATAATCACCGTCCGCTTCTATATATGCACTCCCGCGGCCGCCGCCGGCATTTGAATGTATGCATACATAACAAGCTGCATCCGGAGCCGCATTCAAGTCATTTTGGGGATAGCAGCAGGCAATGCGATTTTTAAACGAAGGATTTTCATCGTTTGAATATCTTGTCATTCTTACATTATATCCCATTTCTTCGAGCTTACTCTTTGCAGCCAATGCATTTCTCAGATTTATTTCCGGCTCAGTATCCCTGTCTCCGTTCGTAATTGAATACCAGCAGTTTCCGTAATAATTGCATCCGTCTCCCCGGCAATCCTCAGATGAACTTCCGTTTTTCCAATTCCGCCATTCCCCCCATGAACCGTTATAATAATCATATCCGGAGTCATACTTTTCCTCGTCATTCATATTTCCGGAGTCTTTTCCATGTCCGGGGTCAAGAACTACCGTTATTTTTGACTCATAATCCTCCTCCGGCGGTTTATACTCAGCTTCCGGCATTCCGTCAATTGTAAGCTTTGAATAATTTTCCTCCGCCGAATAGGATACTTCTCCGAATACCTCCAAATCTCTGAGCTTAATCATCATTCTTCCGTCAATTGAGTAGGATTCAACCTGCTTGCCACTGATATATACAGCTATATCCGTATATATTATATCGTAAGCACGTTTATTTGCCATGTATACCTTCCTTTTTATATCATTATTCCTAATTATACCGGCAGCTGAAATATCTCTTTCTATAGAAAGACTTCTGCTTTCCTGAGACCACTGCACAGAAAACCCATAACCGCGCAAATCCTCGGCGCAAATAAGCTGTCTGCCGTCAAGATGATATGACTGTATCGGATAATTGTTTATATAAGTATTAATTCCGGAATAACGTACCGTCCCTATGACATCTCCTATCTCATATGCATATACTGACGCAGCGCTTATAAACATAAATATAATCATAGATACAGCCGCTTTTAAATATAATTTCATTGTACACCGCCTTTTACTTTTAATTACATAACATTATATCAAATTTAATAAATATTGTAAAGTCATTCTATAATATTTTCTAAAAAACAGCCAAAAGTATGTTTCTTTGTAAACTTTGCACAAAAAAAAAAAAAAAACAGACACACTTTGTGAATAATGTGCACAAGAAAATACTTGAAATTTTTATTATCATATGATATAATAAATGCATAAGTTAATTAAAACAAGGAGGGGTTTTATATGAAACTCAATAAAAAAGTTTTTAGCGTAGCTATTGCTGCTGCTATGTCATTGTCTTCTGTAGCTGCTTTTGCTGCATCGTATCCGACAGCTGGTATCGTTGGTTACGATGGTGCACGTCCTGCTACAGATGTAGAAGCGGGGGTAACAAACCTGACTGTTCCGGTTCCTGTGTATAATGGTGATCCGGCTGCTACATCTGCTCAGGCACAGGCTCTTTATGATCAGGGAATGTATTTTGAGGCGCACGTTGCAGCTTCATCAATTCCTGATGCAGCACTTGATGTTTTCCAGCAGAGAGTAAAGGCTAACTTCCTCGAAATGGTTGAGGATGCAATCGATAGAGTTATCATCGAGGAAGCTTTCTCCGATGTAGCTGAATTTATGTCAAACAATTACTATGCAGAGGCTTCAGATATTCTTATCAACGACGTATATAACTTAGCTCTCGGTCATGCAACAGCTTCAGCTATTACCGTCGGAGGTCCGCATGGAGTATCATCGGAGCAGCTCTATAGTGCAGATAGCTTCACATTAGATGACTGGAACAGAGCAAGAAAGTTAGAAGCTGAAATCGGCGCGGTTCTCGGTGAAATCGTTAACTCAAAGGATGCTGCTATCAGACGCGTACAGTTCATGTATGGTGATAGTATTCCGGCAGCAGCTTGGTACGATGTAGTAGAAGTTGGTACAAGATACGATGTATATGTACATATCGTTATGCCGGATGGCAGTGTTGCTGAAATCGGTGAAGTTGACATCGCAAAGAATGGTGCAGTTTTAGTTGACACAATGCCATATCCGAGAGACAGCGTTTGGGAAAACCCGATTGAAGGTTAATTGACTCACAGCAGTTGATGTTATTAATATAATACGGTTAACTAAAGGCGGGTCGTGTTATTCACGGCTCGCCTTTTGATATAAATTTAAGTTCTTGTTATATACTATTTTATAAATATACGGCTTACCGCCGCTTATTTATAAAATAGCAGCTATAACCGAAAAGGGGGAAAATATGAAAAAAATTATAACCGGCCTTGCCTTGACAACAGCAGCCTTGGGGCTATGTACAATGTCCGCGCTTGCCGCAGGTGAAACCATTCGCTACTGCGATAATTCAGCATACATAAATAACTATCCTATTCCGTGCTATGATATAAATGAATACTGCGGAATATACGTAAAGGACTTGACCGCATACGGCTTCAGCGTGGATTATAATCATGAAAGTTCAACCGTTAATATAACACGCGACGCAAGCTGTACATCAATTAAAGGTATTGAAGGGGTTCAGCGGCCATGGCAGCTTTCCGGAACTCCATACGCTCAAGCGGGAGCCTCGGAAATCCGTGTTCTTTTAAACGGTCAGGAAACTCCGTCATATTGGGTAGACGGATACATGATGATTTTAATTGACAACATGGACGTTTTCGGCTCAAAGGAATGGAATAATGATTTAAAGTCATTCTTCCTTCGTATACCCGGACTCCCCGAAACACAGTATGCTCCGATTGGAAAAGCAAAGCGTCAATATACACGATATAAAGCTCCAAGCTGGGAAATCGATACCGACAGCTATTATGGCTTATCGGAAACACGCTGCGACTGGGGATTTGTAAGAGTTGAAGGCGACGCGCCTGAAATTGAAGGATGGCAGGGTAATTTGCTAAGCAATTATGATTCTTATTACATAGATCCGGCGCGTCCGCACAAAATTTATCTTACCTTTGACGAAGGCTATGAAGCCGGATATACACCTCAGATTTTAGATGTTTTGAGCAAATATAGTGTACCGGCAACATTTTTCTGCACAGGCGAATATCTGAGAGAAGCACCGGAGCTTGTCCGTGATATGATTGACCGCGGTTTTATTGTAGGAAACCACACTCAGAATCACGCTAATCTCGCATTATGCACTCCTCAGGATATAGTTGCTGAAATTGACGGTGTTTCAAATACGCTCCGCGATGAATTCGGATATACAACATATTATATGCGTCCTCCGGAGGGAACCTTCAATGAACGCTCTCTTGCCGTTGCAAAGGATATGGGATATAATACTATACTGTGGAGCTTTGCATATTACGACTACGATCCTTCCGCACAGCATGGTGTTGACTACGCTTATGACATGATTACAAGATATATGCATGATGGAGCTATTTACCTTCTTCATGCAGTTTCATCGGATAACGCCAATGTTCTTGAGAGCATTATTCAGTATGCTATTGAAAACGGCTATGAATTCGGCTCTCTGGATGATTTATGCAATCCATAAAAGTATAAGGGGAACAACGTATGAAAAAGAGAATTTTTGGGGTAACTCTTATATCTGCAATTCTTGCACAGACAATATGTTCATATGCACTGGAATTGACCTCCGATGCGGCTATAGTCACTGACGCTGAAACCGGTGAATGTTACTATGAGATGAATGCCGATGAGCCTCTTGCCCCGGCAAGCATGACCAAGGTTATGACCGCTTACATAATATATGAGAAAATGGATGATGGCTTTTTTACAAAAGATACATTAATAACCGCCGATGAAGATGATGAAGCCGAGGCGGACGATCCCGAAGCTACAAATGTTGATATTGTCGCAGGAGAAGCTTATACCGTTGATGAAATACTCGGCGCTATACTTGTTCCGTCAGCATGTGCAGCATGTGAGATGATAGGAAAGTATATAAGCGGAAGCAAGGAAGCCTTTGTATCACTCATGAATCAGACAGTAGGTTCTCTTGGTCTTGAAGCATATTATGAGGATGCATCCGGTCTTTCAGACAATAACAGAATTTCTGCACGCTCTATGGCTCAGCTTGCCCGCACGCTTATAACGAAACATCCTGATGTTCTGAATTATACGTCTAAACAAAGCGTTACCTTTGGCGGAAAAACATATAACTCCACAAACTCAATGCTTCCCGGAAGGTCATATGAATACTCCGGAGTTGACGGTCTCAAAACAGGAACTACAACTCTTGCCGGATGCTGTTTTACCGGTACTGCTCTGAATAACGGACACAGACTTATAAGTGTTACAATGCACTCTCAGTCAGGAAGCGAGCGTTTCAGCGATACTAAATGTTTATTGGATTTCGGATTTGACAGAATAAATTATTTATACAATAATTTATTCTGCACTGATATGCGGCTTTTTATAAACGGTGCGGAGGTTCCGGCATTTGTTACTTTAGGCGGCACTCCAAAGCTATGTTTACTGTTAGAGGACTTAAAGGACTATGGGTTTAGTGTTTATTGGGATAAAAATACCAACACTATTTCTGCTGAATATATTCCGGGACAGCAATTTACTCCGATACCAATGGATTATTACAAAACATTAATGCCGGCTGAAATATATTTACCGATATTATCAGACTATGATACAAAAGCCGAATTAATATTTGATAAAACCCGATACAGCATAAATGAAGTATTCCCGCTCGGATTTTATACCGCAATACCTGTAGATGAGCTTGTAAATATTGCAAAATCCGGCGAATGGAATTCTGTAGAAAGACGATTTGATATAACTTTATAATAAAGCAATAAAAGGAAGGGGATAATATATGAAGAAAATTATAATGGCTGCTTTAGCCTCAGTCTTATTTACTTCAGCTTCATCCGCATTTGCCGAAGGTCTCGGCTATATCCTTGACAATAACTTATACTATCCGGTACAATCCGTTTCACTGACCGAAGTATATGCGGATATCCCCGGTTCTGACATTTCTTTAACAGAGTCAGAAGAATACATACAGGCATCGACCGACCCCGCCATAGAAACGGATTTATACCGGGAAACCGATGAAGATGCAGAAGCAGCTGATGAAGCAGCTGCTTCTGCGGACACGGCAGAATTTACTGCCGAGCCTGAACCAACTTTTATTCCGACAGCATCCCCCGATGTTTCCGCCATTACTCCTCCAAACTATATAATCTTAGCCGTACAATCACCTCTTATATGCTCAAACGGTACAATAACTAATATCTGGGACAGACCGTATATATACAACGAAACAACATATGTCCCTTTACGTAAAACAGCAGAATGTCTTGGAGCTTCTGTAGATTATATTGAAGATACTCAGACAATCTCAGTTTCATATAAAGGCAATACTTACAGCATTAACGCAAATGATGATAAGGTCAATATATTTTATGGAGTTTCATTTCTTCCTTTGAGAGATATGTGCAATTATCTTGGAGTAACGGTTAATTGGTATGACGGATTAATTACTCTTGCAGATGACGGATATATTCTGAACTATCAGCAGGTCAATGACTATAAGGCTGCTCTTGAATATCAGGGATATACGGATGAATATTTTCTTCCGCGCACCGTTGTAAATCCGCGTGTACAATATACATATGAACAGATGAACGAGGATATCAGAGTACTTGGAAAAATGTATCCCGATATAATACGTGATATTCATTCAATCGGAACAACAAGCGAAGGACGTGATATTCCCGCCTTTTACTTAGGAAAGGGTTCAAAAACAATAGTTATGTGCGCTTCAATGCACGCAAGAGAATGCATCGCAACAAATTTTCTTATGTATATGGTTGATTCATATGCAAACGCATATGTAAATGACCTGACAAGAGACGGATACAGCTTTAAAGACACACTTGACAACTATTCATTTCTTATTGTACCTATGGTAAATCCGGACGGAATAAATATTGTTCAAAATGGGTTTGACAGTGCGAAAAATCCTGAATTTGTAAAATCTCTCCCTCAGAATTCATTTGGGTCACGCGGTTGGAAAGCAACCGCACAAGGAGTTGATTTAAATAATAATTTTGACCTTATGTGGTACAGCAAAGGGTCAGGCCCGTCCTCTGAAGGATATTCAGGAGCTTCAGCTGCGTCGGAACCCGAAACAAAGGCAATGCAGGAATTAATTAACAATACAGATTTTTTAATATTTGCATCATTCCATACTCAGGGTGAAGTACTTTATTGGATGGATCCTAACTGTAACCAAGAACTGTCTGCAAAACACAGTGATATAATAACCAGGATTTGTGATGAGATCGGATTCACAAAGATGCCTTCAGACGGTACTGAGGGGTACAGCGGTTATATGACGGACTATGTAAGATATTACAAAAACACAATGGCAATGACAATTGAGCTTTGTCCGTATATAGGTGATTATCCGTATCCTGAAAGTGATTTTGATACGATTGCTTATCCTGTAAGAAACATCGGTCTTATCCTTGCAGACGCGGCAGAGGACTTATAATAACAATCAATTTTCTATGATTCAATTTCATAAACGAAAAAGCCGAAGGATTTTGAATATTCTCCTTCGGCTTTATTATGTTTTAATTGCCAAAACTCTATCTTATTCCCGCCGCAACCATACAAGCTGCAATTACTGCGAGCAGAATATGCACCCAAAATATTATTTTAATCTTTGAATAATTCTCCGTTTCGTAATGCTGCTTTATAAGCTTAAGTAATACTAACGCTGCACCGCAGATTATTACCGGAGCAAAGAAATAAATTATCAGCTTATTCTGCTCCGAAAAATACCCGGAAAGCAATTCAAGCACGATTGCAAAATACGCTCCTCCGCTCAAAAGTCCAAATACAAGCATTGCTGACGGTCTTTTCAGCAATTCCAAAAGCTTCTTATTCATCCTCGTCCGGCTGATCCCATGAATGATATACATTCTGTACATCGTCATTATCCTCAAGCACATCAAGAAGCTTAGTCATGTTCTTAATATGCTCCGGGTCTGTAAGCTCCGTAAGAGTCTGAGCAATCATGCCTGCCTCTGCCGAAGCTATTGTATACTTGCCCTCCAAAGCCTCACGCACTTCACCGACAGTATCCGGATCTGTTGTAATTTCAATTACTCCATCCTCAATACTTATGTCCTCAGCTCCTGCTTCGAGAGCATCCATTGTAATTTCTTCCTCGTCAATCTCGCCGTCCTCATCCTCAATGATGATAACACCCTTACGGTCAAACATGAAGCTTACACAGCCTACCTGTCCCATATTGCCGCCATACTTTGAAAATGCTGCTCTTACATCAGCCGCTGTTCTGTTTCTGTTATCAGTAAGCGTTTCAACAATTAATGCAACGCCCGCCGGACCGTAACCCTCATATGTGATGCTTTCATAATCGGCTGTATCGCCCGAACCGGCAGCCTTCTTAATTGTACGGTTAATATTATCGTTCGGCATATTATTTGAACGTGCCTTTGCAATTACGTCCTTCAAACTCGAATTATTATTCGGGTCCGGACCGCCCGCCTTTACCGCTACGATAATTTCACGCGCAATCTTTGTAAAAACTTTGCCTCTTGCGGCGTCATTTGCACCCTTTTTACGTTTTATGGTACTCCATTTATTATGTCCTGACATATATTTACCTCTCCTTATTAGTTGAAAAAACATTTCATCAAGGGCAGTCATAGACCGCCCTTGATTGGCATATACCTGTTAATCATTTCCGCAGCCGTTCCGGACTGAAGGTCTTTGCGGTAATTTTTCTATCGATCAGTTAATTTGATCGTTGGGAACTTCTTCACCGTTAATAGTAATATTAATATCCTTATACATCGACATACCGGTACCTGCCGGAATAAGCTTACCAATAATAACATTTTCCTTAAGTCCCTGCAGCGGGTCAATCTTACCCTTAATAGCCGCATCCGTAAGAACCTTTGTTGTTTCCTGGAAGGACGCTGCCGACAGGAAGGAATCCGTTGCAAGAGCCGCCTTTGTAATACCGAGAAGTACCTCGGAGGAAACTGCCGGCTGTCCGCCGTTTCTTACCGCATTCTTATTTGCGCGTTCAAACTCGAACATATCTACCATTGAACCGATAAGAAGATCGGTATCTCCCGCATCCTCAACTCTTACCTTTCTGAGCATCTGTCTTGTGATAACCTCAACGTGCTTATCATTGATACCAACACCCTGATTACGGTATGTTTTCTGTACCTCACGAGTAATATACTTCTGTACCGCGCCGGCGCCGTTAATTCTTAAAATATCATTCGGATTTACCGAACCTACCGTAAGCTCAGCGCCCTTTTCAATATACTGTCCGTCCTTAACCTTAATGCTTGAGCCGTAGGGGATAGTATACTTCTGAACCTCTGCCGTTTCATTATTCGTAACCGTTACTTCACGTTTTTCTTTCGTATCACTTACTGTTACCACTCCCGCAATCTCCGAAATCATCGCAAGTCCCTTCGGGCGTCTTGCTTCGAAAAGCTCCTCGATACGCGGAAGACCCTGAGTAATATCGTTACCGCCCGCAACGCCGCCGGCATGGAAGGTTCTCATTGTAAGCTGCGTACCCGGTTCACCAATTGACTGAGCAGCAATAATTCCTACCGCTTCACCAATATTTACAAGGTTGCCCGTTGCAAGGTTGCGTCCGTAGCACTTAGCGCAGACGCCCTTTGCCTTACAGTTAAGAACGTTTCTGATTTTAACCTTCTTAACACCGCGCGCAACAATCTTCTCTGCGTCAAAGTCTGAAATCAGGTTGACCGACGGATCTGCCGAATCATCTTTAACTGCAAGAATAACCTCACCTGTTTCAGGATCTATAACATCCTCCATGAGTACTCTGCCGCTGATACGGTCATCAAGCCCTTCAATAACACGCTTATCATCAACAATTTCAGTTACCCATTCACCGTCTGTTGTTCCGCAGTCGATTTCTCTGATAATAACCTCCTGCGATACGTCAACAAGACGTCTTGTCAAATAACCGGAGTCTGCTGTTCTTAACGCAGTATCGGTTAATCCCTTACGCGCGCCGTGAGATGAAATAAAGTACTCAAGTACATTAAGTCCCTCTCGGAAGTTAGCACGAATAGGAATTTCAACTGTACGTCCCTGTGTATCCGCCATAAGACCGCGCATAGCCGCAAGCTGTCTTATCTGATCCTTTGAACCTCTCGCTCCCGAATCTGCCATCATGAATATTGGGTTAAACTCACCAAGGTTTGAAAGCATTGCATCCGTAACCTTTCCTGAAGTAGCACCCCAAATCTTGATTACATTCAAATAACGTTCTTCATCGGTTAATTCTCCGAAACGATACATCTCCGTAATTCTCTCAACCTCTGCTTCCGCTTCTGCAAGCAGCTGCTTCTTAACCTTCGGCACTTCAATATCAGATACTGCAACAGTGATAGCAGCAAGCGTTGAATGCTTATAACCCGTTGCCTTAATCTTATCAAGCATATCCGCCGTAACCGACGTTCCGTGTACGCGGATACATCTGTCTATAATCTTTCCGAGCTGACCCTTTCCAACGATAAAGTCAATCTCGAAATCAAATCCCTTTTCCGGATCCGTTCTGTCCACATAACCCAAATCCTGCGGGATATTATTGTTAAAAATAATTCTTCCGGCTGTAGTTTCAACAACCTTTGAACGCGTTACGCCGTTTATTGTCTTTGTAACCTGTACACCAATTTTCTCATGAAGGGTACATTCCTTATTAGCATAGGCGAGAAGCGCCTCGTCGGTTGAAATGTATTTCTTCATTATAAGCTTCTTTGCCATTGTGAAGAGCTTCTTTGCCGAAATACGTACTGTATTATCCGGGAAAGCAATTGTAACCGGATTAACCGGGATTTCCGTTTCATTCTTTAATACCTTCGGCAATGTCTTAAGATACATAAATGCATCCCTTACCGATGTGAAGCTCTTAATAGGTTCATTATCATCATATATCTTACAGCTGTCCTCAGGCTCCTGAGTTCTTATAAGCTCTTCAATATATTCCAGCTTTGCAGGATTATCACAAAGTTCATCGGCAATCCGGTCATAATGCTCCTTAGTCAATGTAAGATAATACGAACCAAGAATCATATCCTGAGTCGGAACAGCAACCGGATGTCCGTCCTGCGGCTTTAAGAGGTTGTTAGCTGACAGCATAAGGAATCTTGCTTCAGCCTGTGCCTCCGGTGAAAGCGGAACGTGAATAGCCATCTGGTCACCGTCGAAGTCAGCATTATACGCCGTACAAACAAGCGGGTGAAGCTTAAGCGCACGGCCCTCAACCAATCTCGGCTCGAATGCCTGAATACCAAGGCGGTGAAGCGTAGGAGCACGGTTGAGCAGAACCGGATGCTCCTTGATTACATCCTCAAGAACGTCCCAGACCTCCGGCTTTGCTCTTTCAACCCGTCTTTTTGCACTCTTTATATTCGGCGCAAGACCCCTCGATACAAGCTCCTTCATTACAAACGGCTTAAACAGCTCAATAGCCATTTCCTTCGGAAGTCCGCACTGATAAATCTTCATTTCAGGACCTACTACGATAACCGAACGGCCTGAATAGTCAACTCGCTTACCCAATAGGTTTTGTCTGAATCGTCCCTGCTTACCCTTTAAAAGGTCAGACAGTGACTTTAAGGCTCTGTTTCCGGGACCTGTTACAACTCTGCCGCGGCGGCCGTTGTTTATAAGCGAGTCAACCGCCTCCTGAAGCATTCTTTTTTCATTCTTTATAATCATATCCGGAGCCTTAAGCTCAAGAAGCTTCTTTAAACGGTTATTTCTGTTGATAACGCGTCTGTAAAGGTCATTTAAGTCTGATGTAGCGAAACGTCCGCCGTCAAGCTGAACCATCGGTCTTAAATCCGGAGGAATAATCGGAACAACTGTTAGAATCATCCATTCCGGCTTATTTCTTGAGTTGCGGAACGCTTCCACAATTTCAAGTCTCTTTACAATCTTGCCCTTCTTCTGACCCTGAGCAACCTCCAGCTCCTCCTTAAGCTCTTTTGAAAGCTGATTAAGGTCTATCTTTTCAAGAAGATGCTTAATAGCCTCGGCACCCATTTCAGCTGTAAAGCTATTGCCGAACTTTTCGCGCGCAGCCTGATATTCCTTTTCTGTAAGAACCTGATTCTGAACAAGGTCACTGTCACCGCTGTCTGTTACAATATATTCGGCGAAATACAGCACCTTTTCAAGCTGACGAGGCGAAATATCAAGGATAAGTCCCATAGAGGAGGGGACTCCCTTGAAATACCAGATGTGTGAAACAGGTGTTGCAAGCTCAATATGACCCATTCTTTCACGTCTTACCTTCGAGCGTGTAACTTCAACGCCGCATCTCTCACAAATCTTACCCTTATTATTTATCTTTTTATACTTACCGCAGAAACACTCCCAGTCCTTGGTCGGTCCAAAAATTCTTTCACAATACAAACCGTCCTTTTCCGGCTTTAATGTACGGTAATTTATAGTTTCCGGCTTTGTAACCTCACCATAAGACCATTTAAGAATAGTCTCCGGTGACGCAAGGCCTATTTTAATTGATTCCAAGCTATTGAATTCTACCATTATAAACCTCCGTATCAAAATTCTGCATCGTCATCGCTGTCAAACATATCAGCTTCTTCTTCATAGCCAATATCCTCACTGCTTATCTGATTGCTGAGAACATCTTCACTGTCACTTTCTGCCGTCATATCGCTGTCAAGCTCCTCGGCATCCTTCTCAGTAAAGCCGCCGTTTTCAAACTCTTCCTTACTGTATACATGACCCTTCATATAATCATTTGAAGTTTCATCCGAATCATCATCGAAGAATGTGTCAATATCAATCTCCTGTGCCTGATGGTCAAGAATTCTAATATCCAAAGCAAGTGCCTGAAGCTCCTTAACAAGAACCTTGAAGGATTCCGGAATTCCAGATCTTGGAATATTATCGCCCTTAACAATTGCCTCATAGGTCTTTACACGACCCACAATATCATCCGACTTAACCGTAAGGATCTCCTGAAGAGTATATGCAGCGCCGTAAGCCTCAAGCGCCCAAACTTCCATTTCTCCGAAACGCTGTCCGCCGAACTGCGCCTTACCTCCGAGCGGCTGCTGTGTAACAAGCGAGTACGGACCGGTTGAACGTGCATGAATCTTATCATCAACAAGGTGATGAAGCTTTAAGTAGTACATGATTCCGACTGTAACCGGATTGTCAAACTTTTCACCGGTACGGCCGTCATATACTGTTGACTTGAACGTCTTGTCAAGTCCTGCCGCTTCAAATGCCATACGGATGTCTTCATCATGCGCTCCATCAAATACCGATGTGCCGATCTTAATGAAGCGTCCCGGACGAGCCGCATCCTTTGCCTTTAAAATCTGCTCTCTGAAATTATCATCAACCGTAATCTGCTCAAGCTCCTGTCTTGTCTTTAAGCTTAAGCATCTATACGCATAGCCGAGATGCATTTCAAGCACCTGTCCTATATTCATTCGCGAAGGTACGCCGAGAGGATTAAGAACAATCTGGAGCGGTGTACCATCCTCAAGGAACGGCATATCCTCCTGAGGAAGAACTCTTGAAACGACACCCTTGTTACCGTGACGTCCCGCCATCTTATCGCCGACGCTTATCTTACGCTTCTGAGCAATGTAGCAGACTACCGACTTATTTACCCCCGGCTTAAGCTCATCTCTCGGATTATCCTTGCTGAATATCTTTACATCTACAATTATACCGCTTTCACCATGCGGTACCCTTAACGAGGTATCTCTTACCTCTCTTGCCTTCTCTCCGAAAATAGCTCTTAACAGTCTTTCCTCTGCGGTAAGCTCTGTTTCACCCTTAGGCGTAACCTTACCTACAAGAATGTCTCCCGCATGAACCTCGGCTCCGATCCTTATAATACCGTTTTCATCAAGGTCTTTTAAGGCGTCCTCCGACACATTCGGAATATCCCTTGTGATTTCCTCTGCGCCAAGCTTTGTATCTCTTGCTTCACACTCGTATTCCTCCATATGAATTGAAGTAAATACATCATTCATTACAAGCTCCTCACTAAGAAGAACAGCGTCCTCGTAGTTATAGCCTTCCCATGTCATGAAGCCGATTAATATATTCTTACCGAGCGCCAGTTCACCGTTATCCATTGCAGGACCATCGGCTATAATGTCGCCCTTCTTTACTCTTTCACCCTGAACCACAATTGGTCTCTGGTTTATACATGTACTCTGGTTTGAGCGTGTGAACTTGATTAAATCATGCTTATGAAGCACACCGCTGTCACCCTTAATGTAGATTACATCCGATGCAACCTTTTCAACAACACCGTCCTCAACCGCAAGAACAGCCGAGCCTGAGTCATGAGCTACCTTATACTCAATTCCGGTACCGATAATAGGGGAGTCGGTTGTCAAAAGCGGAACTGCCTGACACTGCATGTTTGAACCCATGAGCGCACGGTTGGCGTCATCGTTTTCAAGGAACGGAATACAAGCTGTAACAACCGATACAAGCTGTCTCGGTGATACATCCATGTAATCAATTCTTTCCGGCGAAACCTCGACAATCTGGTCGCGGTAACGAGCCGAAACCTTCTTATCAAGGAAGTGACCTTCTTCATCAAGAGGCTCATTCGCCTGTGCTACTATATAATTATCTTCAACATCGGCTGTCATATAAACAATTTCACCTGTTACACAGCCTGTTTTCTTATCTATCTTACGATACGGCGATTCGACAAAGCCGTACTCATCAATTCTTGCAAAAGTTGCAAGCGAGGTGATAAGACCGATGTTCGGACCTTCCGGAGTCTCTATAGGACACATTCTGCCGTAATGCGAATAGTGAATATCTCGAACCTCGAAGCCTGCACGGTCACGGGAAAGACCGCCCGGTCCCAATGCTGAAATTCGTCTCTTGTGACGAAGCTCTGCGAGCGGGTTCGGCTGATCCATGAACTGCGAAAGCTGTGATGAACCGAAGAATTCATTAATTGCCGCGGTAACCGGTCTTGTGTTTATAAGAGTAGTCGGAGTTATGATATCGATTTCCTGAACCGACATTCTTTCTCTTACTGTTCTTTCCATACGCGAAAGACCGATTCTGAACTGATTCTGAAGCAGCTCGCCAACACAGCGGAGACGTCTGTTTCCAAGGTGGTCTATATCATCTGTTGAACCAAGACCGTTTGCAAGGTTTATGCAGTAGTTTACTGTCGCAAAAATATCCTCTACCGTAATGTGCTTCGGACTAAGCTCGTCCGCTCTGAATCTGACCTGCGAACGGATATATTCATCTCTCGGCATCTCATCCTGAGTATCTGCCTCATCAAGGATTTCTTGAAGAACAGCTCTCTTGACCTTTCTGTAATGAAGATCAACATCAACGTCACAGTACTCGTCAATATAAACCATGTCATTTGAAAATACCTTGATTGCCTTATCCTGGGCGCCGAAATCACCGTAGGCATCCTCCTTGACATAAACATAAACTTCGTTTACACCGGCTCTTTCAATCTCCATAGCCTTTTCAAGAGTTACAACAGTATCCGCCTCTGCAATAATCTCTCCCGTACGCGGGTCGGCAACCGGCTGTGCAAGCCTGCGGTCCTTGATTCTGTCGGAAATGGCAAGCTTCTTATCGAACTTATAGCGTCCTACTCTTGCAAGGTCGTAACGCTTCGGGTCAAAGAACATATTATTTATAAGTGTTTCCGCACTGTCAACGCTCGGCATTTCACCCGGACGAAGTCTTCTGTAAATTTCAATAAGAGCTTCGTCTCTGTTATTTATTTTATTTGTGCTGCCATCCTTCTCAAGAGTAGCCTTTATTCTTATATCGTCACCAAACATATCAAGGATTTCAGCATCCGAACCAAGACCGAGAGCTCTTAAAAATACAGTAATCGGAAGCTTTCTTGTGCGGTCTATTCTTACAGAGAAGATATCGCTCGAATCCGTTTCATATTCAAGCCATGCTCCTCTGTACGGGATTACCTGTGATGTATATAAAAGCTTACCTGACTTATCTCTTGATGAATCATAATAAATACCCGGAGAACGTACAAGCTGACTGACAATTACACGCTCCGCACCGTTTATAATGAAGGTTCCCTGCTCTGTCATGAGTGGAAAATCTCCCATAAAGAGCTTCTGCTCCTTCATCTCTCCTGTTTCATTATTTGTAAGCCTTACCTTTACTCTAAGAGGAGCCGCATACTTCGCGTCTCTTTCCTTACATTCCTCAACGGTATACTTTGACTCATATTCCAGATTATAATCAAGGAATTCAAGCTTAAGCTTTTCCGCATGGTCCGTAATAGGGGAAACGTCATGAAATACTTCTTTAAGACCTTCCTCAAGGAACCAGCGGTATGAATTCTTCTGGACGTCAATTAAATTAGGCATTGTAAGGGGTTCTTCAATTTTGGAGTACGAAAGACGTATATTCTTTCCTGCTTCTACCGCATGCAACATTTAATTAATCACCTCATCATAAAAACACTTGCAATTTGAATATTGTTGTGGTATAATAAATCTATAAATTGGTTACTATACCTGCCGAGCCTTAATTTTAAGGCTATTGCTACATTATATAATTATAGCATAAATGCAAAGTATTGTCAATAGGCAGGTCAGAAAATTTTTAATATTTGTAAATATCGGGAGAAAATAATAATAATGTTCAATTTCAGATTTAACTTTAACTTTGTTCCGATTTCATCGGACTTTATTGAAAATTACATGACAATGGCAAACGGCGAATATGTAAAGGTTTACTTATATATACTCAACATGGCAGTCAAAGGTCAGGGGGCCGAACCCCGGCTTATTGCGCGCCGCTTAAACCTTCTTGAAAGCGACGTCTTAAACGCTATTGAATTCTGGCAGGAAAAGGGACTTTTGTCCTCAGATGACGGAACTATAACAATAGGAGCGTCAGTCAGTGCTCACGAAATACAGGAACCGGAGCCTGTCACCAATAAACCGGAGCCGGAAAAACCGCCAAAGGCACAGTCAAAGCCGGCAAAGAAAACCGCAGCGCAGATAAATGAGGAGCTTTTAAATAATCCGGAGCTTGCCGGACTGAACGAAATAGCCCAGGAGTTTCTTGGAAAAACTCTGAACACAAATGAAACTCAGACTCTTTATTGGTTCTACGACGGACTCGGATTCAGCGCAGAGCTTATTATGATACTTCTTGAATACTGTGTAAATAAAGGCAAGCGCGATATGCGGTATATCGAGCAAACCGCTATCGGCTGGAATGAGCAGGGAATAAAAACAGCCGAGGCTGCCGAGCAGTACGTTTCATCAGAAAGCGACAGCAGAAAATTTCTTTATGAGCTGAAGAATCTGTTCGGAATAAGAGACAGAAACTTTACCAATACAGAAGAAAAATATATAAAGCAGTGGCATGAAAACTGTGGCATGGACGCTGAAATGATTGCATTGGCGTATGAGTATTGTGTAATGTCAACGAACAAGCTAAGCTTCCAGTACATGGATACCATCATTCGCAACTGGAAAAAGGCAGGCATTTCAACGATTGAGGCTGCCGAAAAAGACCACGAGGACTTTAAGAATAAGAATAGTCAAAAGAAATTCAGCGACAAAGACAGCTCAGTATACAAATCCGGCGGAACTGATTATTCCGACCTTGAACGCCGAATGAATGCAAAATATTAACATAAATACTCCTTTACAGACTAACAAAGCTGTAAAGGAGCTTTTTCATTACAAGCAGACGCCTGATGAAAAATCAGCTTCATATTATTTTCCTTTATCCATACAGAGGTTCTATAGAATAATTTATCATCGCTTTTTGTTATGTAATGAACAATCCAGCAGTCCGGCTTTAATTCTGCTGCTTCAAAATTGTAAATATCAATATCCCTGTCCGCCTTCACTGACATTAAATCCGTTATTGTTTCTTCCTTATAAAACAGAGTTCCCGACTTTCCCATTTCCATGAAGTTATCATGCAGTACTGAATCCAGCCAATTCTTATCCGTTATTTTCTTATACCTGAAAAAATCCTTTTCCAAGCTCAACAATTTTTCATACATCTCATTAATTTTCCCTTCTGTATATTTCCTTACCTAATATATCAAATATAATAAAAAGTCGTTTGCGCAAAACGCTTAAAAGATTTACAAAATACTAATTTATTCGTTGACATAAAGGATATATAATAAATATATCAAAAACATCAAAAATAAATTCAAGAAATATATTTCTGTCAAACGGAGTAATTATTACCATTTGCAGAGTATATAAAGAAACAACAAAGCAGCAATTCAACAATTTTTTGTGATAATACTTAGAGCCTATCCGTAATAGGGGCTGTAAATTTATATACGCCCCTGATATTCACTTTGTATAATTTCTGCCATTTCTTCCGGTGTTTCAAGGCAGTTATTTTCAAGCCACTTCTTTATAATGGCATTCAAACCGCATTTGAAGAATTCAATATGATATTCTATGTGCTTATTGCCGAAATATTTTTCGGCTTGCACAGTATCATAGAACAGAATTTTATAATTATTATCATAGCCCAACTTAAAATAAGTTTTGTAAAAAAGCTGATTATCTTTTATGTGGCGAAATAACCTTAAATAATCATTACTGTTAAATTGATTTATTTGTTCATCTTGATATAAGCGGTTAATCTCACTTTCAAGATATTCTCTGATTTTGTCTGCAAGGTCATATATATCAATATAATTTGCGTAAAATGTACTTCTGTTTAATTCTGCCTTTTTACAAATATCCGAAACTGTAATTTGATTTAACGATTTAGTTTGCAGAAGTTCAATAAAAATTTTTTCGATTTTTGCAACCGACTCTCTGCGCCGTTTATTGTTTTTTGTGTTCATAATATAACCTCCATTATCACAACAAATACCGTAAAATTGTTGATTGAATTTTACTAACAAATATATTATACTATAATTACATAAAAAATACAACTGTTGTGTTAATAAAAATATTTTGGAGGTAATTTCAATGAAAAAAAGCAGTTTTGTGGCAATGATGTTAGGTACTGTGAGCGGAGTTCTGTTTGCCGTAGGTTTATGTATGGCGCTTATTCCCGAATGGGGTACAATAAAGCCGGGTATAATATTGGACTGCGTTGGTGTTTTGCTTGGTATTATTACAATACTTGTATGGCGTAAAATGGAACATAAAACGCCCATTAAAATATCAGGTAAAGCTGTACTTACTGTTCTTGCCGGCATAGTCGGAGCGTTGGCTCTTGGTGTTGGAATGTGTTTTTCAATGGTATGGGAGCAAATGGTTTTAGGTATTGTTATAGGACTTGTGGGAATTGTTGTATTACTCAGCCTGATACCGTTGATTAAAGGCATAAAATAGAAGGAGATATACTGTGAAATCAGCAATATATTATGGTAAGGAAAATGTAAAGGTATGCGATATTCCCACGCCTTCAGTTGGTGAGAATGATATTTTGATAAAAAATATTTATTCAAGCATTTGTGGTACTGATGTCGCTGTATTTACACAAGGAGAAAATACAGGACATAAAATAAAAGTCGGCGATGAATTTGGACACTAAACAGTTTCAAGGATTGTTTCAGTCGGCAATAATGTGAATGAATTTCAAGTTGGAGAACGGGTATATCCCTATCCTCGTTTTGCCAAAAATGATACGAAAAGAGCAGGTACCATAGGCGGATTTTCGGAATATATTTTAATACCCAACGCCAAATTAAATCATTCTCTTTATCGTATTCCTGAAAATATATCAGACAAAACAGCTTGTCTAATTGAACCGTTTACTGTGGGTTGCCGCGCGGCAAGACGAGCTTTATCGAAGAAGAATAATAACGCTGTTGTTTTTGGCTGCGGAACAATCGGAATAGCTGCCGCCATTGCATTAAAATATTTTGGTGTAAAAAAAGTGTTGATTTGTGATATTTCAGACTTTCGCTTACATATAGCTCAGAAATTAGGCTTTGAAATATGCAATATGAATACTGAAAATTTTGAAGAAAAATCGTCCGCATACAGCGGTACTGCAATGTCCTTAAATGGTCAAGCACCCGATATTGACATATTTATTGATGCTGCCGGAGCTGAAAATATTCTTAATTTGTTTATGGAACACGGAAAAATTGAAAGCCGTTTTGTTTCGGTTGCGGTTAATAAAGCAATCAGAAGCCTTGATTTATTACACTTAACATATTCTCAGAAAAGTATAATAGGTTCAGGCGGATATATGCCTTGCGATGTGAAAGATGTTTTTCAAATTATGAAATGCGGAAAATGGGATATCGAAAGAATAATCACAAACGAGTTTATGCTTGATGATATTGAGAAAGCTATACGAACTGCGTCTGATATTGATAATGCCCTTAATGTGGTTATAAAGTTTTGAAAAAGATAAGCGGCGCATCCGCGCTTGAAGTACTGCTGCGCCCCTTATAACGGCAATCTGCTTGCTTCTCTTTTCCCAAACGCATTGGTGAAAGGAAGTCTGATTAATGAAAAAGTATATACCAATAATAACAACAGTAAAACAGTTAAATAAAAGAAACAGAATTGTTTTATTTGCTGTTTGCGGACTGATTATAAATGTAGTATATGCGTTTTATAATGGTATCTTAGGAATTATATCTCATTCGGTATGGTTTATAACCCTATTTGCCTATTACATAGTTTTAAGCGCTATGCGTTTTAGTACAGTTATTGTTGAATGCCGTAACATATCCAAAGATAATAATACAGAAATCTTTATTATGAAATTTTGCGGTGTTTTGTTAATCGTCTTGGCACTTATTTTATCAGGCGCAACCTGCATTAGTATTATGAAAAATATTGCTGTTAAACATCAGGAATCGATTATGATAACGATTGCAGCATACACATTTTACAAAATAATACTCACAATAGTTAATACTGTAAAAATTAAAAAAGAAAATTCACCATTGTTAAGCACAATACGAAACATAAGCTGTGCAGACGCAGCGGTGTCTCTATTGTCCATGCAACGCTCTATGCTTGTTTCCTTTGAAGGAAAAAGCGCTGACGAAATTCGTATCATGAATGCGCTGACAGGTGCGGCAGTATTTCTTTTTATAGTATTACTTGGCATGAGTATGATTTTAAGAAAATCAGAAAGGAATCATTGAAATGACAAAAAAGTTAGTCAAAGCTGCTGCTATATGTTCCGCGTTGGTTGGTATAGGAGTAACATTAAAAAAAATTATTAAAAATAGGTAAGAAGTTTTGAAAAAGATAAGCGGCACATCCGCCGTCATTCGGGGTTTGAAGTACTGCTGCGCTCCTCATAACGGCAATCTGCTTGCTTCTCTTTTCCCAAACACATTGATGAAAGGAGTTCAGATTATAACAATGGCAAAATCAAAATTAGTTAAAGCAAATAAAGTAATCGAAAATAAGGTTACAACAGGTTTTCAGAAAATAAGCGATACTGTTGTCAGCGGCTATAAAAAAGTTGAGGATAGTGTTGTTGGCTGTTACACAAAAATTGAAGATAAATTTGTAGACCAATATTTAACCAAAGACGGAGAAACAGTAGCGGAAGCTAAAAAAAGATTAAAGCAGGAGCAAGATGAGTTAAAGAGAAAGAAACATTAAGGAAGCAAACAAATAAATGGCTGTGGGTATTTTTATAAAATATCCGCAGTCTTTTTGGTACTTATCATATAATTGCCATTAAAGATTTAAATTTTCTGAATTTCATTTTATCTATTGCAAAATAATCTGTTATATGTTACAATCAAATATGTAACTCAAACAAAACAGTTTTTATAGCAGAAAGGGTATAATATCATGAAAATTGCAGTAACCTACGAAAACGGAGAAGTTTTTCAGCATTTCGGCCACACACCATATTTTAAAGTATATAACATCGAGAACGGAACGGTTATTTCATCTGAGGTTGTCAGCACAAACGGCAGCGGTCACGGTGCACTTGCCGGAGTTTTAAACCGGCTTAACGCAGATGTTCTTATCTGCGGCGGAATAGGCGGCGGAGCAAAGGCGGCTCTTGACGCTGCATTTATCAGACTTTGCGGCGGAGTATCCGGCAGTGCAGACGCCGCTGTCGAAGCTTTCTTAAACGGAAGTCTTGACTTTAACAACATGGCAAACTGTGACCACCATGCTCATGAACATGGTGAGAATCACACCTGCGGAAGTCACGGCTGCGAAACTCATGGCGAAAACCATGCCTGCGGAAGTCATGGCTGTCACTGATAATGACTACTGATAAT
>JAUNPN010000221.1 GCA_030536655.1 bacterium | reverse complement strand
AAAATCTGACTGTGTTCACTGCGTACTATATTTAATCAGTGCTTCCTTAAATGTAGATTTTCTGTAAATTTTCTGTAATTTTTATTGACTGAGGCTTTATATTTAGAATATAATTAAAATAAATTTTTGATAAATTTATGGATTTGAATAGAACGGAGGTTTTTATGTATAACAGGCATTTAGAAACATTTATTTGCGTAGCGGACCTGGGCAGCTTTTCAAAAGCCGCCGAAGCACTATACATATCCTCCACCGCAGTAATAAAGCAGATAAATCTTTTAGAGCAGGAACTTGGTTTACAGCTTTTGGAACGAACGCACAGAGGAATAAGTCTTACCCGTGCGGGACGTTCAATTTACGGCGATGCAAAATATTTAATACAATATTCAAAGGATTCGCTTACACGCGCAAACAACGCAATGCAGAGTGAAGAAAAGATTATAAAAATCGGAAGCTCGCTTATGACACCTGCACAATTTATTTTGGAACTATGGTCTAAAATAAAGGTTCACTGCCCCGGTATAAAATTCCAAATAGTGCCGTTTGAAAATACTCCTGAAAATGCCCGTGAAATACTCGCTAATTTGGGAACAAACATTGATATAGTTGCAGGTTGGTTTGATGAGTTTTTCTTGGATAAAAGCGGGTGTCAGGCTTTAAAGTTAGAGGACGAGCCAATAAGCTGCGCGCTGTCAATAAATCACTCTCTTGCATTTAATGAGAGAATAAAAATATCAGATTTATATGGCGAAAATGTAATGCTTATTAAACGCGGCTGGAATAAATATACCGATGCTATACGAGATGAACTTTGGTCGGAGCACACACACATAAACATAATTGATGTGCCGTTCTTCAATGTTGATGTCTTTAATCAGTGTGAAAGCAGCAATGATATTTTAATAGGCTTTAGGAAATGGGAAAATGTTCACCCGCTTTTAAGAATCGTTCCGATTGAATGGGATTACACTATTCCGTATGGTATATTGCATTCCCCCACTCCCTCTGAACCTGTTTCAGAATTTTTAGAAGCTGTATCAAAAATATTTTAATAAATAATCACGAAACGCTTATTTGGGTTAACCGATTAAATAGGTGTTTCTTTTTTGTATATTTCCTTCAGAAGCTCCCTCATAATCTCATCCGATTCCCTGTCGTAGTATTGTTTTGGCATTCTTCACGGTACTGTCTAACCCCGTAAGCCTATATTGTATATTGATACACTATACTCATTGGCTAAGCATTTCAAACTTTGTCCATTTTCAAAATATAAACGTACTATTTTCTTTTTAAAATCTTCGTTACAACTTCCTATTGCAATTATCTCTTTTCCTATTTTCTTTATAACAACAATGTCTCTTTTTGATACATTCTCTGCTTAACGTTATAATATGTTGGACATGTCTGATTTCTGTGCATCTGTATATACTGCCGCTTCAATAAACAGCGGCAAAGCTGCATAAAAATTAACTCAGTCAAAATTCTTAAACGCGCGGCTAAACATTTCTCTGCAAATCATTTTTCCGGTATTGGTTTTGAATATATTTTCATATGCGTAGCGTATTGCATCATGCCCCGGATTTTCTTCATATAAATTTACGAGAAAATCCGCTTCAAGAAGTATTCTATAGTCAGCTCCGTCTACATTCGTATATGTGTGATGATGTCCTACAAGATAGCTGACTCTTTCAATAACAGTTTTATCAAATCCGAGCTGTGAGAGCATTTTTTCAGCAAGCTGCGGTCCTTCCTGCTCCTGGAGCTTTCCGTTGCTTTTTCCAAATTTTTTTTCTGCTTCTTTTATGCCTATATCATGAACATATGCGGCAGACTCAAGGATAAAAAGCTCTCTTAAAGGCAAATCTTCTTCAATTCCGATAAGCCTTGCAAAGCTGTGAACCTTTATAAAGTGCTGCAAACGCATAGGATCACCTTCATAATAATGTATCATCTCAACAAATAATTTATCCAATAAATCCATATCTGTTACTCTCCTGCATATTGTAAATTTCCAAACATTGATTGTATATTAATCAGCAAAGAAGCATATCCAAAACAATTTTTGGATATGCTTCTTTGCATGGAATGTTTTTATGCTTCTCTATCCCAAGTCGCGGTATAGAAGCCCGCATAATCTTTATCATTATCCTTGACAGCGGCAATAGCTGTACGAGGATGAACATTCAGAATACCGGTGACAAGGTAGGGAATATCATATCCCCACTTCAAGCCCTGCTCTTTTAACGGGAGCATTCTGTTTTGTACAAATTTTAATACCGGAAGAATCTTGAACTTGGGATTTTTCAGAAAACCAAGTATCGCTTCCATCGGACAGTTTCCGGCTCCTCTGCCCATGCCCATCATTGTAGCGTCAAGATAGCTTACTCCGGTTGATGCAGCTTCAATTGTATTGGCAAATGCAAGCTGCTGATTATTGTGAGCGTGTATTCCGATTTTCTTGCCGTACTTATATGCTTTCTCAAGATATACCTTTGAAAGCTCATTAATCTGCTCGGGGTATAATGAACCATAGCTGTCAACAAGATATATTATATCCACCGGGCTTTGACCGAGAAGCTCTAAAGCCTGATTAATATTCTTTTCCGTAGCAGTCGAAACAGCCATTATATTACAGCTTGTCTCATATCCCATTTCATGACAGTATTCAATCATCTCAATTGCTGCCGGCATCTGATGAATATAGGTTGCTATCCTTATTAAGTCAACAACACTGTCCTTTTTCGGCGGAATGTCACGCTTAAAATCGGTTCTACCAACGTCAGCCATAACGCAAATCTTTAAATCTGTGTTATTCTCACCGACAATATCACGGATTGATTCTTCATCACAAAACTTCCACTTGCCGAATTCATTTACATCGAACATATCCTTCGAGGCTTTATATCCGAACTCCATATAATCTACTCCGGCATTTACATTGGTTTTATAAAGCTCCTTTATGAATTCGTCATCAAAGAAAAAATTGTTTACAAGTCCTCCATCCCTGATTGTTGCGTCAACGACCTTGATATCAGGTCTAAATGACATCAAATCACCTTTTCTTTCCATTAATTAGTACCTCCTACCATATTACTGTATTACAATTATGTACAACTCATACACAAGAACATATTATACCACTTTTGACGGTATAAGTCAATAGTTTTCTTTGTATTTCCATAAAAAGTAAAATTAAAAGGTTATGATTTTTGTATTTATGAACTTATTATTTAATGCGCCTTTTAATTAAATTTGATATTAAGAGCCTATCCGTAAATCAAGAATATCTTGGGAACCACTGATTAATTAACGCCTAACGGCTTAGCACACATTGAATTTGCATATTTTCCGTCATATCATACAAAAATCTCTCGACATACGCGA
>JAUNPN010000220.1 GCA_030536655.1 bacterium | reverse complement strand
GACCTCTTTGATAAAACTAAATTTCAAAATGACAAAGAACGATTCGGACCAAATAGGCCAAGTTCATTTAAATTTTAATTCGGACCAATTTTAATGGGACACTAGTGATCCTAAAACTTAAAACATATATACCAAACCCTTATTTTTCTAATTTAAATTGAGCCTCTTTCTCTTTAATAAGCAATAAAGAAATATCAAATAAGGCCTTTATAGTACTATTTAATTCAAGCGAAAAATCTTTAATCGAAGTGGTCATCTTATCAACATCATCATAGTATGAAATAATTTTTTTATCTAATCGTTCCAGTTCCATGTTAACATCCTTAATCTCTTGCAGAAATAACTTTCTCTTTTCTATATCTACCGCTTGTTTACTTAATTCCAATAAGATATTTTTTCGATGCATATTATTCTCTTTTATTTGAATATCATATCTGTTTTGATTAACACGTTCTATAAAAGAGAGTTCTTGATCCAATAAATCCGATAGTCCAATACGTGCTTTAATCCAGCATTCTTCATAAGTCTTTTCTAAATTTGTTTTCTGGCGTTGTACATCAACTTCAAACACATATCTATACTGCAAATCTGTTGCATAGATTCGACCTTTAATTTGACATATTTCTGATTTAGATAATGATATATTCTGATGGTCAAGACCAACAGTAATTCCCATAACATCTACTATATTAAGTAAAGCCAAATTATTTTTTAGACAGTTATTATAATCATCCAACTTTTTAATATTTTGTTGACGAATTAACAGTTTTTCTTGTTGTAGAATAGCTTTCTCACTATTTCTATTACTATAAATAATAGCAAGATAACCTACTACAACAGCAAAAATTCCACTACTATAACTTCCCCAAAAATTTAACCAAGAATCATTCGAAAGGCTTGTTTTAATAACATTACCATATGTCAACATCGTATTAATGATAAATGCGATAGCAATTCCACTAATTATGATTCCCAAAACAACATATAAATCTTTTTTCATCAATTCATATTTATTGCAACGATTCACTAACTTTTTTAATCGCCTTATAAATCTCGCTATAAGAATCTCTACCTTTATATTTTTCGGCCAATTCACATGCTTTATCCATTTTTGAGCCTACAAGCATTTCTTTAACCCATTTATCCTTCTCAAGGTATTTCCGAGTTTTATCATATGTTGGCAGATATTGCTTTAATGCTCTTTCTGTTGCTGCTGAATCTTGGAAATGTCGACATGTATCTTCAAAATGTAGTAAAAACCAATATTCTATTGACTGTAAGCTATCACAAAGAATCACATTAGCATTATTTTCATATTTCTTTTTGAACGATACCATTTTTTTATTCTCTGCATCAGAACGCCTGCTAACATCAGCATCAAAAACACATATTACAAAGACATCTTCATCCAGAAGTTCCTTTATTTTCTTTTCTATTTTCTCAATACTATTGTTTTCAAATAAACGAGGAGAAATAGAGTATCTATAACCAAGTATTTTTTTCAAATGACTGAAATAGAATAATTCAGTCAAACCCTCACCGACGATATGAATAACCTGTCTGGTCACTGTATTTTTTCTTGCTTTTCTCATAAAAATACACGATTATAGATTAGGAACTGCACCGAATTTACCGAACTTATATGCCTTTTGGAGAGAACTGATCCTATTCAATCCCTTGAAATCTGTCAGAGGATACAGTACACTTGAACCATCCAGATTCTTTTCAGTAAACCAAACATTATCTTTTCTAAGCAAATCTTCCTCTCCTAACAGTCCATCATAATGCGTAGTGAGCAACAACTGTGCCTGTTCTGATTCTTTTAGAAAACGTTCAATGATGTATTCTATCAATTTCGGATGAAGAGAAGATTCAATCTCGTCAACTGCGAGAAAAGCATCTCTTTCAAGAATCTTTTGTACTTGAGCAGCCAAGCCAAATGTACGAATAGTACCGTCCGATTCAAACAGTTCCGGAAACTCATAATAATCATTGTTACCATAATCAGATGAAACTTTATGCTGATACATAGTATAATTAATCGGCCCCTTATGCGTTTCCTGTTCTTTGGAAGTAATATTTGAAATATTAAAATCTGCTTCCTGCAGATATCTCAAAATATAATCTTTTGCTGACTCATTCTTGATTGATTCTTCGGCATAACGACTTAAAGATGATGCAGGTACAATAGCCGGCATAACCTGATTGGTTAGATACTGAAGAACCGTCTCTAGTTCTACAATATGTGTATTCACCTGCATATAGGCAGCAAAAACTGACATATTATGCAAACACTTCAATGTTATTTCCTCTTTGACAGCTTGCGACATCTTGATTTTCTGTCCAAATTTAATAACAGATACGTTATTCTCAGTATTTCTTTCAAATATAGTAGCAGGCTGTTGACTTGGATAATAAATTAAACTTTCCTTTGCTACGTGCCATCTATCTAAAGCTACTGAATAGACATAACAAACAGCTTTCTCCTCATTCTTCAAATAGAACGAAATCGAATATTCAGATAACTGCTTTGAACTTGTTTTATTCAGGAGAAACGGGACTACTTGAATTTGTTCTGCCTTATTAAGTGGAGTATAAGTAATGAATGACTTGATAAAATCACAAACCTTAATAATATTACTCTTACCCGAAGCATTTGCTCCATAAATAACAGCCACTTTCAATAGTCTCACACCCCCACCCAATTCAACAACATGATATGATTCCATATCCTTACTTCTATCAGCTTCAAAACTTAATATAGCCTCGTCTCTAAATGAGAACATGTTCTTAAATCTAATTTCTGCTATCATACAATTTGTTTTTCCACAAATATATAACTAAATATCCATATCCACAAATAAGATTAATCTATTTGCATCATTTCTACAAATATCACAAACTAATACCTATTCTATTATTTTTTTATAACCTTAGGCAATATCAATCATTTAAAAATCTTGGATCACAACAAGGAAAAGGTAAGTATACCTACAGAAGAAACCATGAAGATAACTATCTATGTACAGAAGCAGAAATAAGACGTATGTTTGCTGATGCTAATCACCACAGAGATTCTAATGTAAGGTGGACACACCGTATCTATGGGAAGCAAACCTCTATCATTTCTATATAAAAGTATATAATAGATTGATACAGGTTTTACCACATCCTATTATGATAAAAGATGGTATACAACAAGAAGAAACACCTGCTCATGATGCTATACGAGAAGCACTAATAAATTGTATAATTCGGCACTATAGAATATTTTGTGTAAATGGAAAATACGGGATTCAAATTATGAACCAATTTATGCTTATATTTGAAAACAGAATCCAGATATAAGAGAACTTACAAGTGAATCCTGTTTCCATTTACACAAAATTCCAGACAGTGTC
>JAUNPN010000219.1 GCA_030536655.1 bacterium | reverse complement strand
TATCTCATGGATTTGAGATCTATACAATTCGCTATTTTATTTTCCGCTTACGATTATTAATCATACATACATTTATGTATAAAAATCAAATCTATGAAAAAGTGAGTAAATAAGTGTAAATCATTCATTTTTAGAGATAGTGAGGTATCACAAAAACACCGGCACGTCAAGGGTGTGCGAAACGAAGCTGTTCCCATGAATACCCTGACGTACGCACTTGACATATCGGCAATTTTATGATATATTGTAATTAAGGTAGGACATAAAGCCCTACCCTGTCAAAACCATTTCTACCGCAGGAATGGAATTTACAGAAAAAATTTCGCACACCCGTCAAACTCGGGTTATTACATAATAATATACGTCTTTGTTTTTATAGACTATCTATATTATTGTTCCATATATTTTTGTACTTTCATAAGTGGTTTCATATTCTCATCCCATACATATACATCTATATTCCCATATGTTATTTCATCAGGAATTTTAAATAATGTATATAACCCAGTAAGCCGCAGCATTTCCACTCGAATCAGTCTATCATTTTTATCCCTGTATGCAATAAAAAGCTGTATATCCTCAATATCCGGCAATTTATTGTCTTCAAATACGAGCTTTGCTAAAACAGTATTATTGTTAAGTGCTGTAAACTCTATTCTGTCTTGCGGCTCTACCGTTGGCGGAATAGTATGCGTTGGGCTTGGACTTGCTGTTGGCTCGACTGTTGATGTTGGCATTGGAGTTTCTGTCGGCTTCACCGTTGGCGTTGGCGTTAATATTTCCTCTGTTGTTTTCTGAGGTAAATACTTAAATTTAGAGCTGCCGGAAGGGAATGCCTTATCAAAGTTTTCCGACTTGTCTATTGATAATTCATAATTTTCACTCATATAATTATCGTAACAATGTAATGTCCTTATCCATAAATTGTTTCTAAGGTCTAATTTTTCTAATTGATTTCCATAACAATAAAGCTCAATCAGTCCTATATTACCCGATAAATCAAGATTTTTTAACAGATTATTTTCACAATGAAAATACAACAGATTTTTACTGTTTGATATATTTATATCTGTTAATTGATTATTACTGCAATTCACGCGCATAAGCAACGGGCTGTTGCTGAGGTCTAATTTGGATAATTTATTATTGGAGCAATTAAAAGTCCTTAATTTTGAAAAATTCTCAATACCCGACAAATCCTCAACATTACGGTCTTTTACAGATAAAGTTTCTATTGACAAAAGCTTTGACCAATCTCCCGCCGATATAATATCATCGGGGCTTCTTTCAATACTATCCTCACCTTTTAACTTATCAATAACAGCATTGCAGAAATTTATATCAGGAAAAACATCAGAAAATGTTTCACCTGTTTCCACTATTTTATACTCATCATCAACTCTAACCTTTACTCTCATTGACGGACTGCTTTCATCCAATACCTCTATTGATATACCGCTTTCTACATTCTGCGGGTGACAATCTTCCGATAGTGGACATTTTTCCCCTTTAGCTGCGGCTATATGAAAATTTGAATTTGGTTCCGTTTTGTTGTTCAGTCTGTTGCGTTCCTCAGTATTTATGTACGCCCATATTGCAGGATCGTTATCATATCTTGTTCCCAAGCCGCAACGCTCAATAGATATAAATCTATGATTATTTGTATTGTGGTTATTATTATACGATACATTTTCATCTATATGGTATATAATAATTCCGCCATTGAAAACTCGTTTGTTGTAATTTTTATCTAACACCTCTAATCCCTTATCAAAGCCAATACACTGACGATTTTCAATAAGGAAATACTGTTTCACATCTGCTTTGCTTTGTACCTTAATTACGTTATATGTATTTTCCGCATCTGAAATACTGTTTATATTCCCATCCCAATCATTGACTATCGTTGGAGTTACAAATCCGCATTTTATTTTGCACCATGGATCTAAATGTGCCGGCACATGACTCCAACAATTTGCATACGGATCATCGTAATCATTTCTTTCAATATTCTCAGCATCATACCGATATCCCCAGCAACCTGTTGACATAAGGCTATAACCAACAAGACCATTGCTTGGTCCATAAGGCAGTGTTGAAAAGTATAAATCAGGTAAGTTAAAAACTGAATGTCCGATTTCATGACAAATAATTCCTATTCCCAATGGAACATCAGCTTGTATCTTTTCTCCTTGAACGGTATATCTCCCAAGATTTATACCCTCGGATGTTTCAATACCCTTTATTGATGTATATCCACCTACCTGTCCTTCTCCATCACCTTGCCCCAATAGGTCTTCATAACCTGCAAATATTGTTACAATATTCGGTCGCTCAATAGAAAAATCAAAGTTCTGCTCAAGAGCGTTAATCACTAACAATACAGTCTTTCCCGTTTCTGTTCCTTCTCTCTCATCCCACGTTTTAACAGGATGAGGCATATCAAGCTTCACTTGAACTACACCCATTGAACATCCTGTTATCGTATAACCAACATCAGTATAATCCTCATATCTCACCGTTCCTTCTCGTCCGACTTCAACATTTTTCGTATCGGCAGGTATAAATATATTTTTTCCATTGGCGTTTTCTTTCCAATAATTTACCACGCTTAATGCACCGGGAGTATCATCAAACATCTGTCTGCTCCAAAAATCAGAGCCATACTGTATTTTTACATCACTAAATTCTATTAATATCGTAAGCAGCGGTTGGTCTGTAAGCGGTTTTTGCTGTTCGGTATCCGCCAACATAAGCTGAATACTGTCATTTTCTACAGGTTTAGAATAATCCGCTCTTTCCGTATTTTCCCAAATGGACATTATATCCTCGCGTTGAATTTTATTTGAAAATAAGCTGAATAAAGAAGCTTTTCCAAACGAAGAAATATCGCCGACAATCTGTGATGACGGTATGATTTCCCCGTCTTTTATTTCAGCATACCTATAACTGCCGCTTGCCCCGTCATATGCAATAACATTACCGTTTTCGTCCTCGCTCCAGTTGAAAAACTCATCTCCGTAAGTTGTAACGGTGATGACATTGCCATTCGGCTGTGTAAATTCAACAGGTACAGGACAAATAGGCGCGGCAAATGCTGTGCTGCTAAGCATCAAAACAAATACAGTCCCTATGCTGAATATTATAAATCTAAATTTTTTTAACATAAAACTCAACTCCATTTCTTTTTCCTATTTATTACATACTTTAGGGAACCTCTAAAAACCCATATTTTTAGAGCAAATAGTCCATATTCTCGCCAAAATCCCCTTAAACGAGCGATATAAGCCATTTTATACTGATTCCATCCATTTGATTTGCCCTGTTTTTCTAAAAAGATGATTTCGACTGCCCTTCTCACAGATGTGATTTTCACAGCCTTCAGGCAATTCTTCCGCTATGGGCACACCCGAATAAGCACTGTCCGCATACAGCGCGTTGTCTGTCTCTTCCAATAAATT
>JAUNPN010000218.1 GCA_030536655.1 bacterium | reverse complement strand
ACAATTATCTCATGATTATGCTTGGGAAAATTTTCAGATGTTATTTATTTTCAATGAACAACCCTGTATTTAACAGAAACAAAACAGTTGACGAAGCGATACGATACATCAACTATAACCTATGCTTCGGTATAAAAGTATGTGATATTGCCGAGGCACTGCATTTATCAGAGGAATATTTATGCCGTATTTTCAAAAAGCATACAGGAATTACAGTAAAACAATTCATTACAAAGCTGAAAATAGAAAAAGTAAAAGATATGCTTGAAAATACCGACCGTTCAATTGAAAGCATAGCTATATCGCTTAACTGTAACCAGATTTATCTAAACAGACTTTTTAAAAAGCACACAGATATGACGCTTCTTGAATACCGAAAAAAACACCATTATAAAATATAATAAGAAGCTATCCTTACATAAATTGTTATTATTAAATTACAAAAGGTGCTGTATCAACACCCATTGAGTTCTGATACAGCACCTTAATTTTAAAAAATCATCCTTTCAAATTCTTCTTCGGATATAATCGGTATTCCAAGCTTTACAGCCTTATCTAACTTGCTTCCGGCTTCCTTTCCGGCAAGCACATACGAGGTTTTCTTTGATACGCTTGAAGACGCCTTGCCTCCCATGCTTTCTATTATAGCAGCAGCCTCCGATCGCTTATACTTTGAAAGAACTCCCGTCAAAACAAATGTCATTCCCTTGAAGCGTTCATCTACAGAATTAGCGGCTGAATCATCCACACAGCTGACTCCGGCATTTTCAAGTCTTGTTATAAATTCAATGTTCTGCTGTTCATTGAAAAATTCAGCAACCGATTCAGCCATGATACCTCCTATATCATCAATCTGCGTAAGCTCCTCTATAGACGCATTTCTCAGAGCATCAAGCGTTTTATATTCCTTAGCAAGAACCTTTGCAGCCTTTTCTCCGATATGGCGGATTCCAAGCGCGTGTATAAGACGGTTTAAGGGGTTTGTTTTTGACTTTTCAAGCTGCTTCATCAAGTTTTCAGCCGATTTTTTTCCCATCTTATCCATTTGAGCAACATCATCCGCATCAAGATAATATAAATCAGCCGCTGTTTCAATCATATCCCTTTGAAGCATCTGCTCAATAATTGACGGACCAAGACCCTCAATATCCATCGCGGGACGCGACACAAAATGAACAATATTTCTGTAACGCTGAGCAGGGCATTTTATGCCGGTACAGCGGTATGCCGCTTCGCCGTTTTCTCTCACAACCAGCGCACCGCATTCCGGACAATGCAGGGGCATCTCAAATTTCCTTTCCTCTCCTGTGCGTTTTTCGGCTACAACCTCAACAACCGCCGGAATTATATCCCCGGCCTTTTCAATTACGACTGTATCCCCTATTCTTATATCCTTTTCTTCGATATAATCCGCATTATGGAGAGTAGCCCTCGATACATTGGAGCCTGCGATTCTGACCGTATCAAGTACAGCAAGAGGAGTAAGCACTCCGGTTCTGCCTATTTGCAGCCTTATATCCCGTATAACTGTTGTCTGTTTTTCGGCAGGGTATTTATAAGCGATTGCCCATTTAGGAAATTTCGCTGTGACACCAAGCTCATTCCGGCTTTCAAAGCTGTTCACCTTTACGACTGCTCCGTCAATTCCGAAATATAGTTTACCTCGCTCCTCACCTATTTCCCGTATTTTTTCAAGCACTTCATCAATCGTCTTGAACTCTCTGTCATTTAAAATAGTCTTGAAGCCCTGCTCTTTGAGAAATCTCAGACCTTCGGTATGACTCGATATATCAACGCCCTCCGCCTGCTGAATGTTAAATATAAATATATCAAGCCCCCGCTTTGCCGCTATTTTAGAGTTCAGCTGCCTTAAAGAACCGGCCGCCGCATTTCTCGGATTTGCAAACAGCGGCTGCTCCTGCGCTTCAAGCTCGGCATTTATTTCCTCAAACTTCTTCTGTGAAATAAATACCTCTCCTCTTACTTCAAGATACGGTATCGGATCCTTCAGCTTCATTGGTACACTGCGTATTGTTTTAATGTTCTGTGTTACATCCTCACCCGTATTTCCATCACCACGGGTAGAACCTCTTACAAACTCACCGTTCACATATTCTATCGATACCGAAAGCCCGTCAATTTTATGTTCGACTACATATGACGGAGAAGCTATTACCTCGCGCACCCTCTTGTCAAATGCGCGGATCTCATCCTCCGAAAAAGCCTTTTGCAGACTCTGCATGGGAACCGTATGAACCACGGGTTCAAAGCCTGTTACGGCTTCGCCTCCGACACGCATTGTCGGAGAATTCGGATTCTTAAGCTCCGGATATTTTTCCTCAATTTCTTCAAGCTCTCTGAGCATTTCATCGAACTCAAAATCAGATATTTCCGGAGAATCATCCACATAATATTTTTTGTTATGATAATTAAGAAGCTCTGTAAGTTTCTCAACTCTTTTCTTTATTTCATTCATAATTTTCCTCTTTCGGCAACTCCTGTACTGCCTTTATTCAATTTCAGCATCCGTACCTGATAAAATTCCGTAATAACTCGGTACATTGCCGCTGATTACCGTGCTTACAACCGGGACAGATGTTGTTATTGATTCTGTCTTTGAAAAATTGAAGCAGCAGTATGTTACTCCTACTATAATATTTATATCAAGCCGATAACGCGTCTGATTTATTCCGGCACTTTCAAAGCTTTCAGAATATTCCGCATCTACTGTTGTCATAGGTGATACTGTAACAGGAATCCTAAAGCCGGAGCCGCTGAGCAGCGGCACTCCTAAAACCGCCGCAGCCGGAATATATATTGTATCAGAGGTGATTGCATTAAGCTCATCCTGAACCCAGATTACAGCGTCGGCTTTGAGCATATTTATTTTCTGCATATCGACGCTTAATGACGAAACATTTCCGTCCTCGCCCGAAGCTATACCCTGAAAATCTCTGTTTTCTTTAAATGCATTATAAACCGCCTTATTTACCCTGTCTGTTACTATCGTATTTGCATGGCAGGTAAGCTGAGTCATAAACACCGGCTCCAGCCTGTAAGCCAATAACAATGACGCCGCCGCAAGAGCCGCCGCTAATACAGGGATAGACATCCTTTTCCTTCTGCTATAGCTAAGACCGATTCTCATACAATATCACCCCGGATATAATATGCAAATCAAAAAAAAATGTTAAGACCCTCTGTATTTTTCTGCCTTTTCAAACTCAGTATTCACTTTTTTAAATTCTTCGGTTAATATGTCCCTATTATCTTCAAGCGCCCTAATCATTTTATCCACACACTGACAAAAAACAATAAATTCAGCTTCTGTAAGACTTGCTTTCATATAACTGTCAAACTTGTCTGATAAAATTTTAAGGCGTTCCATAACCGAAACTGAGCGTTCAGCAAAAACTATTGATTTCAGCCTTGCATCATAGTCAACACTTTCGCGCATAATCCATTTGTTTTTTTCAAGATTATTCAGAATACT
>JAUNPN010000049.1 GCA_030536655.1 bacterium | reverse complement strand
CGAAAAATCTGACTGTGTTCACTGCGTACTATATTTAATCAGTGCTTCCTTAAATTTCAGAGGAGATTTATAGTTATATTCCGAATTTTCAAAATGTACAGTGTCTGTTCTGCTTTTCCGTATAAGCATTTGCAACTGCCAGTATATGATAAATTTTTCTTTGCCAGCTTATTTTCATGTAAGGAGCAATCAGACGGTCAAATTGTCTCCCCAGCCTTTTCTTTTCTATTAAAAGATACACAGAAAAGACAACACTTATAAAGGCGGTAACGATACCGGAAAATACATTAGACATAACAGTGACAACCGTATTCACCGTACTTTCCAATCCATTTGTTAACAGTTTTACAGCCTTTCCGATTTTTTCCTCAGCTTAGCAGGTGTCTCCCGTTACCTAATATGTGCCCTAACAAGTTCCCTAACCGGATGATAACTACGTTTGTTTTCCTTTGTTTTAATTAACTCCCAAAAAAAACATTATTTGTACTTGTATCTGTTTGTATAAAATTGATGAATGCAGATAACTCAGGATATGTCTATTATTTACAGAATTTTCCATTTCATTTGCTTTAAAATTATGCTTACTTCAATACAGTCACCGCTCCAATAACCGAAAACAGTGACAAAACAGAAATCAGCAAAATCTCCATAGTTATAATCTGAACTCCTTTCACCGATGCATTTGGGAAAAGAGAAGCAAGCAGATTGCCGTCAGAAACGACGCCGACGTATGTTTATACTTCAAGTCGCTGATGGCGGCAAGATGCGCCGCTTATCTTTTTCCAAACTTATAATCCGAACTCATTTCAACAATGCGTTTGGGTAAAGAGAAGCGGTGCTTATCTTTTTCCAAACTTACCCTCCAAAAATCTGCACTAATATATATGTCTGCTTTATAATATGCACATCTGCAAAAATCCGGCACCGGAGCGATATAATACAAATAGAACCGACAAACATTCAAAATCTGATATGATAAGCTCAGAAAAAAGTTGTAAAATCAAGAGAATATACAACAAAGAATTTAAAACAGAAGCCTCGAAGCTTTCCTATAAACTCAAAACAAATTGTAAATTCTGTCAAGTTTAAAATACCTGCCTACGGCAACATTTACAGAATTTACAAAGTAATACTGAATCGTATTTCTCAACCTTATAATTTGAACTTCTTTCACCAATGACGTTTAGGAAAAGAGAAGCAAGCGGATTGCCGTTATGAGGGACGCAGTCTTACATATCAAATAAGCTTACCTGATCCGCTTCGGGCAGTTCATCGAAACAGCCGTATTCTTCAAGTAAGTCACAAACAGACCTGCCCACTCCTGTTCTTGCCCTTAAATCCGCAACAGTCTTAAAGGGCCCCTTTTTTCTTGCCTCTGTTATGGATTTTGCCGCGTTATCACCCATTCCGGGCAGCGAATTCAGCGGAGGAAGAATTCCATACTCCGTTTGTTTAAAATCCGTTGCATGACTTTCTGTAAGACTTATCTTCTCAAACGTATAGCCTCTTGAATACATTTCTATGCAAATTTCTAAAATCGGTATAAGGTTTTCATCCTTTGGAGTAGAGATATTATCGCGTTTCTTTTTATTAATTTCCTCAAGAGAAGCGCGAGCCTTTTCCTCGCCCATAGCCATCAGTGACGCGTCAAACAAATCGGCACGCACAGAAAAATATGCTATATAAAACGCTACCGGAAAATGTACCTTGCAGTATGCTATTCTTAGTGCCATTGTTACATAAGCAACCGCATGAGCCTTTGGAAACATATATTTTATCTTCTTGCAGGAGTCAAAATACCACTGCGGAATATTAACGGCAGCCATCGCTTCCTCATCCTCAGGCTTTAGTCCCTTGCCCTTTCTTACACTCTCCATTATCTTGAACGCATGTCCCGCCTCAACTCCGGCGGCAATTAAATAAAGCATAATATCATCACGGCAGCATATGGTATGCGACAAGTCACATATACCTTTTTGAATAAGCTCCTCCGCATTTCCAAGCCATACGTCGGTTCCGTGCGAAAGCCCCGAAATTCTTACAAGCTCAGAAAATGTATCAGGCTTTGTATCCATAAGCATCCTCTGAACAAACTTCGTACCAAATTCCGGCACTCCGTAGGTTCCGAGAGTTGAACCTATATCTTTACCGGGCAAAAGCTTAAGTGCGTCGGTTGAATGAAATATGCTCAGCGTTTCCCTGTCGCCTATATCCCATGTTTTTGCATCCTCACCCGTTATATCTTCAAGCATTCGTATTACAGTAGGATCATCGTGGCCAAGCTCGTCAAGCTTGAGCAAGTTTGCATCTATCGAATGATAATCAAAATGCGTTGTAAATATTGTTGAATTCGGGTCATCAGCAGGATGCTGAACCGGACAGAACTCATGTATATTATTTGTGTACGGTACAACGATTATACCTCCCGGATGCTGACCGGAAGTACGCTTTACTCCTACACAGCCCTGTGCCAAACGAGCCTTTTCCGCATTGCGCATTGCTATACCCTTTTCCTCGCAGTACTTCAACACATAGCCGTAAGCAGTTTTTTCGGCAACCGTACCGATAGTTCCCGCTCTGAACACGAAACCTTCTCCAAAAAAGGTCTCCGTATATTTATGAATTACAGGCTGATACTCTCCTGAAAAGTTAAGGTCAATATCCGGCTCCTTGTCGCCCTTGAAGCCCAGGAAGGTTTCAAACGGAATATCATGACCGTCACGGTTCATAAGAGTTCCGCAGTCCGGACAATTCTTCGGAGGAAGGTCACATCCGGAAATACCGATTTCACTCTTTATAAATTCGCTGTGCTTACAATTAGGACAGATATAATGCGCCGGAAGTGAGTTGACCTCAGTTATATCCGAAAGGAATGCCACGAATGAGGAGCCTACAGAACCTCTTGAACCGACAAGATATCCGTCTGCGTTTGATTTCCGTACAAGCTCCTGTGCGATACGATACATAACAGAGAAACCGTAAGTGGTAATTGAATTAAGCTCCTTATCCAGTCTTTCCTTTACTATATCAGGCAGAGGGTCACCGTAAATCGCCTTTGCTTTTGCGTGAGAATCGTTTACTATGGCTTCCTTTGCTCCCTCTACTACCGGCGGACACTTTTCTTTCGGGATAGGCCGTACATCTTCTATCATATTAGCGATAAGGTTCGTATTTGTTACGACTACCTCATATGCCTTTTCTTTGCCCAGATATTCAAATTCTTTGAGCATTTCCTCTGTAGTCCGAAGATACAGCGGAGCCTGATTATCCGCATCCTTGAAGCCCTTATAGTGCATAATAATCTTTCTGTATTCCGCACCCTCCATATCAAGGAAATGAACATCACAGGTTGCACACACCGGGCGGTCATATTTTTCACCAAGCGCAACAATTCTTCTGTTTAAATCACGCAGGTCCTCATCTGTATTAATATTAGCATGCTCCGGTCTGTCCGATGTTTTCATATAGGCATTGTTTCCAATCGGCTGAATTTCCAGATAGTCATAAAATTCAACCATTTCCTTGAGTTCCTCATCGCTTTTACCCTCGACAATCGCACGCATAAGCTCTCCCGCCTCACATGCGGAGCCTAAGATAAGTCCGCCCCGCTTTTCCTTCAGCAGACTGCGCGGTATACGGGGACGTCTGAAATAATAGCTTAGATGCGATTCGGAAACCATTTCATATATATGTCTTATTCCTTCAAGGTTCTTCGCAAGAATGATTATATGATATGATGAACCTGAACGCTTTGATGATATATGTGCAACCTTTGCCATCGAAAACTGAGTATTGAGAATCGAAATATCCCATTCCCCCATTGCCTTAAGCTCGTTCATCATTTTCACAAACACATCCGCAGTAGCCTTTGCGTCATCAACCGCTCTGTGATGGTTTTCAAGAATCACATTCAAATGCTTTGAAATTGTATCAAGCTTATGATTATTCAAGCCCGGATACATTGCTCTTCCGAGCGTCAGAGTATCCATATAGCAAAATTCAAAATCCGTCCCCTGCTGACGTGCTTTTTCCTTCATGAAGCCAACGTCAAACAGCGCATTATGCGCCACAAGCACGCAATCCTTGCAGAACTCCTTGAATCTCGGAAGAAGAGATTCTATTTTTTCCGCGCCTTCAACCATGTTATCGGTTATGCTTGTAAGCTCAGTTATTTTTGATGGAATAGGCTGCTCCGGGTCAACAAATTCCGAAAAGCGGTCAATCACTTTACCGTCTTTTATTTTTACAGCTCCTATTTCTATAATTTTGCATTTTTTCTTATCAAAGCCAGTAGTTTCCAGGTCAAACACAACAAATGTATTATCCCAGCCTGTGCTTTTCGCAAGCTGCTCATCATAGATGATTTTCATACTGTCGTCAAGAAGATACCCCTCAACGCCGTAGAGTATCTTTATTTTTGAATTATAATCCGATGCGTGCATAGCATCCGGATATGATTGAACAACACCGTGGTCTGTAATTGCAATCGCCTTATGTCCCCATTTAACAGCACGGTTTACAAGGTCTGCGGTTGATGAAACCGCATCCATCTGCGACATCTGAGTATGGAGATGCAGCTCGACACGCTTTGTCGACGCGTTGTCCATTCGCTCTGCCGGCGGGTTTATCTCGGCAATATCTCTCGCCATAACAACGCATTCCTTCATGTAATCGTCAAACTGCGCCGTTCCGCGGACTACAACATATATACCTCCGCTCTTGACTCCCTTTTTTATTTTTGAAGCCATTTTTGTATATTTTTCTTCTTCCTCCTCGTCATCCTGCTTTGTCACAAACATTTTGATTGTGATGGAATCCGTAAGGTCTGTTATATTCATCGTTACCAAATGATATGTTTTTTCATTTTTCTTTGAGGTTATGTCCTTATCCTCAAACGAGAATATTTTACCGCGTATTACAACCCTTCCGGAATTTTCATTGAGTGAGTGTATAGAAACGGTTCTGCCTTTTATGGGCTTACCGTACAGCATATCTTCAACCATAACGCTTTCTCCGACCTGTAATGCGGCCGTTCCATTATTTTCTCCCGTCAATCCCTCGTGCTCCGGTGAGGTATATATTATGACATTGCGTTCCGGCACATGTGAAGTATGTCTTATACGTTCTACAGCTATCTTGTTCAAATGCAGATACTGCTTTATCTCACGCTCTGCTCTGAGCATCTGTTTTTCTGTAGTATTTTCTCCGAACACAACCTTTAAGCTGCGTCTTGTTTTTGAAAGATACATTTTTTCAATGGTAATATCAGCAATACTTTTATCCTCTATGCGCGGAAATACCACCGAAAGTCTTGGCTTCATTTATTATTCACTCCTGACCAATTTTTTCTCTGTAACAATTATAGCATAAACGGCAGAAAAAAGCAAGTCAATAAATTTTTACAGTCACGATTTTGAGTTAATATGATATAACCGGGTTTAACGCTCAAAAACACAAAATACAGCCCGAAAAATGTGTATATAAACATCTTTCGAGCTATATGTAATATTCATATTTTTCCTGTGCTTATCGCAGCACTTAAATTTCCTGTCCTATGTTTATTAAACAATTGCGCCCTTTCCGAGCCACTTTTCTCTGAATAACCTTAATAAGAATAATATCCCCCTTACGCAAAGCTCTACACACATAGCAATCCAGATTCCGTAAAGTCCGATATGCGGAACAAGCACAAATGCAAGGCTTATTCTTACTCCCCACATACTCACGAGATTTAATATACTCGGACCAGCCACATCTCCCGCACCCCTCAAAGCTCCTGCACATACGATTGATGCAGCATACATAGGCTCGGCAAAAGCCTCAATCCTCAGCACAGCTGTGCCAAGTGTTCTTACTTCTTCATCCGGCGTCAGCAGTGAAAATATTCCGGGCGCTGCAATAAACATTATAACCGCTGTTGCGGACATAATTAAAACTCCAATCAGTGCCGCTGTCCTTGCAAAGCTCCTTGCTAAATCCTTTCGTTTTGCGCCTATGCTCTGCCCTACAAGCGTGGTTGCCGCAGAGCCTATTCCGTAGCCGGGCATATAGCAAAAGCTCTCCGCTGTTACTGCAAGCGAATTTGCGGCAACAGCTACTGTTCCCAGCGGTGCTATAATAAGCGTTGAAACTACATATGCACTGCTCATGATTGTACGCTCAATCGCCGCAGGCACTGCAAGTCTTACGGCTGTTTTCAGGCATTTTAAATGTATTTTCCAGCTTCCGCCCTTCAAGAATGCGAGCTTGTCTGACTTTACACAAGCAAAAAACAACATACAAAGGGCTGTAACAATCTCTGCACAGGCTGTTCCCAACGCGGCTCCCTGCACTCCCATTCCCGCTCCGTATATTCCAATGTTTGTTTTCGGAACCTTAAAATATCCGGAAGGAAAAATAAATAATGCATTAAATATAACATCAAGCGCACAAAGCATAATATTCAATATGCTCGGCGTTTTCATGTCTCCGCTGCATTGCAGCATACTTCCTGCAAGCTGACGAAGCTGTACTGCCGGCAGCGCACAGGCATATATCAGAAAATAACCCGAAGCATCGCTCCTTAACTCCTCATCACCGCCAAGCCATATCGGGAGCTTACCGCTTATCAAAATGCTCACTGCCGACAGCAGAAGCCCAAACATCACAGCCGCAATAAGCGACTGCCGGAATACATCCCTTGCCTCTTCATCACGTCCCGCTCCGATAAGCTGCGCAGTCTGAATTGAAAAACCGGCTGACACGGAAATGCACAGTCCTCCTATAAGCCAAGTTGTCGTACTTACCAGTCCTATTGACGCTGAAGCGTGCGCGCCCAGACTGCCGGACATTGCAGCATCTATATACTGCATTATGACAGAGCTTACCTCTGCCATAATCGCAGGTATACTCAGCCGCAGTACAAGCTTTATCATACTGCGGAATGATATACTTTCCTTTCCAAAATGTAAAATTTCTGTTAATCCGGTCAACTCTAAATCCCCTTGTTTATTCTATAGAAAATACTTCTGTTTTGTTTATCACTATTTCTGTATCTGTTTTATATATTGATTCAATCTCATTTTCTGCAATAATTTGTTTCCATGAAACCCCATCATGTGAATAATAAAGGGTGCGTCCTTCCGCATAATAATACAAATTACCTATTGCATCAATATATGTCGGATGAAAATCACTGTAGCTTTGCTCTGTAAAATTTATTCCGTCCTTGCTGAGATATATTTTTCCGTCTTTAGCCTTTGCGACATTTTCACCGTAATTCCAGCATGGCATCACAGTATCACCGCTCATCTGCCAGTTATTCATATCGGACGAATACATAGGTGTTCCCGCCTTGATATAATATCCGCCTTTCACAGGAGTAAAGGCTGTCGGATAGTAGTTAAATTCATGCTTTCCCACTACATTAAAGCTTTCATCCAAAAAGTATACCGTTCTGAAAAAGTCGCATACAAGATAATATGGTATTCCGTCATAAATCGCCGCCTTAAGCATATATCCGTTTCCTGTATATTTAAGCTCATATTCCTTCCAGTTGCCATAAACCGTATAATACACTTCTTCGCTCACCAGGGTTTCAGTCCACGTTTCAAGGTCCTTTGAAAGATACAGTTTTCTGTTCTCCCATTTATAGAACTCTCTGCCGGTATAGTCATAATCCTTTACTATTTCCTGTCTTCCCGACTTATAAACCTCAACCATCTGCGGTGTATCAGTAATCGTGAGAGCATTCTCTATTCCTCCGGCATAATTGGTAGTAAGGACTACCTGCAAATTAATTGTCGTTGTCTGCTGAGGCGGAAGTTCCACACTTGCCATAGTATTCTTCACTCTTGCGGCATTAACACCCTTTGACATTGCATACGGCATCATTAAATTTCCATCCGCATCACGGAGTATTACCACGATATTTGAACCCGTATTCGGAACATAGTTCAGGTATCTTATCATACCGCCGTTATTTGTCACATTAATCTTATAATTATACAAAACTCCGTAGTTTCCCATACTGCACGCAAAGTCCTTATTCTCCTGCGATGCGTCAGGGAGAACATAATTCGGAATAAACGTATTCGCCGCTCCCGCACCGCTTATATAAGAAGAAAGGTCACTGTGCTCAATGTCAAAATGCCAGACACTGTCCTTCTTATCATCACTCACGCTCCAGCCGTAAAAACGCTTTTTACCCTCGTCATAATATGAAAAACCAAGCATATCCGACTGTGCGCAAAGCTCGTGCGACCATGGATCTGAACGCGGATTAAGATGGGTGTACCAGCGTGTGGTTTCGTTGCCTTCCGGCTTATAATAATTGTATACCGTTACAGGGAGCGTGGTATCTGACCATGTGTAATCATCTATTGTATATGACAGCTCCGTATACACCTTATTGTAATTTTCCGAAATACCCTTATGCTGACGGTCTCTTTCATAGCTTCCGTAAGCAAGCTTTGCTGACACCGTTGACCGGTCACCTGTCGTGCCTGTTGTCTTTACCGCCAGCACATTCACATCACATTTGCCGCTGTTAATCGTAAAATCCGCAAGGATATGAACAGGTCTGTAAAACGGCACTACGTCATAATTCGGAATGTATTTTGAAAGCCATACGGTTTCTCCTGCCTTAATATCTATTGTCTGAGGCTCGATACTCTGAGGCTCGTACTTCATTCCGGAATCAATCTGATGAATTGGTATATTCATATAGCTTGCCCACGCATTAAAGCAGCCCCATTGATCCTCAAAAGTATATGACTTTCCCTCATACCAGTACTGGCGATTCTTCGGAACCTCAAAGCCTACTGATGTAAGGGTTATCTGTGTATCCTCCTGAGCCTTAAACTCCACGTCAAGCTCTATATCATATCCCGCTTCGGTTATCGTATAACCGTCTGCGCTGCGTTTTTCAGTGTGATTAACGTGAGAAGCAAACAGAGCGTACTTATCCGGCGTCAGACCTGTATTATTCATTATATATCGCGGATGCTCGTTTGATTCATCTGCAAGGTCGCTTCTTCTGATAAACTCGTTGCTGTTGCAGAAAATATATTTTCCGCTTGTATCCTTTGTGAAATTCAACGGCGCACTGTCTACCGCAAGTGCCGAAGCAGTGCATACCCCCATTGTCAGCGCAATAGGTATAATCAGATTTTTCATAGCCATCTCCTTATGAATTATTTACTTTAAATTCTACCACATTTTATAGCTTTTGTCAAATTGAATTATGCACTTCTTTAATTACGGACAGGCTCTAATAACAGTTTTAAGTCCGCAATTTCCCGGCATTATTTTTAACACTACACCTTAAAACAAGATATATTTAGCATCAAATTGACAAAATTTTTAAATATTCGTTTTGTTTTCGAGTTTAAAACCCATCAATTTGATATGCCTTTGACTGATTTCACTCCTTGTATAGAACTCTGCACCTTTTATTATATGCAGCGCGGCAAACTTATATAATCCGAATTTCTTTCACCAATGCGTTTGGGAAAAGAGAAGCGCTGCTTATCTTTTTCAAACTTTTAATGACTCCTTTGTTACTTAGAGCCTATTCGTGAATTAAATTACCTCATTTAACTGTCATGATTTTTATGTCTGTTCATAATTTATTCATGCTGTGTTCACTTATTCAAAAAACGTGGTTTTCTCTTGACAAAAAAGCGATTTAATGCTATAATTATTACAATAGCGGCGCAGTATCCTAGTCGATTCTGATTTATCTGAAGGCGGGCCTAAAAATCCGCTAAATGGCACATCGATGAAGTTTCTGGTGTCCCGGCTTCGAATGCCAGTTCGGGGCGGATGCTGGGAGTTAAGGTTCAGGGGAGTTTGCCAATGGCATGGCAGACCACGCCCCTTTTCCGTGGAGGCCCGTGACTGTGGCAGCCCATGCCCACACCAGGTGTAAGCTGTTACGGCTCGGGGTAAAACCTGTTTCGCGGTTAGTACTGTCGGGGTTAACCACACCCCCTCACGAATGCTGTGGGCAGCGTAGCCAGCCTTGAGTGAATTTGTCGGATTGATGAGCAGCCACCGCACGGCTCCGGCCGGGCCGGCACGTGGTATCGCATCATGAAAGCACCTTTGCAAAAGAGGATAGGATAAGTTAAGACCGTTTGGGAAAACCTCTAGGCTGTTGTGAAAGCTGACGGGTATAGGATTGCAGTGCGGACTAAGTGGCAATCCGGCAGCGTTCTGAATGAGCGCGTCCGGCGTTAATGGGAAACCACCCTTTCGGCGACGATTGGGCCGCCGGTCGGGAAAGCCTGCCTGACCTAAGCCGCAAACTTTACTGTACCCGCCGCCCTATGCTATTTATATATCATATTGCAAAGACTGATTATTAAAATGAATAAGAAAAGGAATAAAAAACCACAACCAACCAAACATAAAAAATATAAGAACAAAAAAAGCTTCAAAATGCCAAAACCCGGCAACTCAGCAAAGGCAAGCAATAAATGGACTGTTATTGTTGTTATTCTTTCCTTTGTGCTGTCTGTTGTCTTTTCCGCCGTTACATCTACGGTTCTGAGCGGTATTGGCATTATTTTTGCTTTTGTGGTTCTTTTTATTATAATAGGTATTAATGTATTGTTTGATATTATCGGCACTGCGGTTATGAATGCGGAAGAACCTCCCCTCCATTCGCTTGCAAGGCGGCGCGTTTTCGGCGCGTCAGAGGGCATAAAAATTATTCGTCAGGCGCCTCAGATTTCAAACCTATGCTGTGACGTTATCGGCGATATAGCCGGAATTATTTCCGGCGCCGCCACCGCTCTTATTATAGAACAGATGGCAGTTGCCTTCGGCTGGAATTCACTGCTGCCCAGTCTTCTGCTGACCGGAATTGTAAGTTCCCTTACTATCGGCGGCAAGGCTGTATGCAAGGTAATAGCGATGCAGAATGCAAATACGATTGTCTTTACAATCGGACGCATTATGGCTGTTATCAGACGTCATTAAGGAACCACTGATTAAATAGGATTCATGCTGAAAACCGTTGTTTTCGTCAGATGATATAAAAATCTCAAAGATATGTTATCCTTGTGCCGAAAAGTTTTCGCGCAATATAACAAATAACGGCAAGTTCAGTATGACCAAGCCATTAGGCGGTATTTAATCAGTTCTTTCTTTAATTACCAAAGAGTATTTGGAGATACGAAAATGACTTTACTTGAATCTATTAATTCACCGAAGGATTTAAAGCAGCTTTCCTTCAGAGAGCTTGAACAGCTTTGCTCTGAAATACGCAGCTTCCTTATTGACAACGTTTCAAAAACAGGAGGTCATCTTGCGTCAAACCTGGGTATCGTAGAGCTGACTGTTGCAATGCTCAGGGTATTTGACCTTCCGTATGACAAAATCATATATGACGTCGGACATCAGTCCTATGTTCACAAGCTGCTTACCGGTCGATACGGCAGATTTTCAACTCTGCGCACCTTCAACGGACTTTCGGGTTTTCCGAAACGCGCTGAGTCTGAGTATGACTGCTTTGACACCGGACATTCCTCGACTTCTATTTCAGCAGCGCTGGGAATGGCACGCGCCGCAAAGCTCAGCGGCGAGCACAGGAACATTATTGCTCTTTTCGGTGACGGGGCGCTCACCGGCGGTATGATGTATGAAGCAATTAACGATGCCGGACACGCAAAGCTTCCGCTTATTCTTGTGTTAAATGATAATGCAATGTCTATATCAAAAAATGTCGGAGGCATTGCAAGGCATTTAAGAAGGCTCCGTATGCATCCGGCATACAGACGCTCCAAAGACGCTATAGAGGCTCTGTTGACTCATATTCCGCTCCTCGGAAGTCCGCTTCTTAAGCTTATGAGAATTATAAAGGACTCTGTACGTACATATATTGTTCCGTCAAATCTTTTTGACGCCCTCGGTTTAAAATACTTCGGGCCGGTTGACGGTCACAATATATCTGAATTAATTTCTGCCTTTGAAAGAATCAAGTCAGAAAAAACTACCGCTATCCTTCACGTTCAGACAATTAAGGGCAAGGGTTATTTCCCGGCGGAGCAGAATCCTTCAAAATTCCATGGCATAGGTAAGTTTGACCCTGAAACCGGTTCAACCTCACCTTCAAAGCCAACCTACAGCTCTGTATTCGGAGAGGAGCTTGTGTCACTTGCTGAGTCAAATGATAAAATAGCGGCAATAACAGGCGCAATGCCATCAGGGACGGGTCTTGAAGCCTTTGCAAAAAAATTCAAGCAGCGCTTCTTTGACGTCGGCATTGCCGAACAGCACGGAGTAACACTTTCAGCAGGACTTGCGGCTGCCGGTTATATCCCGGTTATACCGCTGTATTCCACCTTTTTGCAAAGAGCCTATGACCAGGTGCTGCATGATGTATGCCTGCAAAATCTGCACGTAATATTTCCGATTGATCGTGCCGGTATTGTAGGCGCAGACGGAGAAACTCACCAAGGCGTATATGATATTTCTTATCTTTCACATATGCCCAACATGGCAATTCTATCGCCGGATAATTTCAGTGAGTTCAGACAGATGCTCCGATATGCTGTTGAGGTTCATAACGGACCGATTGCAATACGTTATCCGAGAGGTTCGTTTGAAGCCGAATATCCGCACGAGCCTTTTGTTTTCGGCAAAGCCGTAACTGTTACGGAAGGCAGCGGAGTTTCCATTGTCTGCTCCGGAAGAATGGTCGGACATTCTTTAAAGGTAAATCATCTTTTAAAGTCATATGGCATAAAATGTGAAATTATTGCTCTGCCTACGATACGTCCGTTAGACGCTGAATCCATACTTGCCTCAGCAAGAAAATGCGGAAGAATGATTACAATCGAGGATAATGTGCGTACCGGCGGAATCGGTTCGGCAATTGCTTCTCTTCTTATGGAAAACGGAGTTAACATACGCTTTAAGATATTTGCTTTTCCGGATGAACCAATTGTCCACGGCAGCGTTGAAGAGCTTGATAAAAAATACGGCGTTGATGCGGCATCAATCGCTTCGGAGGTATACAAATGGCTAAAGTAAGACTTGACGTTTATATGGTCGAAAAGGGACTTGCCCCCAGCCGTGAAAAGGCAAAAGCTATTATAATGGCAGGACAGGTTTATATTAACAATCAAAAATGCGATAAAGCCGGACAAAATATAGAGGAAGGCGTTTCGGTAGAGGTACGGGGCGAAACCTTAAAATACGTTAGCCGGGGCGGTCTTAAGCTTGAAAAAGCAATGGCTGAATTCCCTATTACACTTGAAGGCAAGATAACAATGGATATAGGCGCGTCAACAGGAGGCTTTACCGATTGTATGCTTCAGAACGGTGCCGTTAAGGTATTTGCCGTTGACGTGGGTTATGGCCAGTTTGCATGGAAGCTTCGTCAGAATCCAAAAGTCGTTAATATGGAACGTACCAACATACGCTATGTTACTCTGGAACAAATAGGCGTTCCGATTGACTTTGCTTCAATTGATGTTTCCTTCATATCACTTAAGCTTGTGCTTCCGGTGGTTTACAAGCTGCTCGCCGATGACGGAGAGGCTGCCGCTCTTATTAAGCCGCAGTTCGAGGCCGGACGCTCTCAGGTAGGTAAAAAGGGTGTTGTACGCGATATTAAGGTTCATTATGAAGTTATAGAAAACACAATTGCCGCTGCAAAGGAATTTGGATTTACTGTTGCCGGACTGACGTTTTCTCCTATAAAAGGTCCCGAAGGAAACATTGAATATCTTGTATACCTAAAAAAAAGGGGCTGCGGAGAGGATATTACGTCCGAAGAAATCAAAGCGGTTGTTGACCGCTCTCATAATACACTTTAGGAGGTTTTTGAAATGCTTTCAGATGAAGTTGTAATCACAGGAAAGCGTGCTTTGGCACGTTCATACGCTAAAATTAATCTTACTCTTGACGTGCTGGGCAGACGTGACAACGGCTATCATGACGTTGAAATGGTAATGCAGACAGTTTCTCTGTTTGATTTGCTTATTATTGACAAATGCTACGGTGAAATATCTGTCAAAACAAACCTCCACTATCTTCCGGATAATGACAAGAATATAGCTTACAAGGCAGCAAAAGCTTTCTTTGATTATACGCATATACGCAGCTCAGTCAAAATTATGATTCATAAAAACATCCCGGTTGCCGCAGGGCTGGCAGGCGGAAGCGGTAATGCCGCCGCTGTTTTATGCGCTCTTGACAAGCTGTACGGAACAACACTCTCCAGAGAGGAGCTTTTTAAGCTCGGGACATCACTGGGAGCTGATGTCCCCTACTGTATTATGGGCGGAACTGCAATTGCTTCCGGAATAGGCGAAATACTGACGCCGATTAAACCGCTCAGGAGGTCTCATATTCTTCTTGTTAAGCCTCCGATTAATATTTCAACAGCTGCAATATATGAAGAAATTGATTCTGCAAAAATACTCAGACGCCCGGATACCGCAGCAATGTGCAAGGCTATTGCGGACAATGATATTAATGCAGTTGCAGATAATTTATGCAATGTTATGGAAAGTATTACAGAAAAGCGATGCCCGGTCATAAGCGGCATCAAGAAAAAAATGCGTATGAATGGCGCTGTCGGAACACTCATGAGCGGTTCCGGACCGACAGTGTTCGGAATCTTTGATGATTACAATAAAGCTAAGAGATCACATGACAGCTTCTCAAGACAATATAAGGACGTATTTCTTGTTGAAGCCATTTAAGGCGGTGGATATATGAATGACGATGAATTAAAACGCACTATTACTGTCGAAGAAAACATTGAAGAAACACCGGTACCCGATAACTTTACTTTTAAGAGAACCATTATTTCTGAAAACGAGGACAGTACCGTTCTTTCGGATAAGCTTGAAAATGCAGTATACAAAACTTCAAAAATAAAGATTTTTTTTGCCGAAAATCCCGCGCTTACCGCAATAACCCTTATTTCTGCATTTGCCCTTATTACAGCCTTTTTCTTTATCGGATGCTATGGTAAGGCAAATCGTGATGTTATTGAAAAAAAATATGCGGATCTGCGTGAAAACGACAAAAAGTATAACGCACTTCTTTCCGACATAGAAGCAATCGGAACTGAAATTGATACACTTACGCTTGACCGAGACCGAATGCAGAGCGAGGCGGACACATTAAAAGAATATGACGCACGTTCAGACGAAATCGATACACAGCTCGCCTCATTACAAGCTGAAATTGAATCTATAAATTCAGACAGCAATGCTAAAAAAGAGGAATTGGATAAGCTAACAGGTTCTATCTCTACTAAGACATCATCTATAGTGAACCTGCCCTCAGGAATTTATACTGTAGGCGAAAACATCACAGCCGGCAAATATCTTGCTACCGGAAGCGGAAAGATACTTGTTTCCACTTCAAACGGCGGTGTTAAGCTTAATACTATCCTTACAGCGGACGGCACTGAAATCACACTGGATAATGACGATAAAATTCAGCTTGACACACGCGCCAAATTTACTCCGATTCAGACCGAGCAAGGAGGTGAACAGCAATGAAACCCTCCAAGGAACGCATAATATATATTTCATTGCTCGCATTATCTACTGCTGTTCTTTGCTCGTTCTCGCTGCTCTTGGGAAAAAATACAGCAACGCGCAGTGCCGCTATTAAGCAGCTTGAAGCTGAAACTGCCTTGAAACAGGAGGACTATAACGTTCTATTGGCTGAAAAGACACAGCTTGAGACTGAAATCCAAGCTTTTACGGATGATGCAGAAGCGAACAGCGAAGTAAATATCAAGATAAAAGAGGATGAGGATAAGCTTACAGCCTTGCAGACTCAGCTTGATACCGCGAAGCAGAATAACGAACAAATTACAAAACAGCTTGAAGAAAAAAAAGAATTGCTTAGTCAGGTCGATTCTGTAAGCAGCAGTGTAAGCGGCAAAGAAACCAAAGTAAAGGCAAATACCTATTCCTGTCCTTCCGATATTGAAACGGGAACATATGAAATTTCCGGTAAAGAAGGAAATATTATAGTATATGGAACCGATAACAAAATTCGGGTAAGCATAAATCTTGCCACTACAGATGGTAATTCCTATACGCTCACTATACGCAGCGGCGAACGCATCAAGTTTGATAAAGACGTCACTGTAAAAGGCGAAGGAAAAATAAAATCAAAGTAATTTTAGGGCCTATCCGTAATAAAAAAAGGTTCATATTGCGAATTCGAATTTTTTCTGCTACGGTGAGCTGTAAACAGCTCACCTATGACTTACAAAGCAAGTCGTCCGGTCAGATTATTCCAAAAACCTGACGCATACCGCCCGTATGCCGAGGATTTTGGGGGTAATATGACGAAAAATCCGCAGGCAAGATACGCTTAATTTACGGATAGGCTCTTGATACCGCACGGGTATGTATTTAGGCTCAATGAGTTTTCATACATACCCGTGTTATTTTAAATTACACAATACGATTTTTATTGTCCCCGTTAAGAAAGGATTTAATATTTTCCCTTACTATATCAAGACAGCGTATTCTTGACTCATATGAGCCCCATGCCATATGCGGAGTGAAAATTACATTGTCCATTCCGTAAAGGCTGCGGTAAGGACTATTCCTGGCGATAGGCTCTCCGTCATACACATCAACGCCTATTCCGCTTATCCCGCCTGTTATCACCGCTTCTGTTACAGCCGCTTCATCCACTACAGCTCCTCTTGCTACATTAATAAGAACAGCATTCTTTTTCATCATTCCCAAACGCTCTGCATTAATCATATGACGAGTTTCATCATTCAGAGGAACATGAAGAGATATAATATCACTCACCCTGCAAAGCTCATCAAGCTCAAGCTGCTTATAACCGCAGCTGTCATTTCTTGTATGAACAACAACCTCTGCGCCGAGTGCTTCCGCAACATTTGCTACCTTTTTCCCGATTGCTCCAAGTCCCACTATTCCCCATTTCATAGCACTTATCTCGTTATATACCGGAAGCAGGCAATTGGGATTTCCGCTTGCCGCATATGTTCCGCTGTGTACGTATCGGTTATACGGACGCAGTCTGCAAATAAGCGCAAGCACCATTGACACGGTTACCTGAGCAACCGAATCCGTACTGTAGCCGCTGATATTGCATACGGCAATATTATTTATACCGCAGTATTTAATATCTATATTATCATACCCTGTCGCACATACACAAATAAGCTTAAGATTTTTCGCTGCTTCAAGCGTATCCGCATTAAGCCTGCATTTATTTGTTATAACAATATAGGCGTCCTTTATACGCTCAGCAATCTGAGTCGGCTTTGTATTTTCATATATAAAAACCTCGCCAAAATCTTTGTATCCTGAAATAATCTTCTGCCTGCCTATGTCAGAGCCCATTGTTGCTGAATCAAGAAAAACTATTTTCATATAAATCACCTCTGAATTATTCTTTATCAAGTTCTGCCAGCTCCGTAAGTTTTTTCCAAATCTCCGGGTATGTTTTTTTAAGATTTATCGGCTTAAACTGCTTATTTACAAAGCCATGGCAGGTATGACCCCTTGACATAAGCTTCATCTCAGGCAGCTTATATACATCATAATCAAAGCGGCACCTCGCTATACTGAGTTTTGAGAGCCGGCATTTAATCAGTACCTCATCCTCATACCTTAAACCGTAAATATATTTACACCCGGTTTCCGTCAGCGGAAGCAGTAATCCCATCTGCTCCATTTCTGTATATGACATTCCGCTGTTTTTTATAAACTCTGTCCTTGCCACTTCAAACCACGGATAATATCTTGAATGATGTACAATTCCCATCATGTCCGTTTCCGCATAACGGACAGTTAATTTTGTTTCTGTTATCATATTTCCCTCGTTATCATCTTATCCAGATTGCAGCCTGCATAAATTACAGCTCCTATACCGTCTGCATTCCTTTCGCCTTCATCATTAACAGTCGTAAATGCCAATTTATCAATATGAATTGGCAGCGTCTTTTCCTCTCCTGCCTTAAGCACGGTTCTTTCAAACGCGGCAAGCTTCTTATTAGGTACTTCGTTATCGCTCTTTACTTTAACATAGATTTGAATAACCTCGCTCACATCATATTTACCGTCATTTTTTACTGTTACACTTATATCAATACCATTCTGTGCTGCCTTGCCAAAGCTTATATTTTCCGCTTCAAGCTTCACTGTATACGTATCACCATAATTAAGGCCATAACCAAACTCATACAAAGGCTTATATTCAATATACCTGTACGTTCTGCCCTTCATGCTGTAATCCGTAAACTCCGGAAGCGGATCATTGTTCCTGTAAAAAGTAACAGGCAGCTTTCCTGACGGCGACGCTTTGCCGAAAATCATATCTGCGATAGCTCTGCCGCCTTCCGCACCGGGATACCATGCCTGCATAACAGCTTCCGCATACTTATCAGCCTCAGATAAATCGACTGCACTGCCGGTCAAATTTATCACAATAAACGGCTTGCCTGTTTTTCTGATTTCCTCCATAAGCTCGCGCTGGCTTTCCGGAAGAAGAAGGTCAAGCTTATCTCCGGAAGCAAACACATTGCTTACATCTCCCTGTTCACCTTCCAAGGTAGAATCAAGTCCAAGACATAAAATTACAAGGTCAGATGACTTTGCCGCCGCCTTTGCCTCTCCGAGCCTAAAACGATCATTTGTATCCTTTTCCGGCCTTGAATTATATATATGGCAGCCCTCACTGTAATGCACGCGTATTCCGCGCTTTTCACACTCATCAGTTATTCCGTCAAGCACAGTTATATATCTGTTCGGTGTGCCGTAATAATTTCCTATTAATGCAATTCTGCTGTCAGCATTCGGACCTATTACCGCAATGGTTCTGTATTTCTTATCATCTATCGGAAGTATGCCGCTGTTTTTCAAAAGAACGGTTCCCTCCACTGCTGCCCGGTAAGCTATTCTGCGATGCTCATCGCAGGCGACAACATCATAAGAAATTTCATCAAGCTCCGATTTATCAAACATTCCTAAAAGATAACGTGAAGTGAACAGTCTTACGGCACATTTTTCAATATCCTCACGAGTGATCATGCCTTCATCATAAGCATTCATTATTTTCTGATATGTACATCCGCAGTTCAGGTCACAGCCTGCCTTTAAAGCCTTTGTAACTGATTCCTCCGGGCGTGAAGTTACATGATGCTTTTCATGGAAATCTCTTACTGCCCAGCAGTCTGATACAAAATGTCCCTCAAATCCCCATTCACCGCGCAGCTTATTCATAAGATATTCGCTTGCGCAGCAGACCTCGCCGTTTGTACGGTTATACGCACCCATAACCGCTTCAACCTCTGCCTCCTTAACGCAGGCTTCAAATGCCGGAAGATATGTTTCCTCCAAGTCCTTCTCCGAAGCGATCGCGTTAAACTCATGGCGCAGCTCCTCCGGTCCGGAATGTACTGCAAAATGCTTTGCACATGCCGCAGCGGTCATGTACCCGCCGCGATACTGCTGCATACCTTTAATAAAACTGCATCCAAGCTGAGCTGTCAAATACGGATCCTCGCCATACGTTTCCTGACCTCTGCCCCATCTTGGATCACGGAAGATATTTATATTCGGTGACCAAAAGGTCAGCCCCTTATACCGGCTGTGATCGCCGTCCTCATTATACGCATTGTACTTCGCTCTGCCCTCGACAGCACAGATATTGCCTATTTCATGCACAAGCTCTCTGTCAAAGCTTGCTCCCTGAGCTATCTCCTGAGGAAAGGATGTTGCAGTTCCCTCGCGCGCGACACCGTGAAGAGCCTCATTCCACCAGTTATAAGCCGGAATACCCAGCCTGTCAACAGAAAAAGCGTCATAGCGGAGCTGTGACGCAAGTTCTTCAACTGTCATTTGGGAAACAAGTGCTTTTGCCTTTTCTATTGCTTCATTACGATTCATTTGTTTCTCCTTTTCAGACTATCATATTTTCTTTATAATAGCGCATACCTTATCATACTCTGCCTTTACCTTCTCATAAACATCTGCCGCACCTGCCGTGCTGCCGGCACGGTATTCCTCTACCGCCGGTGTGATTATATCCAAAATACAGTCTACACAAAGATTACCGCACACACCCTTTAAAGTATGAGTTGCCGTAAAGAGCGCCTGAGCGTCATTTGCTTCAACAGCTTCCTTATACATTGTCATTGACTTATCCGTAAGAAATTTAAGCAGAAATTTCTCCGCCATCTTGTCCATATTCATGAAACGCTTTACAAGAGCGGCATAGTTCACTCCGTTTTCTGTAAGCTCCTGTTTGATTTCCGGTGTTATCATTTTATAAAACCTCTTTTCTTATTTCTTATATTTCTCGGCTATAACTTCCAGTTCTTCTCGAACCTCTTTAAATGCATGTATCAGCTTAGGGTTAAACTCTCCGCATTCTCCTCTTATTATCATGTTATATGCCTGCTTCGGGGTATATGCATCCTTATAAATTCTTGGTGTAATAAGTGCATCATAAACATCTGCAAGCGCAACAATCTGTGCAGACATCGGAATTTCGTCACCGCTTAGTCCCATAGGGTAACCTCTGCCGTCATAGCGCTCATGATGATAGAGGACAATTTCACGGCAATAACGCTTATATGTATCATCAAGCATAGTAAGCGAATCTATAATCTCCACTCCCAGTTCTGAATGCTTCTTCATCATATCAAATTCAGCTCTTGTAAGCCGTCCCGGTTTCAGCAAAATCATATCAGCAATTTCTATCTTGCCAACATCATGCAGCGGTGATGCATTAGCAATTATCTTGGCAATTCTGTTTGTTATACCATATTCCGGATAGTTATCCGATATATATTTTGCGAGGATTTCCGAAAAAATTTTTACGCAGCGGACATGAGATACCGATTCCATATTTCTGAATTCTACAATTGTTCCCAATGCTTCAATAATTTCGCTGTTCTGGCGCTGCAAGTCATAGGTCAGCTTTTCATTTTCCTGCCTGTTGATATAAGATACTCCCCAACTTCCGGCTGTACCTGTTATATCATCAATAACTCCGGATAGAACAACATAATCTTCTGCCCTTTCCTCCGTCTTGCCCTTTATACGCATGAAAAGCTCGCGTTCGCCTGTCGGGTTCCATATATACTGCACCTCTGTTTCCAATCCCTCATCCATAATGCGTGAAAAGAAATTGTCTATATCGCTTTGATAATCACTGTCAATATGTGATCTCCAATACTCAAACAACTGTGCTCCGTCCAATTCCTCCGGCAAATGCAGCATCTCATTGGCATAATCATTAAATTCAGCAATGTGTTCGCCTGTTTTTATATTGACGCGAACCCTCCATAATCCCATCTGCATACCCTTAAGGACATTATCAAAATTCCCGTTCATAATGACTTCCCCTTGTGCTAAAACTTATACATACATTATATAACAAATCTTAAGAAAAATCAATAGAATATCAGGAGTTTTTTCCGATTTTGTAAATTTACCGTTAAACAGGTATAATTTTCACCGAACGGTCAACAATATAATTGTAAAAAGACAGGAGATACACCGATTAATGAGCCTTTTACAGCTCGCCGAACCGGTGTTTCCCAAAAAAGGAGATGCGATAAATGCAGAATAAAAAGAAAAATGACAGAAGGCTTCCGGGCTTCTACATAGCACTTTGCTGCTGTGTACTCGCGCTCGGCGCGGCAGGATATTTTTCCGAAAGACTTTCCGTAAAAAAAGCAAGCACCGTTGCCGAAAATGTTGAAATACCGACAACAGCCCCAATTGCCGAGACAATTTCTACGATTGAGCCGCTTCCCGCACCGGAGGATGTATCGGTATTCAGTGAGGACAATCCGCCGGAAATTCTTGTTCCTCAGGAGCTTATTCCTACAGAACCCCCGCTTACCGAGGAGGATTACACCTCAGACAACCCTGATATTGACGAGGTAAACGCATCGGTAAATACCGAAGAAAGCTTCACTGTTCCGGTAAACGGCGAAATTGCAAAGGAATATTCCAATACTCCGGAATTTAACAATGTTATGGGTGACTGGAGAACTCATAACGGCGTTGACATCAAGGCGGACGAGGGCTCTGAAATCCGCTGTGCCGCAGACGGTGAGATTAAGAGCATAGCTAATACTGTATACGGCTGTGAACTGACCATATCTCATAGCAACGGCTATGAAACGATTTATTCACAGCTTACTCCCTCCGATGAAATAACGGAAGGAAAGAATGTGCGCAGCGGTGACGTAATTGGTCATATTGCGGTGCCGTTAAATGAAACCATAACAGAAGCGCACCTGCACTTCGGAGTAAAAAAAGACGGAATGTTTATTGATCCGAAATCAATGCTCGGATTATAAAAAACTCCCGTCACTGTTTAAGAGCCTGTTCCATATCTGAATATATACAGATTTCCGCTCATAATCTGCAATTATCAAGTAAAATATCCTTGTGATACTGTAGTATTTCAAGGATATTAGACACTGATACCTGCAAAAGCTGCCGGAATAATGTGTACAGTCAGATACCGAACAGGCTCTGACATAACCGCTTATAAAAATTGATTTCCGCTATACTGTTTTTTTAAGGAATCACTGATTAAATATAGTACGCAGTGAACACAGTCAGATTTTTCATCAGATTATAT
>JAUNPN010000217.1 GCA_030536655.1 bacterium | reverse complement strand
CAACCATGTAGCTATCTGCTTTCTTTATGCGACTGAGTTTCCGTGGTTACTCGTATTAACCCTATTGCCGAGAACGACAGGTAAATTCAGCAGATTTGGGTTAAAGGTTAATAAATTACGTTATTGCCGTGACGGCTATACAGAAGCATATTTAAGAGGGGATAGTGTTACAGTGGCATATAATCCCGATGATGTGTCAAGCGTGTGGATTATTGAAAACGGAGAATATATAGAATTTGAGCTTATAGAAACAAGGTTTAAAGATAAGCCCATTGGAGATGTACAAATGATACAGGAGCAGCAAAAACATCTTGTGAAAGATATTGTACAAGATAATATTCAGGCAAGAATAAATTTAACAGAGCATATCGAAGCAATTTTGTTTAATAACTGTATCGGCAATGATACTTGCATTAAATCCATCAGAGATAACAGAAAAAGGGAAAGTAATAAAAAACATATAAACTTTATGGAGGAAGGAGATGCGAATGAATAATATAATTGATTTATTACCTAAAATGATAGCCGGAGATGATTTGACAGAAGCATTAACCATCATGCCGGAGTATGATAAAGGCATATGTAATCAGGATAAAGCAATACGGCTTATGGCTTTGTCGGACTTGTATAGAGTATATCTTCCTTCTCAAATGACAATTGAAATTTATAGCAAATTGTACCTTGCATTAATAAGGTCGCTAAAGAAGAAGGTGACGAAAACAGCGGTGCGTCAGCAGAACGCAAATCGTCAGGCAATCCTTCGTCAAGGATATAACGGTATTATCGGCGGCTCAGACAGCTTTACAATTATCGGCACATCGGGTATTGGAAAGAGTTCCGCAATCAGCAGAGCTGTTGAATTAATTACAGACAATAGAATAATAGAAACAACAGAACCGTACACAAAAATTATTCCCTGCGTTATCGTTCAATGCCCGTTTGACTCGTCTGTAAAAGGCTTACTGTTGGAGATACTGCGAAAAGTGGATGAACATCTTGAAACAAAATATTATGAAAATGCGTTAAGGGCGAGAGCGACTGTTGATATGATGATAGGCAGTGTCAGTCAGGCAGCCTTAAATCACATCGGATTGCTGATAGTTGATGAAATACAAAATGTATGCAACAGCAAAAACGGCAAAAGTCTTGTCGGTATGCTGACGCAGCTTATCAATAACAGCGGTATATCTATCTGTATGGTGGGTACGCCCGAAAGCAGTTACTTTTTTGAACAGGCTATGCAGCTGGCAAGACGTTCATTGGGATTGAATTATAATACAATGAAATATGATGAATATTTTCGGCAATTTTGCGAAATACTGTTTTCTTACCGCTATGTGCAAAATGAGTCACCTCTGTCAGATGCTGTTATTGAATGGCTGTATGAGCATAGCGCGGGAGTTATATCGGTTGTTGTATCACTGGTTCATGATGCACAGGAGATAGCGATACTGAATGGTAAAGAAATCTTAAATTCGGAAACCTTGAATGAAGCCTATCGGGAAAGATTAACGCATCTGCATGAGTTCATTCAGCCGGCAAAAAGCGCTAAGAAATATGTTAAACCCGGAGAAAAAGGTATTGCGGATAAATTGCCTGATAATCAAGATATAATTGCCGAATATACAATCAGCGAGCTTGTTTCGCAGGCAAAAAAAGAGAAATCAGATATAGTGTGTCTGTTAAAGAAATACATGCCTGTTGAGGAGGTAAGCATATGATAGGATGTTTCCCGTCAATATATCCTGATGAACTGCTGTACAGTCTGTTGGCAAGATACTATGTTAGGTCGGGATATATGGCATACACCTTTGCTGCGCAGGATTTATATGTAAATAAAACTGTGAAACCTGATATTGAGTTTGTGAATCGATTTACCGGGGAAGCTTTCAATATGATTACAAAATGTAAGCCTATAGAAGAAATTGTAGAAAAACACACTATGTTTCCGTATTATGGAAGGTTCTTAAACCATGATAGGAGAGAACGGGCTTTTGATTCGCTTGTATCAATGAATGGTAACTATCATAATTTGCTTGCAGTACCAAAGACTAAGGACGGAACAGGCAGGTATTTACGATATTGCCCCTTATGTGTGAAAGACGATAGGGAACAATATGGTGAAACATATTGGCACAGAAATCATCAGATGACAGGCGTAAATGTATGTCCCAAACATAAATGCTGCCTGATAAGCAGCGATGTAATTATCAGCGGCAAAGCAAGCCCGTCTTTGAAATCAGCGGAAGAAGTTGTAAAGGACTTGGACAAAATAATATTTCCCGATGATGATATAGAAGCTTTAATTGCAGGCTATGTTGACGATGTGTTTCAAAGCCCTGTTGATATGCTGTCAAAAATAAGAATAGGAGAGTATTTACATTCTAAAATGGCAAATACAAAATATCGCTCAGTGCGGGGTGAGCAGCGCAATATTGCTTTGCTGCATTCGGATTTTATAAAGTATTATGAGAAATTAAGAAATAATTGGTTTACCGAATTGTGGCAGATACAGAAGGCGCTGACGAGCGATAGGGTGAATACCTTTGAAATATGCCTGCTAGCTATGTTTTTGGATATTCCAGTCGGGGAATTAGTGAAGATGAAGCCGCCTGAAAAGGGGCAGGAACAGCTTTTTGACGAGCAAATTAAGCTGCTTCATGAACAAGGACTGAAATATCCTGAAATTGCCGAGAGGTTGAATGCTTCGTATTCATTGGTCAAATCCATAGGAGAAAATTTATACGGAACTTATCACAGGAAAAAGCCGCAGCACAAAAAGCCGGGCGCAAAAACAAGGGATTGGTCGGATATGGATAATAATACACTTCCGCTTGTTAAAAATATAATAAAAGAATTACAGGGCGATGGATATACCAGACCAAAAAAGGTTACGGTATTTGCAGTAGAAAAAAGATTAGGTTTGGCAAGCAAACAGTTAAGTAATTTGCCTAAATGCCGGAGTGAGATAGAAAAGCATTATGAATGTCAGGAGCAGTATTGGGCAAGAGAGGCTGTTTGGGCGGCAAACACCGTTATCTACAGCGGAAAGCCGTTTAATTGGAAGCATATACGTGAATTGACGAATATGAGAAAGGATAACTTGAAAGCGTGTTTGCCTTATTTGCATGAGTTTTGCGATGGGGCGTTAAGAAAGCGCATAGAGGATTTATTGTAGTGGCAGCCGTAAAAAAATAGGGAAGAACACAAAATTCTTCCCTTATTATCGTTTGGTAAGACAATATCTCTGTAAATTCGCTTTCTGTACCATTACTCTATACAAAAATTATCATGGGATAATCCAGCCAATTACAGCAATTACTATAGCGACAACAATGGCTCCTATTGGGATTACTTTTTGAACAAGGAACGCATCTCGTTTCTTCTTTTTATTCTTTTCTTTTATTTCAAGCAAAGAAGGTATTGATTTGTTGATAGTTTTATAATATCTCCTGAGTTCTCCTATAATTTTAGGATATTCATCTACAGCTGTTTCCTCTTCTGCCGAATTATTAAAGCGTTTTTCAGTACGCAAAATAGCAATTTCTTCCGAAATT
>JAUNPN010000048.1 GCA_030536655.1 bacterium | reverse complement strand
ACGCCGATGGTACTTGGCGGGTGACTGCCCGGGAGAGTAGGAAGCTGCCGCAATAGTTTGAACCGAAGCAGTTTTGCTTCGGTTTTTTGTATGGTGCGTCAAAGTATGGCGCTTAGTTTGACGGTGAAAGTTTGTTATATGGGTATATAATAACCAACTATTAGTGAACAAGCGGGAATATTATGCAAATTTTAAAAAAAGATATTTTTATTGAGATGAAAAAACGAGATTATGAATGGAATATGTCACCATTTCACTGTCATAATCTTTATGAAATTTACTATCTGGCATCCGGTAAGCGAACAATGATGGTTGAACAAAAAATATATGATTTGTATCCGGGTGATGTATTACTGTTACTTCCTGATGTATTGCATAAGGGGGCAGGAACAGATCCGCATGAAAAGTTTGGTATGGAATTTTCGAAACATTTCTTAGAATGTTTTTTTACGGATTATTTACAGCAGGAAATACTAAAATGCTTTAAGTATGCCATACTGCATCTTGATACGGAAATACGTGAACAGTTTGAAGCCTTATATAAAAAAATGTACAGTGAATATAAAAACGGAGAGTTGTATGCAGTAAGTATTGCTGATATTTTATTATTACTTAATCGTGCCGGAAAACGGAACCCGCCCCAAGAGTGTCGGTTTCGTCAGTATGCGCCCAATGCATCTGAAAGAGTGAATGCTGTTATCTCATATATTGAGGGGAATTTTGCAAATATAAAATCAATTGAAGAAATTGCTGAACACACTTATCTGAATAAAAGTTATATGTGTCGTCTTTTCAAAAAAGAAACTAATATGACGGTAATGAATTATCTTTATAATTTCCGTATACAACAGTCCTGTGAAATGCTGAGAAGTGTTGACAGCAGTGTTGAATGCATTGCACGTTCCTGCGGCTTTGAAAACACCTCACATTTTATTAAGATGTTTAAATCAATGCTTGGATGTACTCCGGGACAATTTCGTAAAAATAAGAATGGAATATGATTTTGAACAATAATTATTTCAAGTATATAATAAAAAGATGTATCCTTCTGAAAGCTACGGTTGATATACATCTTTTTCTGTTTAACCTATCATCATTTCATGTAAATATTATTTTGCCTGTATATAAGTCAATGAGAAAATAGAAATCATCACTAATAGACTATCCGTAAATTAAGCACGTCTTGCTTGCTGCTTTTCCGGCATATTGTTCAAAATTCTAGGCATACGCCGGTATGAGCCGGACTTTTGGAATAATCAGACGAAAAAATTGACTTTGCAATGGGCACTTCTGTAATTACGGATAGGCTCTAATTATTTTATAGCTTACAATAAAATTTTAAAAAACTTTAAAAAAGTGAATAATTTTCCTATATAAATGTGTCTGTATTAATAGAAGGTAATAAAAAGTCCAAACCATGTTAAAAAGCTGTAAGGAAGGAGGGCATGGAAAAATTAAAGTTTTTGCTTGATATGCCGTAAAAATTATTATATAATATAGTCGGTGCGGGATTTAAAAGTTCAGTCTGTAGAAATTTTAATAAAAAATTCGGCATACTTGTAAAGGCGATATTTGTGCAGCAAATACTTTGGGATGGTTGAAGGCGGACGTTAATTACACATTCAAAAAAGAGATAGGAGGAAAATCAAATGCGAAAAACAAGAAAGTTTTTTATCCATGCTTTAGCGTTATTAATTATATCAAGCCTTATCATTATGCCGGCGGCGGAAGCGGCAACAACGGTATCGCAGGATACGGAAGCAGTAGAATTGGGAGCTGATTATTATAAGGACGGAATAGATTACGTTGCAACAAGTATAAAAGATATTGAAACAGAGGAAGTATATCAACCGCATATCATAAAAATCGGTTCATATGAGGAATTGACAGAAAGATGTCAGTCGTCGGCTGTAATTACAAACTATTCCGATATGGATTTTAGCGAAATGTTTCTGTTGCTTGTTGCATGGAATGAACCGCAGGCAGTAAGCACGATTGCCGTTTCAGATGTTACAAATAATGATAATACAATAACGGTTGAAATGGATTACATAGAGAGGGAGGGATTATATCCTGATGTAATAACTCCGTTCTGTGCAATTATAAAAATGCAGAGGGAATATATAGGTGAAAACGCAGAGGTAAAGCTGATGCCGCGTCTGTCTGCGCCGTCTCCGTCGGCTGTTCCGGAAATATATTGGGACGGCAGAGTGGAAATTGTTCCGCCGCTGAAAACTGTATATACCGAGGGTGAATACATTGACCTTACGGGGATGGAGGCATATGGCTTATCAGGCGTTCGTTATAGCGATGGTACGGAAAAAATCACTCGCAGGGAAGCTCTTTCGGGAGTAAGCGTTGATTTGGCGGACAGACAGCTGAAAACTGAGGACAAAGTTGTTACGGTAAGCGGCTGTTACAGTATAACCGGTACGTCGGCGCTCAGCGGTACCTTTGATATTACGGTGAATCCGAAGTCCGGCGAAGAACCGCCGATAAATCCGGTAGCGCCGGCGCCTTTTGCACACAATATTTCATATCTTACGAACCCGGAGCTTAACAGTTCAATGAAGCTTTGTTCATACGAGGAATATGAAGAATTTGTGAATGAAAACGGATTTAAACCGGAATGGTATGATGAAGCATATTTTGAAAATAAAATGCTTTCGCTGTTATACATCACATCGGACAGCAGTTCAAGCGAGTTTAAAGTTACCTCGGTTGATTTCAACGGTCAGGGCATAGATTTTGAAGTAACTCAGCAGACTCACGGGGTGACAGACGATATTGTATCGTGGTATCTTTTGTTTGAGGGCGACATATCTTATGCAGACAGTGAATTGAGCGTCACTCTTAAGGAGGATTTGTCGCGGTATGCGGAAAATGTTTCTTATTATTGGGCAGGCGCAGGAACTTCCTACAATGAAGCGGAGATAAGAAAAATCACATCAACAGATGAGCTTGGTTCATGGGCGAGTGAATATGATGAGAGCTTTTTTGAAAGTAATTTCTTGCTTACAGTAAGTTGGACAGAGCCTGTATATACACGATTGCATGAGGTGTCATCAATAATAATGAAAAATAATTCAGTGGTGGTTGAGCTAAAGGAGTTTGAATACGGCGGTATATATCCGGATGCACTCAGCGGTCATACAGCGGTTATAGAACTGCCGAAAAGCTTAATTGACAAGGAATTTTCAGCGGCGTTTAATAATGCCGTAGGAATTTATACGGCGCAGGGGCTTGTTGATTTCTGTAACGATGTAAACAGCGGAAATACTTATGAAGGCAAAACAGTATATCTGGGAAGTAATATTGACCTTTCATCGGTTTGCGGCGAGGATATAAACGGAGAAAAGGTATCATGGACTCCGATAGGCGCGAATGATAATGACGCTTATGCATCATGCGGAGTGGGGATAAAGCCGAATATATTCAACGGAACATTTGACGGAAGAAATCTTACTGTAAGCGGACTTTACATAAATGAGGACGGCGAATGGAATAGTCAGAAACGTTATTGGGGCTTGTTCGGATATGCCGGTGAAAAGGCTGTGATTAAAAATATTACTGTCGATGGTACTATTTCGGTTAATAAAAGCAATACTGTAAAGAGCAAAGCAGTTCCGCCGGTTTATGCTTCAAACGCTTATATCGGAGGTATAGTAGGTTGGAGCGAAGGCGCGTCAATAGAAAACTGTCATAATAAAGCTGAAATTTCAGCCGGAGATGATTATATTTATGCCGGAGGTATAGCGGGTGTATTGAATGACGGTATGATTGAACGCTGCTCAAACAGCGGAAATGTTTATTTGGATGCGGCATGGGGCTATGCCGGTGGAATATGCGGCAGCATTGAAGGAGGTGCAGCGATAACCAACTGTTCAAATACCGGCGGCATAACAAGCAGCGATATAGCAAGCGGAATATCGGCAATGGCATGCGGCATGGAAAACTGCTTTACGGTAGGAACAGTTGCCGATAGAAACGGTGGATATGAAACTGGAATTGATGCAGAAAACAAAAATTGTTACCGCCTTGATACGGCAAACGATGGACTGTATTCAGATATAGAGCCGAAAACAGCCGAACAGTTTGCGTCGGGCGAGGTTGCGTATCTTCTCGGAGAAGCATGGGGACAGAAAATAGGAGTGGACAAATACCCTGTCTTAGGCGGCGATAAGGTTTACTGCGTCAACGGAGTATATACAAATGATCCGAACATGGAAAAGTCGTATCCTTATGAGATTACGGACTTAAGGATTACGGATACCAATGGTACTGAAATCAGCTATCCGTCAGCAGATACAAGCTTTATTGTTGAAGCGGATGTAAAAAAGACGGCAGAACGAAGCGGGAAGGATTACTTGTTCGTTGCAGTATATGATACGGACGGAGCATTGTTGAGTCTTGATTATGTAAAAGCCGATTTTGCCGCAGGCTATGATTATTCCTTTGGATTTAACATTCCGGCTCAGGGTAAGGAAATCGGATCCGTTAAAGCGTATGTATGGAACAGCTTTGGTTCACCGGAGCCGCTTGCGGAAGCGAAAAGAATATTGATTGTGCCGATAGAATTTTAAATTTATAAAAATACCGGAAGCTGCAAAATTGTGTTTTGCAGCTTCCGGCATTTTCGTTATTCATTCATTTTAACAATCTTTACTGTTCCGCACAGCTTCGGCGCGTCAGAGCCGCAGTCCGCTTTGAATACTATGTGAAGCGCATCCAGTCCGGAAATCGTCGGCGCGTCTGAAATAATGGTATTTGCCATAATTTCAGACGGTATTTCGTACAATACCTCGCCGCCGCCGATTGGTGCGGTAACATCCGCAAGCTTGGTATCTCCCGCATAAATGCTCATTTGTTTGCCCGCATCGTCAGCGTGGTAGATAACGGATAAGTAATTTACAGCATCCTTTTCAACGGCTAACTGATAATCGGCATAGCCGCCGTTTAATATCTCCCGGTAATTGGGCATTGAGCCTGTAGCCTCGTAGCCGACAGAGTTTTCCTGGGTATATCCGTGACCGTTCTCCTGCTGGTCATGAGCAAGCTCGATGGAGTCGATGATTGTGTATTTTTCTTCTTCATCCTCGCGTTCTCCGTTGTCTGTGATGTACCAGTAAATGCCGTAACGTTCCTTGTACTTGCTGTAATGCGGAGTGAATACGAGCGGATTGTCGGTGTTCTGCATTGTGAATTCAAGCTTGCCGTCGGTCTTGACCATGTTTTCATTTACATTCGCAAGCCAATCCTCGCGTGTTCCGTATTCAGAATTAATCTGAACATATTCGTTGATATCCGATTTATTCTTAGGCTTTCTTACCGCCATTCCGTGCGCCTGCTCTGCAGTATCGGAATTGTCCCAGCCTACGCTTAGAACCGTCGGACCATACTTGAACGACTCGACAGTTTCACTGTCGGAAAGCCCGTATGCGCGAACCTCCATCGGAATATCTATTTCGATTTTATCGCCTATTTTCCACTCGCGGCTGATTGAAGCATAGCCTGCTGAGCGTGTATATGCGATTTCCTCACCGTTTACCTTTATGTTCGGCATTGAAGCCGCCCATTCCGGTATACGAAGCGTGATTTCCGCCGTCTGAGAAGCGCCGTTTATCGGTTCAACTGTAAATGTTGAAACAGTACCTTCAGGGATCTCCGAGGTCTGCGAAAGTTTGATATTATTTTCAGTATCGTTGAGAACCGAGCTTATGTACTGATTTACAACAATTCTGTTTTCACCCTTGTAATAAAGGCTGTCGGTAAGCTTTGTAAAGTTCTCCATGCCTGATGCGGTACAGCACCAGAAATCGTCGAATTCAGTTGAGTATACCTTGAAATAACCCGTTGCCATTGGCTGGAAATACATTGTCATACCCGTTTCGGGGTTCTGGCTGGCAACTATTGAATTGAGGAAGGTATTCTCGTAATAGTCGGCATATTTCTTGTCGCCGGTAATCTTGTAAAGCTCACGTGCAATCTTAAGCATATTATACGCTGCGCAGGTTTCGTTGTTTACATTGTCACGGAAAGCATTGTTAGCTCCGGCAGCTCTGAAATGTTCATCCTGACCTGTGCCGCCTGTGACATATGTGTGGTCGTTTACAACCATATCAAAGAAGTTTTCGGCAACCTTAAGGTAATAATCCGCATTATGGCTGTCACCAAGCATATCTGCCGTAAGCTCTGTGTTCGATTCGGTAATATATCTGTTCAGCGCACCCATAATCTTTGGAATTGTGGTATTAGCGTGCTTGTTTGCAAGTATGTCGTTTCCGTTATAAATCTCGTCAAAAAGACTTATCTCGTCAAAAATATGCGCCGCCCGTGCGTGAGTTTCCTTGCCGGTAAGCTTGTAAAGCTCATAAAGAATATCGTTCATGCCGCCGTATTCAATGTTCAGCACACGCTGCTGCATTGCGCTGTCATACTTGCTTACGCGGTTGTATACCCAGTCGCCAAGCTCATCAGCCATTGCGAGCGCTTTTTGATTGCCTGTAAATTTATAGGTATCAACAAGACCGGCAAGAATCTTGTGCATTGTGTACCATGGAACCCACGCCTGCTTGGTAATGTTTGTTCTGTTATTTTCAACATTGTCGAACTGACCTTCACCTGTTACAACACTGCCGCCTTTCCATGCGTTTGTTGTAGCAAAGAGGAATCCCTTCTTAATTGAGGCTCCGTTTACGGTCGTGTCTTCATGAGCCTGAGCTTTGTAAAGATCATCAATCATTTTATTTGAAAGCTCCAGCAGCTCTGCATCAGCTTCACCGGCAGTTGAATAATTGTAGCCCTGAGCAAGTGCGGAAACAAAATGTCCTATACCATGGCCTGCTATAAGACTTGTTTCCCAACCGCCGTAGGTTACGTTTGAGGTATTGACGCCCATTGTACGGCGGAAACCGTTCACGCTTGTGTCAACATTGAATTTTTTAAGATATTCGTTCATCTTTGCGTTTGCATTGATGAGATAATCGTTTGTCATAAGGACGTCGCTCATGCGGTAGTCGGAAAGTCCCGTAATTGAAGGAGCGGCAAGTACAGTAATGTTAAAGTCCTTTTCATAGGACGAGCCGCCGTTTGTGACTGTTGCCCTGAGAGTAACGTTCTTGTCAGCCTCTCCGGCTGCGGGGGCGGTTATTGTATTGTTTGAAATAACAGCTGTATCGTCACAGTTCCATTCAATGCTGCTTCCGTTTGCACCGGATGCCGGAAGCACGGTCCCTCCGGTAAGCTCCGTGGTTCCGAAGTCAAGAACTGCGCAGTCTTTGTAGGCTGCCAGCTTGCTTATCCGGATAGCATATTCATCATACATATTTTTTATTTCCTCCGCTGTGCAGATTTTATTGTAAATTTTAATATCATCCATAGTGCCCTTGAAATACGCATCGCTTTCCCAATGAGAGCGTCCTATGTAGTTTGTGACTTCGGTAAGATTGGTAACCGCTCCCTTACAAGCGCTTTCCGAAACAAGAACTCCGTTTCTGTAAACCTGAACATGGTTATTCGTTCTTGTAACCGCATAATGTTCCCAGATACCTGTGTTAGAAAATGAGGTTAAATTAAGCGTATCGGTTACACCCCCGCAGACTGATTCAACGCGTCCGCCGGATGGTGAATAGAAGAAGTTATCTGTCTGAGAGCTTCCGAAGTCAAAGAAACGCGCCCAATTCTGAACGGTATCTGTTTTTATCCAAGCGGAAATGGTCATATTTTCGCTCAGAATATTATTGGGGAGCTGCATATGACCGCTGACTCCGTCAAATACAAGACCTCTGCCGGAGATACCGGCTCCGTCTGTTACGGAAGCGCCGCCTTTAACAACAGAGGCACTTTCGGATATATCTTCAAAGTCATAGCTTAAAATAAGATTTTCTTCAGAAGTTTTTGAAATTTCAAAACGGTCCGTAAGAGGCTCGCCGTTTTCGCTGTCCCAGAGATAGAGGACAATTTTATCCGTATCTGCGGCTTTCAGCTTAAGCTCCGGTGCAAGTGTTCCCTGAGACAGGGTAAATTCATCTGTAACGGATACCGCGCCGAGAGCTCCGTTTTCACCGTACGCCGCGGCATAAAGCCTTGCGGAGCGTGTGTTTTCGCTGTAGCTGTGTACCGAAGCGGAAATTGTTATATTTCCGTTTGTATCGGGGGAAGTTTTTTCTGCCGACATACTCCAGATTATATCCGAGCGGGAAAGCGTTACAGTTCTTGCCGCGTCGTCCTTAATCATTGCAACTGAGGGCAGCCCGGGCGAAAGTACAGAAAGCGTTTTATAGGTATTGGCGTCGGCAGCTGTAATTTTAATGTCACAGCCTCCGGTCAGCTTTGAAATATCAATCGCACCGCCGGCATAATAAATATTGGCTTTCGTGTCACCCGAAAGATGAAGCGTACCGCCGTCTATGTAAACATCGCTTTCCTTAACGGCTGCATTGGCGTTTTCATTTCCGGAAAATACGGTATCATTTAATATAATATCCGCACTGCTGTTACAATTCAAGGCATAGCGTGAAGCCGAGCTTGTCTTGAAGTTTTGAATGTTTACCTTGTCGAATGTGACATTTCCCGCCATATACCATAGTGCGGCGTCTGTAAAGGTGACGCTTGATTTACCTCCGTCCAGAGTCAGGTTGGAGAAGCTCCAGCTGCCGTTACAGTTCTGATAGAGCAGTGCATCGCCAAGCATTAAACTGCTTTTTGTGATGGTATGTCCGTTTCCGTTTAATGAGCCGGTAGTAGCAGTTGAATTAATTCCGGCATTTGCAGCCTGAAAATCTGCCGTAAGCTCGTATTCTCCGCCGGTGGAAAGTGCGGAGACAAGTTCAGCTTCGGAATTTACTGCCGATGCGGCAAGGACATTTATGCACGGAAGTGCGGAAACGGTCATAGCGGCAGCGCAGACCGAAGCGGTAAGTTTTTGATGTTTCATAAGTATCTCCTTTCTGTAAATTATCTTGACAAATGCTTATATATGTATTATAATCTTAATTATAGAAACAAACAATAGGTAATAATCGGAGAAATATGGAGAATAGTCATGTATGAAGTTGAGATTTCCAATTCAGCAATGCCGGTTGTAACGGAATGCGGACTGCTTGCAGCGTCGGAGCCGTTTTATCATATGGACAGAACAGCGGATTTTAATGTGCTGATATATGTTACGGAAGGTATAATATATGTTGCGGAGGACGGTGAGGAGCATGAAATAAATCCGGGAGAGATATTCTTTTTGAAAAGAGGAGTTCATCATTGGGGGAGCCGTGAAATAAAAAAAGGAACAAGATGGTATTTTTTTCACTTTAAAGAGGGAGAACCGATTCCAAACAGGTATGAAGAAAAAACAGTTCTACCCAAGAAAATATACATATCGGATGACAGCCGTCCCGCACATATGATACAGCGGTGTATCGATATGTTTTACTCATCGGAAAGCATAGGAAAGCGTCGGCTTCACAGGAGCTTTTTTGATATATTGAGCGCATTGGCGGACGAGGCGGAAGTTAAAGAGCGGCGGCAGGGACTTGCGGACAGAATATGCGAATATCTCGGAAATCATGTAAGTGAGCCGTTTTCAGCGGCAGCACTGGAAAAGGAATTCTATCTCAGCTATAAGCATATGGCGGCAGTGTTCAAGCGCGATAAAAGAGAAACAATGCAGCAGTATCATACAAGGCTGAAAATAAATGCGGCATGTTATCTGCTGAAATCAACGCTTATGCCTATAGGAGAGATAGCCGCAGAAACAGGATACAGGGACGCACTGTATTTCAGCCGCTGTTTCCGGGCGGCAAAGGGTATAAGTCCTACCGAATTCAGACGCAGCGTGAGGATGTATTAAATGAGATATTATTTTAAAATAAATTCTACCAATGAAGTAACCGCGTATCCCTCACAAAGCGCTGCTCCGGCAAAAACGGACATTGCGCCTATTGTGAGCAGCACATACGGGCGTACGGAATCAAATCCGCGTTTTTCCTTATCAACGGAAAGCATGAAGGACGCGCAGCATAGGGCGGCAAGCGGAACAAGCGACAGCATAAACGGCAGTTCAATCGCAGCTGCGGCAAGAATTCCCTTTGCCTTGAATGAGCAGATAAAGGCGGCTGAAGTAAATCCGGCAACAAAGCAGCGTCTGGCAGCAGTGAAGAGTGAAATGAGAAATCCGAATCTAACAAAGCCGCAGACGAAAATAACCGCGCAGGTAAGCAGACCGTCACGCAGTGAATTGAGAAAAATATTTTTGTGATTTACCCCGTTTGCAATGCTTGAAACAAATGAGGAAATATATGCCTGTATATCCTCTGACGGAGTGCATCTGACCTGATATACCGCGCCGAGAACCGTGGAAACCGCCAGTAATGCAATGATTGTAAAAATAAACGACCTTTTCAAAAAACACCGCTCCTTCATTAAAACTTTATAAAAATGTCTTTACAATTCAATAAATGTTTGATATAATGTATATAATATAATATAGGAAAAGAAGTGATAATATGCCAATAAAAATAAGACTTGCAATAATAACCGCTGCAATTCTTACGGCGTGCTGTACCGCTTATGCGGCAGCGGGAGACAAACCGGTATATAATGTAACCTTTGATAATGTATCCTCGGAGTACGAGCTTGTGAGCGCGGATTTGGACAATACGGCAAGGCTGGTTGAATCGGATTACGGCAAAGCGGTAGATTTAAAGGGCGGCGCATATGTTAAACTAAAAGATGATATAACCCTTGCCATGAAGGGTGATTACTCAATCTCTGTGGATGTAATGCCGCGTACAGAACTTTCGTTTGCAAGAGTATTTGATATAGGAACAGGAACGGATAACACAATGTGGCTTGCCTGCTTCGGCGGGACATATCCGAAGTTTCGGTTTAAGGGAAATGATTTCCTTGCAAACGGAGTGAAGCCGAAGCTTGAGCAGTGGAACAGAATAGTTATAACAAGAGAAGGAACAAACGCAAAGCTTTATATAAACGGAGAAATAGCCGCATCTTCAAATACCTTCTATAATGATTTGGGTATTATCGGCTCAACGGACAAGAATTATCTCGGAAAATCGCAGTATCCGTCCGATCCAGGGTTTGACGGAATGATAGATAACTTTGCAATATATGACTATGCAATCCCTGAATCGGAGATTGTCACTGACGGGAATCCTCATATTGACGTCAAGTGCTACTATATCTCAGATACAGCCGGAGTTCTGAACTCAATCCCCAAAAGCGGAATTGTAATGCATGACGAGCTTGACCTAAACAAGACTGACGAGCTGACGATTGTAAAATCAATAAACGCGGCGGCAGAGGTTAAAAATTATACCTTAAACGATAAGGAAATAACACTTATAACGATGGCATATGATGCGGACGGAAAGCTTGTAAGAACAGTTTCATCACAGCAGAATGTAAAGGCGGGCGAAACGCTTACTATAAATAATAACATGGGCGACCCTTCAGAGCTTAAGCGGATGAAGTCCTATATCTATACCGAGGCTGAGGGCTTGAGAAGCCTTAGCGATATAATTGAGGACGGCATTTTTTATCCTGACAAAACGCCGGAGGACAGCCTTGAAACGACTGTAGGAGTGCATGACCCGTCAATCTTCAAGGATCCGAAAACAGGAATGTATTACGTATATTCAACCGGAATGATTGATATTTTCAAGTCAGAGGATTTAATCCACTGGACAAGAACGGAGAATACACTGCCGAAGCTTCCGGAATGTGTTTTTGAAAAATATACTCACGACAGTGAATCGGAATATTCAAACATCTGGGCACCGGATATGTGGTATAATGGGGAGGATGAGGAAACGCCGTACTATCTTACCTGTTCATACTCCGATAAATTCGGATCGAACAGCTCGTCGATCATTCTGTTCAAAGCAGCCTCGCCGGAGGGACCTTGGGAGAATGGGAAAATCCTTTTCTCAACCGATGCGGAGGATTCTTCAAAAAATATGGTAAACGCTATTGACTCGCATATTTGCGAAGATGTGCAGAGCGGACAGAAGTATATGATTTACGGCTCATTCTGGCGCGGAATTCACCAGCTGGAGCTTGACGAAAAATATAACTTAACGACTGACGGAATAGGAAAATGCATTGAGTCGCGCTATGCCGGAATAGGCGGTCCGGAGGGCGGATATATTGTCTATAATCCGGATACTCAGTATTATTATCTGTTTACGTCATATGATGATTTGAACAGTACCTATACAATAAGAGTTGCGCGTTCGAGAAATATAACAGGGCCTTACAGCGACCAGAACGGTGAATCGGTTAACCGCTTTGACGATAATGAAGCAAATGCGAACAGGATATTCGGATACAAGCTTATGGGCTCATACCAGTTCAGCGGAGAAACGACATATTATGCTCCGGGACATAACAGCGTATTAAATGATGACGGCGACTGGTATCTTGTTCATCATACCAGAGTAAGCAACGGCGGATATGCGACGCTTCATGTGAGAAAAATGCTGTGGACAAAGGACGGTTGGCCGATAGTATCTCCCGAACGTTATGCAGGTGAGAAAATACAGGATATACCTGCCGAGGCTGTAAAGGGAGCATGGGAATTTGTAAACATAGGTGAAAATACAAAGGATATGGTATTCTCAGAGCAGCTTATGCTTAATGAAGACGGTACGGCGTCACTTGACGGAGCAGAAGGAACATGGAAGATAGCTGAAAATGAGCTTGACATTGTATTAAAGGACAGGACAATAAAAGCGTATGTTCTTCCGTCGTATGACAGAGATAAAAATGCACCGAACCTTGTATTTACGGGAATTGATGAAAACAGCATTGAGGTTTGGGGCAAGAAAGCTGATAATACAGTAACAATAAGATAAAGCATTAATTATTTGCACTATAATTTGTAAATAATCTATGAGCTATTCATAGAATTTTTATATAAGGAGAGAGAAAGATGAACAAATTCAAAAAAGTTGTTTCTGGATTTGCGGTATTATCAATGCTTGCCGCAAATGCGGTTGTTCCCGTATATGCCGGGGATACCGCAATTCCCGAGGACTATCTTCTGAACCTGACCTTCGACGAGTCGGGAACGGGAACGGGAAGCTTTGCCGCTTCAAAAGGAGGAACTGTTACAGAACACGGTGAAATCGCTTATGATAACAGCTGGGACGGCAAGAGCAAGGCTTTAAGCATTAAAAATGATGCAGCCGGCAACTATCTGGAGCTTCCGAAGGGACTTCTGGACGGTCAGGAAGCTGCAACCTTCAGCTTCTGGATTAAGCCGTCAAGCAGATGGGCATTCTTTACTACGCCGGTAGCCGATAAACAGGAGTTTCTTTATGAGAAATACATAGGAATGCTTGCGAGCAGTTCGGGCTTTACGGCGGAACGTTATAACAATACCGGTACCCGCTTAAGCTCAGTAACAACTGCCGGATTGTATGATGACTGGCAGTATGTGACGGCAGTGTTTACCGCAAACGGAACTCAGGTTTACGTAAACGGCTCTCTTACAGAAAGCGATAACGCTGCGGTGGATATTAAGTCGTTGTTCACGTCCGACGCTTCAACGTGGATCGGTCACGCAAACTGGGGAGATACAGGCGAGGGTTTCTCCGGCAAAATGGATGATTTCAGAGTTTACGGCAGAGCGCTGACAACGGATGAAATTACCGCACTTGCCGCGGACGCCGTTAATTATCATAACGCAGCGAATATCGCTCAGTACAACAGGTATTTCATTGATACACAGTTTGTTGATGCATCGGGTAAAAAAATATTCAAGAGTGAGCCTGGTGCAAATGCGAATATAAAATTAACAAATTATACGATTAATGACACTGCTTTTACTTTCACTGTATGCACTGAAGATGGAAGTGTAGATGTAAATCAGACAGAACCTATAGCTGTAAAGAGCGGCGCTTCTGCAAGCTATACTTTGGAGCTTCCGACAATAAGCAGCGGCAGCGTAGTAATAAAGGCAACAGATTCAAACGGAAACAGCTATGATGCAGGTTATCTTACAGCATCAGATGCAAGCTTCCCGACAAAGACAGTATATTCAGAACCGGAGGATCCGACTTTCGGAGCGCATGACCCGACTATATTCAAGGATCCGGCAAGCGGAAAATATTTTGCTTATTCATCGCATAATCTTGTTTTTGAATCAACAGATTTGATTAACTGGATTAAGCATGATTACACAAAAACAGTAACAGTTCCGTCAGATGCGAAGGAATTTATAGAAAAACACATGGAACTCAAAAATAAGGATAAAAAAGATGCTGCGGCGACGGCAAATAAAACTTATTGGGCTCCGGATTTAATTTATAAGCCGGATGATGAGTATCCATATTGGTTCTATCTTTCAACTTCGTGCTACTTGGACGAAAATGGAGATGGAATTGCAGACGAAGGAGCAGACGGCGGCGCAAGAAATTCGGTAATATCTCTTGTAAAAGCAAAATCACCTGGACTTTGGGACGGTGAAACAAAGGAATGCGGCGTTGTTATGGCGTCAAAGGAATATAATAATAATTACAATACAAATGCGATTGACGCTAATATTTATACAGAAAACGGACAGACATACTTTATTTGGGGTTCCTTCTGGAAGGGAATTCACGGAGCAAAGCTTACTGAGGACGGCAGAGTTGAAGGTGTTGATTATACTTCGGACGAAACACTTCTTTCATCAGTGCAGAACTTCGGCTCAAGACTGTTTTCAACTCCAAACGGAGTAATGGGTCCCGAGGGCGCGTTTACCTTTAAGAATAAGGATAACGGATATACATATATGCTCACCTCATACGGATGGCTTGGTACAAACTATAATTCCCGTCTTGCAAGAACTGATACGGCAATGAGTAATATTATAGGTTCAAGCAGTCCGCATACGGTATTTGTTGATGCAGAAAATCATAAGGTAGGTACCACATATACAGAGCAGAGTGACAAGTCAAAGCCGTGGGGTTACAAGCTTATCGGTTCATATAACTTAGGAGGAATTACTTATTACGGAAACGGTCATAATTCAGTTATGCAGGATGATGACGGTAATTGGTATTACGTTCAGCATTCAAGAAAGGTTCAGGATGCGGCGGCTTACTTGCAGGTAAGAAAAATGCTCTGGACAAGCAGCGGATGGCCGGTAGTTTCACCTTTGGTTTATTCGGGGGAAACGGAGCAAAAGCTTCCTCAGGAAATGGTTTACGGAACATGGAATCTGTGCTCGGTTGGTCATACAATTTTGGACGGCTGTACATCTGTTGACCAGTCAGCGGCATACAGAGGTGCTGACGCTCCGGTATATTCAAGCGAGGTTGTGTTACAGGCGGACGGCACAATCGGAGGAAACAAGGGTATATGGACATTTGACGGCGACCATACTGTAACCTTAAGCTTTACCGCTGACGGTGACTCGGATAACAACGAGTACTACAAGGCAGGCGACACAATGGAAATGTTTGTTCTCACAGGCTTTGATGAGGATGAGAACGGCGGCGAAAAGGCGCTTGTTATGACGGGTGTGGATAACAATAATGTCACTCAGTTTGCAAAGAAGATGAATCAGTGCGCAACAGACCTTTCACCGAAGGCGACAGAAGCAACAGATCCTGTAAATATTACAAAGAGTGCGGGCGGAAACCCGATTGCAGGCTTTGATGCAAAGGGAAATACGGCATACGGCGGTGATCCGTCCGTTCTTGTGGACGGTGATACAGTATACTTGTTTGTGGGTCACGATGTTGCGTCTGATGAAAGCTATAACATTCCGGAATATCTGTGCTATTCATCAAAGGATTTGGTAAACTGGGAGTATCATGGTGTGCCGTTCAGAGTAAACCGTTCGACAGTGCCATGGGCAAGCGGTGACACGAGTGCATGGGCATCTCAGGTGTTGAAACATAACGGAAAATATTACTTATATTATTGTACGTGGGGCAACAGCACGTATAATGGGTATCAGTGCATAGGAGTTGCAGTATCGGATAAGCCGGAGGGGCCTTATGCAAATGTAAGCACAACTCCGATGATTAACGGTTACACAATGACAACAGAGAATACCAGCGGCTGGAATGACATTGACCCGACAGGCTGGATTGAAACAGATGAGAATGGCATCGAGCATATTTATCTTAACTGGGGAAACGGTGAGAACTATACCTGCGAGCTTAATGATGATATGATAAGCGTTAAGGATATTAACGGTGACAATCAGATCACCTCCGCAGATATTGTTCACTCGACCTTTAATAATCTGGACGGTGTTTATACAGAGGCTCCGTATCTCTACAGAAGGACAGACGAAAACGGAAAGTACACGGGAAAATACTATCTTTTCTTTGCAAAAGACTGGAGAGAACAGTGGGCATATGCCACAACAGATAACATTATGAGCGGCAGCTGGGATTACGGCAATCTTATGATGACAGCAAACGCAACAGCAAATACAAGCCATGGCGCAGTATTTGACTTTAACGGAAAGACCTATTTCATATATCATAACGGTGCGCTTCCTCATGGTTCAGGCTTCAGACGCAGCCCTAACATTCAGGAGGTTGTATTTAACGCTGACGGCTCAATCAGTACAATGGAGGAGCTTTCAACTGGTATTGCGGGAACATCAACTACAATTACTTCGTATGACGGCAAGTTCATAGGACATGAGCACTTTGATAATCCGCTTGACGATAATTCTTATCCTATTGTTAAGAATATTACGGCAGGAGAAGAAAACGGCACAGATACACAGTGGGAAGTTGTTGCGGGAAAGGCAAATAAGGACGATTCAACATATGTATCGATTCAGGCGTTAAACAAGCCGGGACTTTATATCAAGGCAGAAGGTACGGATGCAGTTCTGACACAGGACGCAGACGGCAAGCAGGCAGAGGCTATGACTTTTGTTACGCGTAAGGCATTAAATAAGAATGAAGCAATGATTTCATTTGAAAGCCTTTCAAAGCCGGGATATTATCTGACTGTTGTAGGAAACAAGCTTGTTATGACAACAGGTTCCATGGCAGACAACTGCTCCTTCAAAGTAGGCGATGCGGTTATAGGCACACCGGCGCCAACTCCGCCGCAGACTCCGGTTCCGACTGCGGCTCCGAATATAAAGCTTGATTTTGAGGAGCAGATACCGGGCAATCTTCGTGTCATGGGTACGGTTGATCAGGAGCCGTATACAGATATTGACGGTATGACTGTAAATGTAGGCACAAGAGACAAAGGTGATGGAAATACAGTATATGCTGCAATTGCGGCAGGCGTTGGCGTGAATGGTTCACAGGCACTCGTTCTTGCAGACGGTAAGTATGCAAGCGGAAGTAGAGGTCCGAGAGTTCAGTTTACAACACCTGTAATCATTGACGGAGCTTCGTCAGAGCTGACCTTGCAGGCAAAGGCGGACAGTACAAATAATCTTTATATAGGTGACAGCTTTACATCGCAGGGTGAAACTTCACTCGGAATTACAGCGGACGGAGCTTCATGGAGCGAGGTAAAGGTTGTTATAAAGAATAACGGCGGCACATATGATAGAAGTATATCTGTAAACGGTACGGAGGTTCTCAAGGATAATTCAGCGTCTTTCCCGGTATTCTGGGGTTCGGCAGAAAACAATTCCGGCAATATTTATATTGATGATGTAAATATTGAAACAAAGAACGGCTCGGAACCATCCGAAACAACAAGTCCGACAGATTCACCGGATGACACACCGTCAGTCATCGGCGCGGCAGTAAAAGACGGCGGAGTTGAATTTACGATTAAAAATCTCAGCGGAAAAACTGTAAACGCATATGTGGCTCAATATGAAAACGGCAGACTGAAAGCTGTTGTAATGCAGAAAATTGCGGTTGATTCCGAGGCAAAGCCTGTTACGGTGTCAGGTCCGTTTGAAGCGGGAGCAATGATTATGGTTTGGAACAGCGATGACAGCGAGCCGTTGGTAAAGGCGGTAAAGGCAGAGTAATGAAGAACAGGGTATTGGAGATGCTTCAATCGGCAGAGGGATATATCAGCGGCGAAGCCATCAGCGGCAAGCTTGGGATTTCCCGTAACGCTGTATGGAAGCATATCAATAAGCTGCGTTCGGAGGGCTATGGGATTGAGTCGGTAACCAACAGGGGTTACCGGCTCAATTCATCGCCTGATATAATCAGCGCAGAAAAAATACAGGAGAATATGAATACGGAATTCATAGGCAGGAAGATTGTGTATATGGAGGAAACAGATTCAACAAATAATGCTGCAAAGGCTGCCGCCGATATGCCGGACGGAACGCTTTTTATAAGTGAAATCCAGACAAGCGGAAAGGGCAGACTTGGCAGGGCATGGGAGTCTCCAAAGGGTATAGGAATATGGATGTCGCTTCTCTTAAAACCGGAAATTCTGCCGCAGGATGTAGCGCAGATAACGCTTGTTGTGGGAATGGCTGCCGCGAAGGGTATAGGCTGCGGCGCAAAAATAAAATGGCCGAACGACGTTGTAATAGGAACAAAGAAGGTGTGCGGAATTTTGACTGAAATGTCCGCAGAGATTGAACGTGTAAATTATGTCGTTACAGGTATAGGAATAAATGTGAATACGGAAGCCTTTGACGGCGAGCTTAGTGAAAAAGCAACTTCACTTTATATTGAAACAGGGAAAAAATGTGAAAGATGCGGAATAATCCGCGCATTTTTGGAAAACTTTGAAGCGCTGTACAAGAAATTTCTTAGAGGCGGAATTGCGGCTCTGGCGGAGGATTACAGAGAGCTGTGCATTACAATAGGCAAAGAAGTAAGTGTAATTTATCCTAATCGTACAATCAATGGAAAAGCGGTTGACATAAATAATGAAGGCGAGCTTATTGTGGAAACTGAAACCGGAACAGTAACCGTAGGCTCCGGAGAAGTGAGCATCCGCGGAATATACGGCTATGTATAACAGAAAGGCTTAGGGAACCACTGATTAATTAACGCCTAACGGCTTAGCACGCATTGAACTTGCATATTTTCCGTCATATCATACAAAAATCTCTCGACATACGCGAGTATGCTTTCGATCTTTTTATATAATCTGACGAAAAATTTGACTGTGTTCACTGCGTACTATATTTAATCAGTGCTTCCTTAGCAGTCTTTCTGACAAAACAATATAAAAAGCAGTGAAAGGAATGATATATATGACAGATAAGGAATTATTTGAGGATTTATCTTATCAGAGAAAAAATGTATACGAGGAAATTGATGATGCTGCGAAAGCGGAAATGAACGCGCTTTGCGAGGATTACAAGAATTTCCTTGACAGAGGAAAGACAGAGAGGGAATGTGTTATTGAAGCGGTAAGGCTTGCGGAGGAAAACGGCTTTGTTCCGCTTGACAAGGTAACATCATTAAAGCCGGGCGACAAGGTTTATGCGGTAAACCGTAAAAAGAATATATTGGCGGCGGTAATCGGCAGCGAGGATATAACAAAAGGTGTAAACATAGTCGGAGCGCATATTGATTCGCCGAGACTGGATCTGAAGCAGAATCCGCTTTATGAAAAAACAGGAATGGCCTTGTTAAAGACACATTACTACGGCGGCTTAAAAAAATATCAGTGGACAGCGCTTCCGCTTGCGATACATGGAGTTGTAATAACTGAAAGCGGCTCAAAAACTATCACAATCGGTGAAGAACCCGGAGATCCTGTATTTTGTATAACAGATCTTCTGCCGCATCTTGCAAAAGATCAGATGTCAAAGAAGATGACTGAGGGCATTGAGGCAGAGAATATGAATGTGCTTATAGCCGGAATGCCTGCTCCTTCAGACGAAGTAAAGGAAAAGGTAAAGCTTGCGGTTTTAAAGCTGCTGAATGAAAAATATGATATGAAGGAAAAGGATTTCCAAACAGCGGAAATCGAAATTGTTCCCGCCGGAGCGGCAAGAGATGTAGGTCTTGACAGAAGCTTTGTCGGAGCTTACGGTCAGGATGACAGAGTATGCGCATACACTACATTGAGAGCGATTTTTGGAATTGAGAATCCGAAAAAGACTGCGGTTGCATTCCTTGCCGATAAGGAAGAAATCGGTTCAATGGGAAACACCGGCTCGCAGAGTGCATTTATGCAGATGATGATTGCGGAAATAGTTGAAAAGCTTACCGGCGCTTGTTCGGTAACTGCTATTAACAGGGTAATTACAAATACGGCTTGTATGTCCTCAGATGTAAATGCGGCGGTTGATCCTAATTATGAGAGCGTGTATGAAATGAATAATGCGACTTTTGCCGGCTGCGGAGTTGCGCTTACAAAGTATACCGGTGCAAGAGGAAAATATGACTCCTCGGATGCAAGCGCTGAATTTGTATATGAAATGAGAAAAATTATGGATGACAACGGCGTGATTTGGCAGACCGGTGAGCTCGGCAAGGTTGACCAAGGCGGCGGCGGCACAATAGCGCAGTATGTTGCGAACCTTAATATGGATGTAATTGATGCCGGAGTGCCTGTATTATCCATGCACGCTCCGTTCGAGCTGACCGCTAAATGTGATGTTTATATGGCATACAGAGCATACAACGCATTTTATATGAATAGGTAATCTAATAAAAGTGTATCGGGTAACATTTGTTTTCGGTACACTTTTTTTTGATGTTAAAAATTATCATTAAAACTGATTAAATATAATCATTGTATTATCTAAATATATGTGTTAAAATATCATCATTGAAATTGATATATTTTAAGAAACTAATTTATTTAATCGGAGGAAAAACAATGAGTAAGTATAAAAGGCAGTATTTCCTGCCGCCGCAGGGATATATGGATTGGGCAAAGAAGGATTATATTGAAAAAGCCCCGATATGGTGTTCAGTGGATTTGCGTGACGGAAATCAGGCATTGATTGAGCCGATGAGCCTTGAGGAGAAGCTTGAGTTTTTCAAGCTGCTTGTGAATATAGGCTTTAAAGAAATAGAAGTGGGGTTTCCGGCGGCTTCAGAAACGGAATTTGATTTTTTAAGAGCATTGATAGAGCGCGGCATGATTCCGGAGGATGTGACTATTCAGGTGCTGACCCAAGCAAGAGAGCATATTATAAAGCGTACATTTGAAGCCTTAAACGGAGCTCCTAAGGCTGTGGTACATCTGTATAATTCAACCTCGGTTGCGCAGCGTGAACAGGTGTTTAAGAAGGACAAGGATGAGATAAAACAGCTTGCGGTTGACGGTGCAAAGCTTCTCAAGCGCCTTGCGGAGGAAACGGACGGCAGCTTTATGTTTGAATACAGTCCGGAGAGCTTTCACGGAACAGAGCTTGATTATGCGTTAGAGGTTTGCAATGCGGTCCTCGATGTATGGAGGCCTGATGAAAAAGTTAAATCAATAATTAATCTTCCGGCGACTGTTGAAACGGCAATGCCTCATGTGTTTGCATCACAGATTGAGTATATGAGCAAGAATATGAAGTATCGTGATAATGTGATTTTAAGCGTACATCCGCACAATGACAGAGGATGCGGAGTATCAGATGCGGAAATGGCTGTGCTTGCGGGAGCGGACAGAATAGAGGGAACTCTTTTCGGAAATGGCGAAAGGACCGGAAACGTTGATATAATAACGGTGGCAATGAATATGCTTTCATACGGTGTTGAAACAGGTCTGAATTTCAAAAATATGCCGGAAATACGTGAAATTTATGAGCGTCTTACCGGAATGGAGGTTTCTCCGAGACAGCCGTATGCGGGCGACTTGGTCTTTACAGCTTTTTCGGGCTCACATCAGGATGCTATCGCAAAGGGAATGGCGTGGCGTGAGGAAAAGCAGCTTGAAGAATGGACAGTTCCGTATCTGCCGATAGATCCTGTTGATGTGGGAAGGACATATGACGCAGATGTTATCAGAATTAACAGTCAGTCGGGAAAGGGCGGAGTTGCATATATTCTTAAGCAGAACTTTTCAATCTCAGTTCCGGAAAGGATGCGTGCTGAGGTCGGCTATGCCGTCAAGCAGATTTCGGATGAGGAACATAAGGAGCTTTCACCGCAGTGGGTATATGAGATATTCACCGAAAATTACCTCGATTATACTCCGCATTTCAGTATAAGCGAATGTCATTTTAAGCAGTGTGACGGAATTATGGCGGAAGCGACTATTCTTCAGGGAGAAAAGAGAATTGTTGTTGACGCGAACGGAAACGGCAGACTTGATGCTGTAAGCAATATTTTGAAACAGTTCTATGATATAAGCTATGAACTATCGGTATATGAGGAGCACGCGCTTTCAAAAGGTTCATCGTCAAAGGCAATGGCATTTGTGGGAATTCTTTGCGACGGCAAGCTTTACTGGGGAGCCGGAATTGACGAGGATATTATAAAAGCATCCATTCATGCGCTTGTTGTAGCTGTTAATAAGCTGCCTAAGCTGAATAATGACAAGTCATTGAACGATGACAGGCTGATTACGATGATAAATTATATTCAGTCCAATTTCAAGACGGTGACATTGGAGGATGTTGCAGATGAATTTCATCTTTCGACACCTTATGTATCAAAGTATATTAAGGATAAGTCCGGCAAAACCTTTGGCGAACACGTTACCCAAATCAGAATGAAGCGGGCAAAGACGCTTTTGAAGAATGGAAATATGACAGTTGAAAACATAGCTTACGCAGTGGGGTATCCAAATGCCGAGCATTTTATAAGACTTTTTAAAAAGACATTTGGAATGACACCGACGCAATATAGGGGATTAAATCACTAATATATAAGGGAACTGCTAAGGAACCACTGATTAATTAACGCCTAACGGCTTAGCACGCATTGAACTTGCA
>JAUNPN010000216.1:1664-3617 GCA_030536655.1 bacterium | reverse complement strand
GGAAATGTTAAAGCCATAACTAATTTAATTATAACTTCTCTGATAAAATAAAAGATGGACATTGATAAAAGACGAGATACTATAATCAATTGAATTAATACTTGAATAACTGTAACAATAGATAATGTCATCAATACCACTTCCACAGTACCGCCTCCTTTCAATATATAATATGCGACAACCATAAAAATGACATTACATACATTTGCGGATATTTCAAAAAAGGCAATTTTTCCAGAAGCACGTATCACGATTGCATTATTACCAAATAAACAAATTATAACTGCCATAAATAATATATACACTGTAATCATAGCAGTACCAGATGGAACTTCTTTCAACCAAACAGATAAAATAAAATCTATATTAAAGAATATTGGAACAAAAGCCAGCATAATAAGTATGGAACCAAATTTTGAACTTGCAATTAGTGTTTTTTCTGTCTTTTTCAAATCATTTACTGCATAACTTTTAGTGATAATAGGAACAAATACTAATACAATATTTTGAGTCAACTTGGTAACAGCCATATTAATTTGACGAGCCATACCATAAGCTGCGTTTACAGTAAGACCCATGAATGCATTCAGTAAGACTGCCAATCCTTGATCTCTGCATAGCCATGCCATACTGCTCATTATAGTCCATCCTGAAAACGAGAGCATTTCTTTTAAAAGTTTTTTATTTATCTCAAATCGTAGCCTATGCATAGAGAAAAACATCCTCCAACAGCAAATTCGATATATTACATATATAAGAAATGATATTATAGCACCACATATGGCATACAACAGTAATCTATCAGAAAACAAATACAAAAGATATACAATACACAATCTTAAAAAAACATTTCCAATTTCTATATAAGCAAATATATCCAAACGCTCATATGAAGACAATAGTGAATTGAAAGGTACAGACAAAGTAGAAAAAGCTAAAGAAATCAAAGACATTTGGAATACCCAAAATGCCAACGTTCTTTTATTTACAGGTACATTCAATTGATTATAGATATAATAAGTCCCTATAATTTCCGCCACAACCATAACCACAACTGCCAGAACTACATGGATACGTATAGAATGTGCTAAAACATTTCCTACATTCTCTTCTTTAGCAATTGCCATCGTTAGGAAACGTTGGGCAGCTAGTTCCAAAGAAGAATTCATAACTGCAAATAATGCTACAAAGCCACCAACGACATTATATAATCCCCAACCCTCTATTCCTAAAACATCAAGCGTTATTCTCGAAGTAAATAACGAAACAATTAGCGTAACAAAGGTACGCAAATACAATACCATTGTATTTTTCACTATTCTATCAGAAGACATTTGCCAGACTACTATTTTTTTATACGGCTTCTCCAAAAACGAAATGATTTCCAGAAAATAACAATATACCAAGTTATACTTTTAGGGAAAAAGCGCATTATAGGATGCGCAACACAATATGCATTATAAATTTTCTTATATAACCATTTTCTATCTCCTTTACTTACTGCATATTTCAAACATTCTATAGCGTGTGAGATTTCAAGATAAGACATTACAAGTTTCATTAACCTATTTCTCGTCTTCTTATCTTCAGAAAGAAGTAAATCAGTGAAAGAGTAGATACCCAAAAAAGTCCGAATATATCTATCATTGTAATACCAATTTTCACCTGGAGGACAGACTTCATATTCTATCAAATTAAAAGACGATGTCTTTACATACCCATATCTCTTTTTCAATCCAAATAATAAAGGTATTAGAAATGATATATATGTATAGGAGTAATCTGTATAATATATTTTACAATCTTTAAGTTTCGACAAATGGTAGACCCGAACCAGATAATACATCTCATTTATCTGAGAAGGAATCTCTTCATACAAAGAAATAAAATCATCAATTGTGTTCAACACTCTATCTGGATAAGATTTTCTTCCCTTCAAAGAATATTTTAATG
>JAUNPN010000216.1:1360-1654 GCA_030536655.1 bacterium | reverse complement strand
TCTTCGCAAATTCTTTTTATTGCTCCTGGCAACAATATATCGTCATCACTCAGATATAAGCACCATGCAGTATCAACTAACGCAAAAGACACAGAAATATTACTAGACATCCCTATGTTAAAGTTCCATTTATGGACAGTCACCAAATCCCGGAAAGGAGGCCTAAACTCCTTATCAATCATATCTCTTACATCATAATCTGAACAATTGTCACTGATTAATATACAATATTGTTCAAAATGTCCTTGCTGCTCTATCTGTTGTAAAGTGCGCAATAATCGTTCTCTACGATTA
>JAUNPN010000216.1:0-1350 GCA_030536655.1 bacterium | reverse complement strand
AAACGTTGTAATTAAGATTGTTAAGTACTTGTTATTATACATCTTTTTCTTTCAGATTTAAACTAGCAATATCGAATTTCTATACTATGGTTTAAAAAATGATCTACAAGCAAATGATACAGTAAAATAAGAGTTTTCACGAAAAATCAGATTTTTAGCCAATCCAACATCCTGTTCAATCCATCTTCTTTAGAAATTTTCGGTTTCCAGCCGACAATACTCTGTACTTTTGTATAGTCAGCCACTTTCACGCCAAGGCAATTGCTTATAACTCATTTTTATACTCAGCTTTTCTTCTAGTATTCCGAACAATTCCAGTAAAGAAAGACTATTCTCTATACCGCCACCAATATTGAAGACTTGTCCATAAGCCTCCTTTACATCTTTCGCAGTAAAATAAAGGTTCACTATATCCTCACCATGCAATACGTCACGTACTTGTTTACCTGTACCCGATATCGTAAAAGGTTCTTTTGATACACCATTCTTTATTTCTAAGGCCTTTTGACAGAACCATCCAATCCAACCTTGATCATAAGTGGCATGCTGGTTAGTGCCATACATAGAGGAATGGCGGAACACAATCGTTTTCAGCCCATAAATCCTATGGAAATCCAACAAGTACTGGTCGGCGCATCCTTTGGAACAGCCATAGGGGGAATGGAAATCCAAAGAAATAGTTTCCGGGAAACCGTCAGGATATTCTTCACAGACGTAACGCGTACTTTCTTCCTTAAAATGCAAATATTCAAAATCCCCATAAACTTTATTCGTTGATGAATAAAGTATGACAGAATCAGGAGAGTATTTACGGACAGAATCAAGGAGATTGAATGTTCCCAAAGCATTTGTTTCGTAATCCAAACGGGGATTGGCAATGGAGGTGGTCATGGCAACCTGACCCGCCAAATGGAATATATAATCAGGTTTCACTTCTTTAATCACCGTTTCTACATCATTGATATTACGAACATCAAAAGGATAATATTTAAATTCCCCCAATGTACGGAGCCAAGTCAGATTGTCCGCACTGCCAAAACGAAAAAGATTGTCGATAATATAAAGTTCCTCACCACGGCGCAATACCTCTGCGGCCAGATTTGAACCAACAAATCCGCATCCGCCTGTTATTAAATATCTCATAGTTTTTGAATATATTCGTTTAATCGTTCATTCATATTAAAATTTACTTCTTGACTGATGATAGATGCTAGCTTATTCTCAGAGCACTTCAAATCCATCATTTCATTTTCTCTGTAAGGCAATGCTCCATAATTAATCTGCGAGACATTACCCATACCGGCTTTACATATTTCAATAATATTTCGTAAGGAAATACTTTCTCCACTG
>JAUNPN010000047.1 GCA_030536655.1 bacterium | reverse complement strand
AAAAATCTGACTGTGTTCACTGCGTACTATATTTAATCAGTGCTTCCTTAATAAATATTTTTACAAATCAGTCGAAGTAATTGCTTTTTTGTAATTTATCAGTGTTAAATAATCGTTAACAGCCTGCGGTTCTCCGATTTTAACATATCCCAACTTTTCATACAGATGACAATTACCCTTCTCCTCAAGAATAGTGTCTAAAATCCAATATTTGCAGCCGCTGTGCATACTTTCTATTTCTTTTAAAGCGGCTTGTGCGATACCTCGGTTTTGATATTCCGGCAAAACTGCTAAAGCTGATACTTTGCAAACATCTCCTCTTGCAGTTATCCTGACGGCTCCCACAGGTATTTCTTTTTCGAGAAAAACATATCCGCACGTTCCCGGTCGGGTGTATTTCTGTAAAATTTCTTCTTTGCTTTCAAGATATGGGCTTGTGTTTGTGTCATGATATTTATCGAACAGCGGTTTGTACGCTTTTTTCTGTATGTCAAATACAGTGTCTATAAATTCTTTTTGAAATTCAATTACTTTTACATGTTCCATGTTACCACTCCTCCTTTAGTCTCTGCTCCAGTTCTTTGAATTCCGGCATATCACGCATCGTATCAAAGCCCTCGTCTTGAAGCTGCGTATACAGCTTATGGCAGTGAGAACCCTGCCAATGCTTCAGCATGCCCTGCGGATCAGCTTTGAGCTTATTAATGAACAACGATGTGTAATGCTGCTCTTTACTCGTTTTGATAAAATTGTCTATCTCTACGGCGGCTTTCTCTGCAATAAGAAGATTCTTCATTGCTTTCTCAGTATCGCCGATGAGACAGTAATTCTTTGCTATCCACCGATAATGCCAATAAAATTTTCCGTTTAAAATAAGATGGTTGCCGTCATCCGCAATGGTCTTATATATTGTATTTGCTGCTTTATACATTCGTATTTTATCTTCATACGACAATTGTTTTCCTATACCGCGGCTGTCACTTGCAAGATATGTTATCATTTTCCCGGCATTATAAGCCAAGAAAAATATATTTTTCTGTAACTGTTTCGTCCGCTCCTCTCCGGTAAGAATTTCGCTTAGAAAAAATTCTCTGGATGAAGTGAACGATGGCATCTCATAAGCGTATTGCAGCGCTGTCTTATGCTGTCCTATGTCGTTATATGTCCGCGCAATAGTCTGCAATGCCGAAAAACGAATGCTATCTGTTTTACATTCTTCTAATATTCTGTCGCACAGCATAATGATCTCTGTGGAGTGTAGATTAATGTTATAGCAGCGATATAATGAACGCGCAAGATAATTCATAAATTTATAGTTTCTCGGATATTCTCCAAGCGCGCGTCTCATAAGCGCTGCGCGTCCTTGATTGTCGCTTTTGCTGCAAAGAGCATTATATTCCATTTCATAGGCAGCAATTTTTTCATCACCGGTGTGCTTGTCGATGTCATATAATTCATCAATGCTTATTTTAAAAATATTCGCAATAGACGGAAGCAAAGAAATACTCGGCAGTGAAGTTCCGTTCTCCCATTTTGAAACGGTTTGATACGTAACGCCGAGATATTCTGCAAGACGCTCCTGCGTAATATTATTTCGCTTGCGCAATTCCTTTATGTTTGAACCGATATTGAGCTTCACTGTTATTACCTCCCATTTTCACACATTATAGGAATTCTTGTCATACTCTATTATATCATAAGCGCAAAGCCGCCAATCGGCTTTGCATCACACCGATACAATAATTACAACTTTGAAATCCGAAATGATTTCTTCCTCAGCTGTAATTATTATATCATAGAATTTAGATAATGTGTACATACCGTTCGGATAGCTGAACTAACTTAATAGTTGAGAAGTAGATTTAAGGAACCACTGATTAATTAACGCCTAACGGCTTAGCACGCATTGAACTTGCATATTTTCCGTCATATCATACAAAAATCTCTCGACATACGTGAGTATGCCTTCGATCTTTTTATATAATCTGACGAAAAATCTGACTGTGTTCACTGCGTACTATATTTAATCAGTGCTTCCTTAACTATTGTTTTATGTTATTTTTCCACTTTAAACGTAACTGCGTCATATGTTTTTCCGTTAACAATTCGTATATTTGTTTTTCTGTCGCACTCTCTAAAGCCAAGCTTTTGGGCAAGAATGAACCTTATTATTAAGGGACCCGTGTGGGTCCCTTTTGAAATATATCATCTTTTAGCTCTTGAAGTAAGGACAAAAAATCCCGCAGCTGCGGCAATTATACCGATTGCTGCAACAATTTGCGAAATACCCAGCACATTCGGAACGGCATACAAAATATATTCGGGATTTCTCATTCCCTCAAGGAAAAGCCTTCCGAGCGAGTACCAGCCGATGTAGAAACACACAACCTGTCCGTCGGCGGTCTTTTTATGCCTGAACAGACACAGCAGTACAAGACCGAGTAAATTCCACAGCGACTCGTACAGGAAAAGCGGATGGACCGGCGGCGCGCCGTTTATCGACATTCCCCACGGAAGCGCGGTTTCACCGCCGTAAACCTCGGCATTCACAAAATTGCCCCAGCGTCCCACAGCCTGACCTATGAATAGACCGGGGCAGCACACGTCAAAGACATTAAGAGTATTGAGCTTTTTAATTCTGCAATATACCGCCGCGGTTATAAAGGCGGCTATGATACCGCCGTATATGGCAAGCCCGCCGTTCCATATCTTAAAGACGTCGGCAACGCTTGAAAATTCGTCAAGCGCAAATAATACATAATATATCCGCGCTCCGATGATTCCGAACAGCAGTCCGAAAATCGCTATGTCAAGCACGTTTTCAGGCTCCACGTTATATTTTCTTGAATTATGTGCAACAAACAGTATTGCAAGCAGAAATCCCGTTAAAATTATAATCGCATACCAGTAAATCGGCTTTTGTCCGATATGGAAGGCTTCGGGTGATATGCTTAAAGTAATCCCGAGCTTTGGAAATGAAATAACATTCATACAGCTTCCTCCTTTACGCCTGCTTTATTGAAAGTGAAATTCTTTTCTTTTTCGGGTCAACCTCTGTGACGCGTACCTTAACTATATCGCCCACAGACAGAACCTCGGACGGGTGCTTTATATATCTGCTGCATATTTGAGAAATATGCACAAGTCCGTCCTGATGAACTCCTATGTCAACAAAGGCACCGAAATCTATTACATTTCTGACGGTTCCGGTGAGAACCATATCCGGCTTTAAATCCTCAAGTGAAAGTAAATCCGAGCGCAGCGTTGGCTGCGGCAGCTCCTCGCGCGGATCTCTGCCGCGCTTTAAAAGGCTGTCGGCAATATCACGGAGAGTTACGGCGCCTATGCCAAGCTCCTCCGCCATTTTATCGCCGGCCTTACCGGAGAGCTTTTCGCGGATACCGTCAAGCCTGCCGGACGCCGCGTCCGCTTCCGTATATCCGAGTCGCTTCAAAAGCTCTTTTGCTGCCTTGTAGCTTTCCGGGTGTACAGATGTATTGTCAAGCATTTCAGTACCGTTCGTAATTCTCATAAAGCCCGCGCACTGTTCAAATGCCTTTGCTCCGAGCTTCGGAACCTTCATGAGCTGTTTCCTTGTTTCAAATCTGCCGTTTTCTTCGCGGTATGCGATGATATTCTTTGCAACAGTTTTGTTTATGCCCGCAACATATGAAAGCAGAGAGGGGGACGCTGTGTTTAAATCGACACCTACGCTGTTTACGCACGCCTCAACGACGCCGCCAAGCGCTTCACCCAGACGCTTTTTATTCATGTCGTGCTGATACTGTCCCACTCCGATCGACTGGGGGTCAATCTTAACAAGCTCTGCAAGCGGGTCCTGAACACGTCTTGCTATGGATACGGCGCTTCTCAATGCGACGTCGTAGTCCGGAAATTCCTCGCTTGCAAGCTTTGACGCGCTGTAAACCGAGGCTCCCGCTTCGTTTGTCATGATATAGTATACCTTGCGGTCAAGCTCCTTCAGCAAATCGGAAATGAAAATTTCCGATTCCTTTGAGGCTGTTCCGTTGCCTATTGAAACAAGCTCCACATTGTTTTTCTCAATCATTGTCTTAAGCTGCTTTTTTGCTTTTTCCTTGTCGTGATTCGGAAGAGTGCAGTAAACGATTCCCGTATCCTTTACCTTTCCCGTTTCATCAACAACCGCCGTTTTGCAGCCCGTACGGTAGCCGGGGTCAAAGCCAAGAACTACCTTTCCCTTTATCGGGGGCGTGAGCAGAAGTCCCGAAAGATTTTTGTTAAATACCTTTATTGAAGCTTCCTGGGCCTCCTCGGTAAGCTCCGCACGGATTTCATTCTCTATTGACGGTGCGATAAGGCGCTTGTAAGAGTCTGCGGCAGCAGCCTTCACATACTCGGTGGTAACGGAAGGACGCTTAGGCGTAAGGATGCGGTTCAGGTATCTTAGAATATTGTCCTCCTCCGCGATTATCTTCACGTTTAAGTATCCCTCGCGCTCCGCACGGTTTATCGCTAAAATCCTGTGATTGGCAAGCTTTGACAAAGGCTCGCTGAAATCATAATAGTTTGAGTAAACGCTGTCCTCGTCAGCCTTTTCCTTTGTAACCTTTGCCGTAATAACGCCGTATTTTCTCGTAACGGAACGTATATGCTTTCTGAACTCTGCATTGTCGGAGATTTCCTCTGCAATTATGTCCATTGCGCCGTTTAAGGCTTCCTCTGCCGTTTCAACTCCCTTTTCCGAGTTTATGTACGAAAGAGCCATGTCCTCGGCGCTGCCCCGGAAGCAGTCCTGCGCAAGCATAAGCTTGGCAAGCGGTTCAAGTCCTTTTTCCTTGGCAATCAAAGCTCTTGTTCTGCGCTTGGGGCGGTAGGGGCGGTAAATATCCTCCAGCTCCGATAATGTTTCGGCATTTGTTACCGCGGTCTTGATTTCGTCTGTAAGCTTTTCCTGTGCGTCAATAAGACGTATGACTTCCTCTTTGCGGCTTTCGAGCGATTTTAAAAGCGCAAGTCTGTCTGAAAAATCCCTCAGAATTTCATCAGTAAGCGAACCGGTACGCTCTTTTCGGTATCTGGCTATAAACGGGACGGTGTTTCCCTCTTCTAAAAGTGAGACGGTATTTTCTGCCTGCCACGGCGCAAGCTGGAATTCCCGGGCTAACCTTTTTGTTATTTTTGTCATAGAATTGTTCATTTTGTAACATCCTCCAAAAACAAGCGAAATATTTATGTAAATAATGTAACATATTTGAAAAATAAAATTCAAAAAACTATTCACAAATCGCTTAAAATATGTTAAAATTAGTTATGAACAACTATATCTTGTGTATCAGTAAGCTCTGAAAACGGAAGATATAGCAAGCAAAAGCCTATATTCATACTTTCTATACCATTATAACCTATTTCAGGTAAAATTACAAGTTAAATTTATGTAATCTAATTGTAATATTAAATTTACCGAAATGTATTGCCTTTTTTGCAAAATTAGAGTAAAATGGTTGTATACGGAGTGAAATGGAGAGGTTTGGTCAAAATAAGGATGGTCAGGCAGAAAAGGTGTTTGCCGCCCTTGATTTGACGGCTTGTATTTCAATACAGCAGACGCTGTGCCGTTATATTGATTATTAACGGGAGAAGGGAGTGATACAGTTTGACATTCTTTGTCGGAGAATTTGACAGACAGCTTGACGACAACGGAAGATTTATTCTGCCGTCCAAGCTGAGAAAAGATGTTGGAGAAGCTGTATACATTACCCGTTCACCGTCGGACAAATGCCTGCATCTGTATACCGTTGAAGGCTGGGAGGAAATTCTGGAAAAGCTAAGACAGCTTCCGACAGCTACGGACAGGAACGCGGCGGCATTCGTGAGAATGTTCTGCGGACGCGCGTCGTTGGTAAAGGTAGACAAGCAGGGCAGAATTGCCGTAACACAAAAGCTTATTGACTATGCGGAAATGAAAAGAGATGTTGTCCTTGTCGGAGCGAATACCCGTATGGAGTTATGGGACAGCGAAAAATGGGAGAACTATCAGAATGAACTTTCGGACGATATTGTTCTTGACGGAATAGAGAAGTACGGACTGATTATTTGAGGAATAACATGGAATTTAAACATATATCGGTACTTTTAGAGGAAAGCGTAAACTATCTTCGCCCGGAGGAGGGCGGCATTTATGCCGACGGAACACTGGGCGGAGGAGGACATTCATACAGAATTCTTTCAAGAAGCAAAACTTCGCGTCTTATCGGAATAGACCGTGACATTGAAGCGATAAATGCCGCAAGGGAGAGGCTGAAGGAATTCGGAAGCAGAGTGACCTATGTCAACAGGAATTTCTGCGAAATAAAATCAATACTTGAGGATGAGGGCGTTGAAAAGCTTGACGGAGCTGTAATTGATTTGGGGGTAAGCTCGTATCAGCTTGATAATGCCGAAAGAGGATTTTCGTATATGCATGACGCGCCGCTTGACATGAGAATGGACAGGCGCAGCGTGAAAAGCGCGTATGAGGTAGTAAACAATTACAGCGCGGAGGAGCTTACGAAAATATTTTATGAGTACGGCGAGGAAAAATGGTCGAAGCGCATTGCTGAGTTCATTGCGGACAGAAGAAAGGATAAGCCGATTGAAACAACCTTTGAGCTTGTCGATATAATAAAGGCGGCTGTGCCTAAGGGCGCGCGTATGGACGGAGGGCATCCGGCAAAGCGTGTGTTTCAGGCAATCCGCATAGAGGTAAACGGAGAGCTTAGAATTTTGGAGCAGGCAATCCGTGATTTTGCAGGTGTAATAAAGCCGGGCGGAAGGCTTGCGGTGATAACCTTCCATTCGCTTGAGGACAGAATAGTCAAGAAAACCTTTGCTTCGTTGGCGGAGGGCTGTATTTGTCCGAAATCGTTTCCGGTATGCGTGTGCGGAAGAAAGCCGGAAATAAAGGTGCTTACAAGAAAGCCGGTGCTTCCGTCAATGGAGGAGCTTGAAGTTAATTCCCGTTCAAAGAGCGCGAAGCTCAGAGCGGCAGAGATAATTTGAGCAGATTAAGGAGATTATTGTGAATTATTACGGAAATCTTGCATATGATGACAGGGATTACGAGGATTATTCACCCGAATACAGAAAAAACAAGCAGGTTAAAAGCAGCGATATAAAAAGGAATAAAAGTACGATGAAGGGCAAGGCAAAGAATAAGACCGGCAAAACGGCAAGGAAAACGGCGAGAGCAAAAAATAAGAAAATCAATGCCGGCGTCATAGCGTCAATTCTTGCTTTGTCCGTTTCAGCGGCTTTTATGATTTCTGAATTTGTTACGGTTAATGAAAGGCGCGATGAAATCGCCGGACTGGAGGAAAAGCTTGCAAATGCTGAGGCGGCGACCTCTCAGAAGTCATTTGAGCTTGAACAGAGCGTTGATTTGACAGAAATAGAAAAAGAGGCTACAACCCGGCTCGGTATGCAGCGTCCGGAAAAATATCAGACCATTTACATAAATGTTCCTACAGATGACGTTACACATACAACGGCAGGCGCGGTTGAAGGCGTAGATAATTCGCTGAAAAACTTTTTTAATAAAATATTTAGTGATATAATTGAATTTTTCAGCATAAAATAGATAGGGCATCCTGTAAAGCACCCTTAGGCTGAGCAGAGTATCGTGCAGATTATTGGTATTTTGGAGAACAGATATGTCTAAATCACATAAAATATTGAAGTGGATTACCGGCTTTTTATTTGAAAAGAAGAATAAGAAGCCGGGTATCCCGTTAAGCCGTGTTAAACGAAGGATAGTTAATATTACGATAATGTTCGGAGTGCTGATGCTCCTGGTTTTGGGAAAAACGGCGTCATGGCAGACGCTTCATTACAGCGAAATGAAGGCGAAGGTCAAGTCACAGCAGGAAAGTCAGGTAACGGTAACCGCATCGAGAGGAAAAATTTATGACAGAAACGGTAAGGTGCTTGCCGAAAGCGCGGCGGCAAATAATCTTGTGTGTAATCCTCAGGATGTTGCTGAGAACGGAGATATTGATTATGCGGCCTCGGCGCTTGCCGAAATAATTGATATGGACGCCGACAAAGTTAAGGAGGCTCTCGGAAGAACCGGGTATCAGTACAGCATTATAAAAAAGAAGATAAGTGCGGCGGAAACGCAGCAGATAAATGAAATACTTGAGGATAAGGAGCGTAAGGATAAGCTTACGGGAGTATACTTTGAATCAAATTCAAGAAGATATTACCCGTTTAATATAGCATCGCATATACTTGGATGGGTTAATGACGACAATAACGGTGCAAGCGGTGTGGAGTCGGCCTTTGATAATCAGCTTTCCGGAAAAGCGGGCATGATAAGTACCAATGTGACAGGCACGGGAAAAATAAACCGTGACAATGAGGCGCAGTACTATAACAGCTCTCTTGACGGAAATGATGTTGTCCTGACAATTGATGAAACAATTCAGCATTTCCTTGAAAATCACCTTGAAAAGGGTGTAAAGGAAAACAAGCTTAAAGAGGGCGCGACGGGCATAGTGATGAATCCGAAAACCGGTGAAATACTTGCCATGGCTACAAAGCCGGACTTTGACAGCAATAACTATGCTGATTACGAGCGTTTTCTTAATCTTGCATGGGATTATAAGTATGAGCCGGAGGAAAAGGAAACCGAAACGGAGTATGACGAGGACGGAAATCCGCTCCCTACGCCTACCCCCGAACCGACCTTTGACCCGGAAAATCCCAGTGACGCGGCAGTTGCCGACATGCGAAACAAAATGTGGAGAAATAAGTCGGTTACGGATACATACGAGCCCGGCTCAACCTTTAAAGTTATTACCGCGGCGGCGGCTATGGAGGAGCATGTGGTTGACGAAAACAGCAGCTTCTTTTGCCCGGGCTTTAAGATTGTTGAGGACAGAAAAATCGGCTGTGCGAATACCAATGGCCACGGTGCGCAGAGCTTTGCGGACGGTGTGAGAAATTCCTGCAACCCGGTATTTATGGAAATTGCATTGAAGCTTGGTTCCGAGAAATTCATGGAATATTTCCGTTCCTTTGGGTTTACCGAAAAAACAGGAATAGAGCTTAATGGTGAGAGCCAGAGCATATATTACAGAAACGGCATGAACAACGTTGATATTGCGACAAGCTCATTCGGTCAGGGCTTTCAGATAACGCCGATACAGCTTATCACAGCGATAAGCGCGGTTATAAACGGCGGCGAAAGAATGAAGCCGCATATCGTTAAGGAAATAAAGAATGAAGAAGGCGTTGTAAAAACCTATGAGCCGGAGGTCGTGAACCGTGTTATATCAAAGGAAACCTCGGATAAGATGAGGGAGATTCTTGAGTCGGTTGTTTCAACTCCGGGCGCTACGGGTAAGAACGCTTATGTAAAGGGTTGGAGAATAGGCGGAAAAACCGCTACATCAGAAAAGCAGCCGAGAGGCAGCGATAAGCGTATTGCTTCATTCCTGGGATTTGCTCCGGCGAATGACCCTGAAATAATTTGTCTGCTGATTTTTGACGAGCCGCAGGTAGACAATAAATACGGCGGTACAATAGCCGCTCCGGTAGCAGGAGAGCTGATTGACGAGATACTGGAATATCTCGGAACAGACCGGCAGTACAGTGACGGCGAGAAAGCCGATGTGACGATAGAAATCCCCGATGTAAGAGGACTTTCTCTTGAAGAAGCAAAGAAAAAGATAGTTGATTCCGGACTGAAATATACTGTATCAGGCGACAGCGACGCGTCAGCTGTGGAAGCGCAGCTTCCGAAGCCGGGCGTTATGGTGGATGAAGAATCGCTTGTTATCCTCTATACTGAGGAGGCGGATAGTGAAAATACCGTTGAGGTTCCGGATGTGTCCGGATTGGACGTTGATTCGGCGCGTGAGCGGCTGCTGTACAGGAATCTTAATTTTGAGGTTGCCGGTGCGGGACACAGCGAAGCGGCAGGCGCGTATGCGGTTAACCAGAGCATTGCCCCCGGCGAGGAGGTAAGTCCGGGTACGGTTGTCGGCGTGGAATTCCGGCAGGAAGCATCAGATTAAAAGAACATAAAAAGGAGTGATGGTTGATGTTAGCTTCGAAATTATTTGGAGATAAATTAAACTTTGATGATACAGAGATTACAGGCATAGCCTATGATTCGAGAAGAGTTCTTCCCGGAAATGCGTTTGTGTGCATAAAGGGCTACGAAACGGATGGTCATAAATATGCCGCGTCGGCAGTGAAGAACGGCGCGGCGGTGATTGTTGCCGAGGATAAAGTGGATGTTGACGTGCCGGTTATATATGTGAAGGATTCAAGACGTGAAATTGCGAAGCTTGCGTGTACATTTTACGATAATCCTTCAAAGAAGTTCAGACTTATCGGTGTTACCGGAACGAACGGCAAAACAACGATTACCTATCTTGTTAAGAGTATACTTGAAGCGGCAGGAAAAATTGTCGGTGTAATCGGAACAAATCAGAATATTATCGGTGATAAGGTACTGATGACACAGAGCACGACTCCGACCACTCCGAATGCCTTGGAGCTGCAGCAGCTTTTCTCGGAAATGGTTGACAGCGGTGCGGAGTATGTGGTTATGGAGGTTTCGAGCCATGCGCTTGAGCTTGACAGAGTATACGGCTGTCACTTTGACTGCGGCATTTTTACAAATCTTACACAGGATCATCTTGATTTCCATAAGACAATGGAGAATTACAGAAACGCAAAGGCAAAGCTGTTTACCCTCTGCGATAAGGGAGTTGTCAATTTTGACGATGCGGCGGGCAGGTATATTGCCGAAAAGGGTGATTGTGAGGATATTTTGAAGATTGGTCTCGGTGACGGCTGTGCGCTTACGGCGAAAAATATCTCAATTACCGCAAGAGGAACGGACTTTGAGCTTGATTATAAGGGCATAAAGTATCCGATGTCGATTGCCATTCCCGGCAAATTCAGCGTTTATAATGCTGCGTGCGCGGCGGGAGCGGCTCTCCAGCTTGGAATAGATATGGATACAATCCGCAGGGGACTTCATGATGCGTCAGGCGTACTCGGAAGAGTTGAGGTGGTTGACACCGATACCGATTACACGGTAATTATTGACTATGCGCACAGTCCGGATGGACTGGAAAATATTATAAACTGTGTTCAGGAGTTTGCGAAAGGCAGAGTTATAACCCTGTTTGGCTGCGGCGGAGACCGTGACAGTTCAAAGCGCGCGGTTATGGGAGAGATTGCCGGAAGGCTTTCGGATTACAGCATAATTACTTCGGACAACCCGAGAACGGAGGATCCGGAAAAGATTGTTAAGCAGATTGAAGAAGGTATGAAGAAGTCCGGCGGCGAGTATACGCTTATTGTTGACCGGCGTGAAGCAATAAGATATGCTCTCGGCTTTGCAAAGAAGGACGATGTAATCATTCTTGCCGGAAAGGGACAGGAAACATATCAGATCATAGGTCATGAAAAACGTGATTTTGATGAGCGCGTTATTGTTAAAGAAATTTTAGCGAGTATATAAGGTAATTTCTATGAAGCATGGGAGGACTGTGTCCGCCCATGCTGATTACCTATAGAAACGGAGAAAGATATGCAGAAATTAACTTTAAATGATATATTGGAGGCGGCTCATGGTACCCTTGTATGCGGTGATGAGAACGCCGAATTTTATGATATAACCACGGATTCAAGAGCTACTGCGGGCGGTAAGCTCTTTATTCCGCTTGTAGGAGATAATTTTGACGCCCATAATTTTATAAATGCGGCTTTTGATATGGGTGCGGGCGCGGTGCTTACTCATAAGGATACCGAGCCTATGATAGGCAAAACAATCATAAGGGTTAATGATACGCGCATTGCGCTGGGGGATATTGCGAGGTATTATAAGAAAAAGTACAATGTGCCGACTGTTTCTGTTACAGGAAGCGTAGGAAAGACAACGACAAAGGATATGCTTTACGCGGTTGTGTCACAGAAGTATAAAACATTAAAGACTCCGGGAAATTACAATAACGATATTGGTCTGCCGCTTACGGTATTCATGCTTGAAAAGGAGCATGAGGCGGCTGTGCTTGAAATGGGAATGAATCATTTCGGAGAGATTGATTATCTTGCCTCGATTGCGCGTCCTGATATTGCGGTAATAACAAACATCGGAATGTCGCATATTGAGAACCTTGGCTCAAGAGAGGGAATTTTTAAGGCTAAGACGGAGGTTCTGAAATACCTTGACAGTGACAAGCTGCTTGTTGTAAACGGTGATGATGATTATCTTTCCACGCTTAAAGGAGCTGAGCCGTGCAGAGCTGTGTATTACGGTATCAATAACCCGGAAAATGATGTATATGCGAAGGATATTGACGACAGAGGAATTGACGGAATAAGCTTTACGGCTGTAGCAGACGGCAGAGAATATCCGGTTACGGTGAATAATGCGGGAGTACATAATGTGTACAATGCACTGGCGGCAATCTGTGTGGGCAAAGAGCTTGGAATAAGTGTCGAAAGCGCGTCGGAGGGTATATTCAACTGTGAATATACTGCTATGCGCATGGCAATCACCGAGGAAAAGGGAATGACAATTATAAACGACTGCTATAATGCTTCGCCTGATTCCATCCGCGCTGCTCTGAGCGTGTTAAAATCGACGGAAGCTGAACGGAGCGTTGCAATTTTAGGTGATGTGCTTGAAATGGGAGATTTTGCGGCAAAGGCGCATTATGAGCTGGGTGAAAGCGTTGTTGAAAACAATGTGGATTTGCTTGTAACCGTCGGTGTAAATTCGGCTCAGATTGCAAAGGGCGCAAAGGATAAGGGCATGGAGAATGTCGTTAGCTTTGAAAAGACGCTTGAAGCGCAGAGGTTTTGTGCCGGAGCAGTGCAGAAGGGCGACGCGGTGCTGATTAAGGCGTCAAGAGGTATGCACTTTGAGGATATTTATAATGAGATAACGAAGGCGGAGGAGTAATTATGATTATTGAGCTTTTTTCAAATCTTGTTCGTGCCGATTTGTTTCCGTTTCTGACGGCATTTGCGGTGACGGCGGTATTGGGACCGATTTTTATTCCGTGGCTGCATAAGCTTAAGTTCGGACAGGAGATAAGAGAGGAAGGTCCGAAGTGGCATCAGAAAAAATCCGGCACTCCCACAATGGGAGGCATTATGTTTATAATAGGCATAGGTATAGCAATAATTGCTTTATGCGTTCTCAGAGCGGTGCACGGGTCATTTAATGCGGAAACGGACGGGAAGCTGCTGCTTTTGTATATTATTGCGCTCGGCTTTGGCGTCGTGGGCTTTGTTGATGACTACATAAAGGTTGTAAAGAAAAGGAATCTCGGTTTGAAGCCTATGCAGAAGCTGATTTTACAGCTTGTTATGACAATAGTTTACGTTGTTGCCGCATATATTATAGAAGGAAGTCTTTCAACAAGTATTTTTATTCCGTTTACATCGTTTACGATAACGCTTCCGGTTTGGCTGTATGTTCCGTTTATTATGTTTGTAATGCTCGGAACTGTAAACGCGGTAAACCTTACCGACGGTCTGGACGGTCTTGCGTCAACGGTTACATTTGTTGAAGCTCTGTATTTCATGATTGCGGGCTTTTTCATGACGGTGATAGACGGAATTCACATTTCGGCTATGGCTGCGGCTGTTGCCGGAGGTATGCTTGGCTTTCTCATTTATAACAGACACCCGGCAAAGGTGTTTATGGGTGATACAGGCTCGTTGTTCCTCGGCGGAGCGGTTGCGATTATGGCTATCGATACTCATACCGAAATATTTTTGATTATCGCCGGATTTGTATATTTTATGGAAACCCTTTCGGTTATCATGCAGACAACATATTTTAAGTACACAAGAAAAAAGTATGGTGAGGGAAGAAGGATTTTCAAAATGACGCCTATACATCACCATTTTGAAATGTGTAAATGGAGCGAGAGGAAGATTGTTGCTGTATTCTCGCTCGCAACACTTGTTTTATGTGTGATTGCAATTCTCAGTAACACGCGTTTATTTTAAGTAAGAGGTTGAATTATGGCGACAAGAATAAGAGGAAATTCCGGCGGTTATTCGCCGTCAAAGCAGAATACACCCCGCCGTGCGGATTCGTCGGGCACATCAAGACGTGCCGCTGCCGGCAGGAGTACGGCGCGCCGCACAGGCATGCCGAACCGCGGCAGTACTGCGCACAGAACGGGTACGTCACAGAGTTCATCAAGCCGCGCAGATACTGTTCGCAGCGGCAGCCGAAGCACAGCGCGGAGCCGGGCGAATGAGGAGCCGCAAAGCGGAGTTAAACGCTTTTTATATGACGCTTTATTTAAAAAGACGGAGGGTGAGATTGACTATACATTTTTGACGATTGTAATTGCTGTGCTTGCAATGGGACTGGTAATTCTTCTTTCTGCGTCAGCACCGAGGGCAAACGCTCTTCACGGAAGTTCATATTACTTTTTCATAAGGCAGTTTGGCTTTGCGGCGGCAGGAGTTGTGTCTATGCTTTTTCTGTCAAAGGTAGACTACAGGAGTTACAGACCGTTTGTGCCGGCAGCGGTTGTAGTTGGAATTGTGCTTCTCATATTGGTTGCGATTCCGGGCATCGGTACCTCGCATAACGGAGCAAGGCGATGGCTTTTCGGTATTCAGCCTTCTGAGCTTATGAAACCGATTACTGCTATGGCGGTGGCGAATATGATTACAAATCAGAACCTGCACATGAAGAAAATTACAAATATCTTGGTTTTGGGAGTTTTTCTGGCTATTGTGGTGGTTCTGATGTTTTTGGAGCCGCACGTAAGCGGAGCGGTTATTATAGTGGGAATTGCCGGATGTATAATGCTTGTGGCAGGCTTCCCGGTGCTTCCGGTTATTCTTCTTGCGGTTCTGGGGGCTTTCGGAGTAGGTATATACGCAAAGCTGTTCAGCCCGACAAGATGGGCGCGTATTATGAACTTCTTTAATCCGTTTGCCGATGCGCAGGGAACAAGCTTCCAGATTGCACAGAGTATCTATTCGATAGGCTCCGGAGGCATTACGGGAAGGGGACTTGGGCAGAGCCTGCAGAAGTTTCAGTTCCTTCCTGAGCCGTATAACGACTTTATCTTTGCGATTGTATGTGAGGAGCTTGGTCTTATAGGCGCGATTTTCGTAATGGGTCTGTTTGCTTTGCTGATAATCAGGGGCGCAAGAATTGCAATGAATGCGCCGGATAGGTATTCGATGCTGCTTGCGACAGGTATTGTTGCTCAGGTGGCAATTCAGTCAATAATGAACATGGGTGTTGCGTCCGGCGCTATCCCAAATACGGGCGTTTCGCTGCCGTTTTTCAGCTATGGAGGTACATCGCTGTTTACGCTGCTGTGCGAGATGGGAATATTATTGAATATATCGAGGCAGTCAAAAAAGAATTGAACGGAGAATTAAAATGAAAATTGTATTTGCCGGAGGCGGTACGGGCGGACATATAAATCCTGCCATTTCTATCGCCGACTATGTTAAAACGCATGAGGACAATTTTGAAGCTTTGTTTATAGGAACAAAACGCGGTCTTGAAACAAAGCTTGTGCCTAAAGCAGGCTATGATATTGAATATATAGACGTTGAGGGCTTCAGCAGAAAAAATATGCTGAAAAATGTTAAAATAGGAATGAAGCTTTTCAAGGCTGTGAGTGACTGCAAGAAGCTTATAAAGCGGTTTAAGCCGGACTGCATTGTATGTACCGGCGGATATGTAAGCGGACCTGTGGTTATGGCTGCCGGCGCTCTTGGAGTACCGTCACTCATCCATGAGCAGAATGTTTATCCCGGACTTACGGTAAAAGGAGCGGAGAGATATGTAAAATATCTTGCGCTCAGCTTTGATGAAACCGTGAACGAGATGAAAAACAAGGAAAAGTGCGTTGTAACCGGAAATCCGATACGCAGTGAAATTCTGGAGGCGGATTACAAGACTGCAAGGGCAAGGCTTGGAGTAAAGCGTCCGTTTGTGCTGATTTTCGGCGGCAGTCTCGGCGCGGACAGAATAAATAACACTGTTGTTGATATTCTTGACAGGCTTTCAAAGGATAATAAAATTGAGCTGCTTTTTGGAACAGGCGACAGAAATTACGATAAAATCATGACAGCTGTTGAGGAAAAGGGAATAGAGCTGAATAAGCATATCAAGGTTGTTCCGTATATAAATAACATGGCGGACGCAATGGCGGCGGCGGATTTGGTTGTATCGCGTTCCGGAGCGATTACGGTAAGCGAGATTGCCGCTTTGGGCAGACCGTCGATACTTATCCCGTCGCCGAATGTGGTGAGGAATCATCAGGAGCAGAATGCGCGTGAATTTGAACGCGGAGGAGCTGCTGCGGTAATAACCGAAGCGGAGCTGACACCCGATGTACTATATGATAAGATAAATGAAATGATAAACGACAAGCAGGGAATGAAGAATATGTCTGCGGCGTTGAAAGCAATGGCAAAGACGGATGCGCTTGAACGACTGTATGAGCTGGTAAAGAAAATGGCTGAGGTTTAATATAGAAACATATCCGGCAGAGGGTTAAATCTTCTGCCGGATAAATTTTTATAATCAAATCCGGATTTAGTGCTGAGAGATATTTGCATATTTCGCAATTCCGTTTTCAAATCCTATATTATATGTATAGGGGTCTATCAGATCATCTCCGATATAATATTCATAGGTTTTTAATCCATATTCTGCAACGTTAGATGGTTTTCCGAGTAAATCAATAATTTCCTGCTCTGATTTTCCTATAATTTCATGCTTGCTTTCGAGGTCATTAATCATATAAATTCTTACTTGTTCATTTCTTTCCCATTTTGTTTTTGTAAAGTGGGAGAAATATGTATATGTTAAGGCAAATACCGAAGCATTAACAGCTACAGCGGAAATTATAAGAATTATCAAGGAAATAAGCTTTTTCCGATTGGATTTGAATTTTTTACAGCACAATACCGAAAAGAAAACGGCACAAAGAAATACCATTATAAAAAATACTTTTAGTATACCGTTTCCACAAGATCTTATAAAATCGCTGATTATAAAGAATATCAATGTTGCAAAGCCTATTGCACACCAGATTCCCGCAAATAGCGTGTATGCAAAAATCATTAAAATATTTTTTTTGGTTTCCGATTTCATATTTCACCTCAATTAAGGAAGCACTGATTAAATATAGTACGCAGTGAACACAGTCGGATTTTTCGTCAGATTATATAAAAAGATCGAAGGCATACTCGCGTATGTCGAGAGATTTTTGTATGATATGACGGAAAATATGCAAGTTCAATGCGTGCTAAGCCGTTAGGCGTTAATTAATCAGTGGTTCCTTAAATAACAAGGATATACCAAAGTTCATTGAGCTTTGATATATCCTTTCATAACTTATTTCGTTACTCTGTGGAAGGTCTTTTTGCCTTTCTTGATTATAAGTGAGCCGTCAACGAACATATCCTCTGTTACAACACCGTTTACATCAGTATACTTTGCATCGTTGATTGTAAGACCGTTCTGCTGAACAAGACGTCTTGCCTCGCCCTTTGACTTTAATAAGCCGGTTTTTACAAGCATATCAAGTACACCCATGCCTATGGCATCCGGAATTTCTGTTGTCGGCATATCCTCTGAAATACCGCCCTTCGCAAATACCGCCTCTGCCGTAGCCTGAGCCTTTTCAGCTTCGGCTTCACCGTGTACGAGCTTTGTTACCTCGTATGCGAGTATCTTCTTGGCTGCGTTAAGCTGCTGACCTTCCCACTTTTCCATCTCTCTTATCTGCTCCATAGGAACAAATGTCAAGAGCTTTAAGCACTTGATTACATCCGCATCCTGAACGTTTACCCAGTACTGGTAGAACTCATAAGGAGTTGTCTTTGCCGGGTCAAGCCATACGGCGCCGCTTTGGGTCTTACCCATCTTCTTGCCCTCGCTGTTTGTGAGGAGGGTAAAGGTCATGCCGTAAACCTGTTTCTGATCCTTTCTGCGGCAAAGCTCCAGGCCCGCCAGAATGTTTGACCACTGGTCGTCACCGCCAAGCTCAATCTTACAGCCGTATTTTCTGTTGAGCATAAGGAAATCGTATGCCTGCATGAGCATATAGTTGAATTCAAGGAAGGACAAGCCCTTTTCAAGTCTTTGCTTGAAGCACTCCGCCGTAAGCATTTTGTTTACCGAAAAGCAGGCTCCGATGTCGCGGAGGAAGTCAACATAGTTCAAATCAAGCAGCCAGTCAGCGTTGTTTACCATAAGCGCCTTTCCGTCTGAAAAGTCGATTATGCTTGAAAGCTGCTTTTTGAAGCATTCACAGTTGTGGTTGATAACCTCGTCTGTCATCATCTGTCGCATATCGGTTCTGCCGGACGGGTCGCCGATATGACCTGTTCCGCCGCCTACGAGCGCAATCGGTCTGTGACCGTACATCTGCATATGGCGCATTACCACCATTTGCAGGAAGTGTCCTACATGAAGTGAATCGGCTGTCGGGTCAAAGCCGATGTAAAATGTTACCTTTTCTTTGCCCAAAAGCTCTCTTATTTCTTCAGCGTGCGTTGTCTGAGCGAGAAGTCCTCTTTCGACAAGCACGTCGTATACATTACCTTCTAACATTTGTATGTCTCCTTGTTACATTTTTTGTCTGCCCTCAATCGCCTTGATGAGGGTTACCTTATCCGCGTATTCAAGGTCGCTTCCTATCGGAACACCGTGGGCAATCCGAGTTACCTGCACATCAAACGGAGCCAAAAGCTTTGAAATATATACCGCTGTGGCTGTACCGCTTACTGTCGGATTGGTTGCCATGATAATTTCCTTCACACTGCCGTCGGCAAGCCTTTCAATAAGCTCCTTTATGCGAATATCATCGGGACCTATGCCGTCCATCGGAGATATTGCTCCGTGGAGAACGTGGTATAAGCCGTTGAATTCATTCGTGTTTTCTATCGCGGATACATCCTCCGGACTTTCAACAACGCAAATTATTGAGCGGTCGCGCTTATGTGAGGAGCAGATTTTACATGGGTCTGTATCGGTAAGGTTTTGACAAATGCTGCAAAAATGGATTTTTTCCTTTGCACCGATTATTACGGACGCCATGCTCTCCGCATCCTCCCTGCTCATACGCTCCAATATATGAAAGGCTATTCTCTCCGCGCTCCTGTGACCTATGCCGGGAAGCTGTTCAAATTTCTCGATAAGCGTTTCTATCGCCGGTGCGTGCATCAGAATAATCCCGGGATATTAAGCCCGCCGGTAACGGCGCTCATGCCCTCTGCCATCATTTCATCCGCCTTTGAAATAGCTTCGTTTACAGCAAGCGTAATCATATCCTGGAGAGTTTCAACATCCTCCGGGTCAACTGCCTCCGGGTCAATCGTAAGACTTATAATCTGCTTCTTACCGCTTACAACAGCTTTGACAGCTCCGCCGCCGGCAGCGGCTTCAACAGTCTTTTCCTCAAGCTCGCTCTGAACCTTTTCCATTTCTTCCTGCATCTTCTGAGCCTGCTTGATTACCGAGTTCATGTTATTCTTGCTTGTGTTCATGCCTGAACCTGAAAAACCCTTATATCTTCCCATTTTTTAATACCTCATTTCTTTATTTTATAAATTTTTATTCATTATCATTTTCCAGCTCGCCCGCATCAAGAAATTCCTCGCGGTCCTCGTCCGGGGCTTCAAATAAATCCTCCTGCTCAAAGCTGTTATCTTCCTTGTTATAGCTGACAAACTCTGTGCCGTCGGTTATCTCGATAAGCTCTCCGAAGTTGGCGTTAAGCTCGTCGAGGGGGTCGTCATATGACGGATAATCATCATCTTCCGGGGGAGGAGGAGCATCAAGGTCGCTCGGAGGAGGGGCGTCAAAACCTTCCCGGAGCGGCGCGTCATTCTGCATCGCCGCATTAGGGCGGTCAGCCGATAAAGGCTGTTGAGCTGCCTCCGCGGGCTTTGTTTCGGTCTGACCTGCATCATGACTTTCACCCATATTCGGCGCGTGCGCTTTTGCGGCGGACGGCTTCAGGCTCCAGATGTCTATAAGATTGTCTCCGATCTCGTCCTCGTAAACATATTTAATTGCGTAGTCTGTGCCGGAAATCCTTTCAAACAGAGTGTCAAGCTTGGCTTTGTTATTGTCAAGCATTTTTATTGTGAAGGATTCCGCGCGCTTGAAAAGCATAATAATTCCGTCACTGTCAATAGTAATCGGGCGGTTGGCAAGAGCGACCGTAAGGTAGCCTGCCTTTTTTGATATTGCCGCGCTTATACTGTCCCATTTTTTTGCAAGCTGTACAAGCGGATTGTCGCCGTTAAGCTCTGAGGGGGGGATAGGCTTGTACACCCTTCTTGAAACCTTCTCCTTTTTCTGCGGAGGCGCGTCCTTCTTTTCAGCCGGAGCGGCTATTAATCCATTCTTTATTTTTTCCTCGATGTTGTTGATTCTTGTATATAATTCCTCATCTCTGCCGCTCTGCTTCATATTTTCAATCTGTGAAAGCCTGTCCATCAGGGCTTCGGGCGAGGAGTCCGTTTCCGGCCTTGCAAGCTTGATTAATGCAAGCTCGTATATAATTCTCGGAGATTTAACCCATTTCGCGTCAGCCTTTGCGTGTGACAATATGGACGCCGCGCGGGTAAGACGTTCAAACGTAAGCCTTTGGCTCTGTGCTTTAAGCTTTACGAGATCCTCGCTGCTGTAGTCGAGCAGTGAAGCGCTGTTCTCGCTTATCGAACACATCATCAAATCTCTGAAGTGCTGAAGCAGCGCGTCAATGAAGGTGTTCAAATCCTTGCCCTCGCTCATAAGCGAGTCAATTACCGAAACAATTCCCTGAGGATTGCTGCCGATAACGGCATCTGTCATTTTAAACACGCTTTCCTGTGCGCTTATGCCCAAAACAGAGGTTATGTCCTCCGCTGTTATTGTGTCTCCGCAGGCAGAAGAAACGCGTTCGAGGACGCTCAGCGCGTCACGCATGGAGCCGTCGCCGAGACGGGCAATCAGTCTGTACGCGTCATCCGTTATGTTGAAGCCGTCGCCGTAGGCAACCTCTTTTAAACGCAGAATTATGTCGCTGACTGAAATGCGTTTGAAATCAAACCTCTGACAGCGTGACAGTATTGTCTGAGGAACCTTTTGCGGATCTGTTGTGGCGAGTATGAAGATAACATGCTCCGGAGGTTCCTCAAGTGTTTTCAGGAGCGCATTAAATGCCTCGGTAGTCAGCATATGGACTTCGTCAATGATATAGACGGAGTAGCTTGCCGCCGCTGCGACATAGGCAACATCATTTATTATTTCGCGTATATCGTCTATACGTCTGTTTGACGCTGCGTCCAGCTCTGTAACATCAAGAATGGAGCCGTTTGAAATTCCCTTGCAGATTTCGCATTCGTTGCACGGGGAGCCGTCCTTTGGGCGGAGGCAGTTTACCGCGCGCGAAAAAACCTTCGCGCATGAGGTTTTGCCTGTTCCGCGCGTTCCGCAGAAAAGATAAGCGTGGCCTATGCGATTGGTCATTATCTGGTTTTTCAGCGTTTTCGTAATGTGTCCCTGACCTACAATATCTTCAAATACGGTAGGCCGCCACTTACGATAGAGTGCGAGATGTGCCATTGTTATTCCTTCATAATCATAAAATTACAGCCTTCGGTGCGTCTATAAAAAAACGCCTTTTTTAGGGAAAAGGCGCATTATTATCAAAAATCAGCTCCAACCGAGTTTACCGTAACACATCAAAGTTACTGCTTATTGCTGCTTGGTTCCCCATCTGACAAGGTTCACAGGCTTCAATCGCACGGGCTCGGTCTTCATCGCTGTCCAACTCATTGCTGTTTACCAATATATTATAACCTATTTTGCAAAAAAAAGCAATAGGAAATTAAAAAAAAATAAAATTTTTTTTGATATGCAATATTTAGAGCCTATCAATAATTAAAGAAGTGCATACTGAGAAGCGTTAAATTTAACTTGGACGCATATAACCGTGTTTTTATAGACTTGAATATAACCATACGCCTTCTTTAATAATTTATTATAAAAATGTTGATTTACTTTTCCGTGTGTGTTATAATGTAATAAAATATTAAAAAATATGAGGCTGATAAAATGAGAATAATAAATTCAAAAGAAATAGAAAACAAGGTTCGGGAAATGTGCATAAGCGCTAATTGTTATCTTAACCCGGACATACGCGGCGCTATTGAAAAGGGCAGTAAAACGGATAAATCCGAGGTCAGCAGGGCGGTGCTTAAAAAGCTTATCAAAAACGCCGATATAGCCGCTTCAAAGGAGGTTCCAATCTGTCAGGATACCGGTATGGCTGTGTTTTTTATCGAGATAGGCAAGGAGGTGTTTATTGAGGGAGATACAATTACAGACGCCGTGAACAAGGGAGTTGCAAGGGGCTATACAGACGGCTATCTGAGAAAATCGGTTGTAGGTGACCCGCTGAACCGCGTTAATACAAAGGACAATACCCCGGCGGTAATATATTACGATTTTGTACCCGGCGATAAGCTTAAGCTTACCTTTGCTCCGAAGGGGTTCGGCAGTGAGAACAAGGGTGCGCTGAAAATGCTTAATCCATCGGACGGATTAGACGGGGTGATTGATTTTGTGATTGAAACCGTCAGAAAAGCGGGACCCAATCCATGCCCTCCTATGGTTGTGGGCGTTGGCATAGGCGGAACAATGGATAAGGTGTGCGTGCTTGCAAAAAAAGCGCTTACACGCGATATTAATTCGCATAATGAAAATCCCTTCTATGCTGAGCTTGAGGACAGACTGCTGGAGGAGATAAACAGGCTCGGAATCGGCGCGGCAGGTCTCGGCGGAAGTACTACTGCACTCGGTGTAAATATTGAAACTTATCCGACGCATATAGCGGGACTTCCGGCGGCGGTAAATATAAACTGTCACGCGACGCGCCATGCCGTTGCTGTTATTTAAATCCTATCCGTAAATTGAGCGCCCATTGTCTGCCGGTTTTCCGTCGTACTGCCAAAAAAGCTGACGGAAAATATGCAAGTTCAATGCGTGCTAAGCCGTTAGGCGTTAATTAATC